>JBJETA010000025.1:0-21391 GCA_051883075.1 Anaerovoracaceae bacterium
TATATGCAATGGACACGATTGCTTAATTTCCCGCCGAGGTACAATATAAATGATATTGTCCTTGTCAGTCTATGATTGGCAGGGACTTTTTTATGGAGTACCCCATTAAAAATTTGTTTGCATGTCATGGTAGTTGCAGGCAGATCATATACAGAATATGACACTTCGGTGTTGCAGCAATAAACGCAGAAGGCAGGCAGACAAGGAAAGGAGTATAGAATGTCAGTAGAAGCACAGAAAGAAAAACAGATTATTATTGACGAAATAAAGGGTAAGCTTGAAAAGGCTCAGTCAGCAGTAGTTATAGACTATATCGGAACTACAGTAGCTGAAGCTGATGCCATGAGAAAAAAGCTTCGTGAAGCTAACGTAGATTACACTGTTTACAAGAACACTCTTGTAAAGAGAGCTATTGTGGGAACTCAGTACGAAGGTCTTGCTGAAGTATTGGAGGGACCAAGTGCACTTGCTATCAGCTATGACGATGCTGTTGCACCTGCAAGAGTAATCAACGGAGTAATCAAGGAATACAAGAAGATGGCATTCAAGGCAGGCGTTATCGAAGGAAACTTCTTTGATGCTAAGGGTGTTGAAGCTATCGCAACATTACCTTCAAGAGACGAACTTATTGCTAAGTTTATGGGTAGCATCCAGTCACCTGTATCCAAGGCAGTCAGAACATTCCAGGCTATCGCAGACGCTAAGGCTGAAGCTGAAGCTTAAGGAAGTGTGGTATTCGGGCGTGGCCTGAATCCATGAAGATACGAAAAATTATCAGTAAGCCGCATAAGCGGCAGGAATAGAAATAAGTTGCATTTAGCAATAATAAAAGAAAAGGAGATTTAAAATGAACAAGGAACAGATCATCGAAGCTATAAAGGCTATGACAGTTTTAGAATTAAATGAATTAGTTAAAGCATGTGAAGAAGAATTCGGAGTATCAGCTGCTGCTCCAGTTGCAGTTGCTGTTGCTGGTGGCGCTGCTGGTGGTGCTGAAGAAGAAAAGACTGACTTCAACGTTGTATTAGCATCAGCTGGTGCTGAAAAGATCAAGGTTATCAAGGTTGTTAGAGAAATAACTGGTCTTGGTCTGAAGGAAGCTAAGGAAATGGTAGACGGAGCTCCTTCAACATTGAAGGAAGGCGTTGACAAGGCTGAAGCTGAAGCTATGAAGAAGCAGTTAGAAGAAGTTGGCGCTGCTGTAGAATTAAAGTAATTTAATCAGACGGATATTTAGCTTATTAAAAAGCTGCGGTGATTTTGCCGCAGCTTTTTTATGTTTTTGAAGAGGAAAGGCACACAAAATCCCCCTTGCCCTTAAAGTCTGCTTGGCATATAATGAAATTCAGATTATATGGACAAGGAGATTCCTATTATGAAGATTGCTTTGATAGCATTTACAGCAGGAGGATGCATGACCTGTGAAATAATGATGGAAGCATTGAAAAAACTTGGATATGAATATGAAGGATATAAAAAAGGAACTTTTAAAGGCGGAGAGAACCTGAAAACAGTTTTATCTGATTTGAGAAGTTGGACAGAAGAACAGTTCGGCAGTTGTGATGGACTGATTTTTATTGGAGCAACAGGCATTGCGGTACGGGCAATAGCTCCGTTTGTAAAAAGCAAAACTACAGACCCTGCATGCATCACAGTTGATGAAAAGGGCAGGTATGTTATACCTTTGCTGTCAGGACATATTGGCGGAGCAAATGTACTGGCAGAAGCGCTGGCGGAAGAAATTGGTGCAGTACCTGTTATAACGACGGCAACGGATATAAACAGTCTGCTTGCAGTAGACTCCTGGGCAAAGAAAAATGAGCTTTATATAGAAGATATGAAGCTGGCAAAAAAAGTTTCGGCGGAGCTGCTTGAGGGTAAGAAAATAGGTATAATGAGCGATTTTGAAATAACGGGAAAGCTGCCTGCCGGATTTGAATACGGAGAAGGCGATAAGACTGCATTGGACATTACATATATGGAAAGAGAGGGTAAAAGAAATTTAAGCCTTATTCCAAGGAGCATAGTGCTGGGCATAGGGTGCAGGAAAGGAATTGACTGTGCACTTATAGAAGAATTTGTGGAAGACACACTGAGGGAATTTAACATATCAAAGCAGGCACTGGCGGAGGTGGTTTCCATAGACTTAAAAGAACATGAAAAAGGACTTCTGGAGTTTTGTGAAAAGAATCAGCTGCCGTTCAGAGTGTTTTCAGCCCGGCAGTTGTCTGAGGTAAAAGGCGATTTTGAGCCTTCGGATTTCGTAAGCTCTGTGACAGGAGTTGACAATGTATGTGAACGGTCAGCGGTTTTAGGCTCGGACGGAGGAAAGGTCATTATCAAGAAAAGAAGCCGTCAGGGCGTAACTGTTTCGGCGGCAGTTAAAAATTTGAGTTTTTCATTTGAGTAAAATCGTGTATACTTAAAAAGGCTGACAATATTTTGTTTGATTACAGATAAATCTTATTAAGGTTGAAATAGAAGGAGTGAGCATTATGGAATTGATACAGAGACCGCGAAGGCTTAGGATGGACAGCAGAGTAAGGGATATGATACGTGAAACAAGGATTTCAAAGAATTCTCTTATTTATCCCATTTTCGTTGAAGAAGGTAAAAACATTATAAAAGATATAGATGCAATGCCGGGACAGAAGAGATACAGCCCCGACACTCTCCCTTTTGCACTTGAAGAAGCTGCAGAGAAGGGCGTACAGAATATAATGCTGTTTGGTGTACCGCAGCACAAGGATGAGTGCGGAAGCCAGGCATATCATGAACACGGCATCATTCAGGAAGCCTTGAGAGCGGCAAAAAAGGCTGTGCCTGAACTGCTTTATATAGGTGATGTGTGCATGTGTGAGTACACAAGCCACGGACATTGCAGAATCATCAAGGGTGACAGTGTTGACAACGACAAAACACTGCCTCTTCTGGCAAAAACAGCAGTATCACAGGTGGCGGCAGGAGCTGATATGGTTGCTCCTTCAGATATGATGGACGGTCGTGTGGGCGCAATCAGAAGGGCACTCGACGAAGCGGGATATATCGATACTCCTATTATGTCGTATGCGGCAAAGTATGCTTCTGCTTTCTACGGACCTTTCAGAAGTGCCGCAGGTTCTGACAACTTCAAGGGAAACAGAAAGACATACCAGATGGACTGGCACAACAGAAGAGAAGCATTAAAGGAAGTTTTTGCTGATATAAATGAAGGTGCCGATATCGTTATGGTAAAGCCTGCGCTGTCATATCTGGACATTATCAGAGATGTAAGAGAGCATGTCAATGTACCTGTTGCTGCGTACAGTGTAAGCGGTGAGTATGCCATGATTAAGGCAGCGGCAGCCCAGGGAATGGTTGATGAAAAGGCTATTGTTGCGGAAACGACAACAAGCATTTACCGTGCAGGTGCGGAGATGCTGATTACATATTTCGCAAAGGACATTGCGGAGATGATTGATGAAGGGAGAATAGGATAATGGCTTTTACAGAAAAATCAGCTGCACTTTTTGAAGAAGCGCAGAAGTATATACCCGGAGGAGTAAACAGTCCGGTAAGATCATTTCAGGCGGTTGGAGGAACTCCGCGTTTCATAAAAAAAGCAAAAGAACAGTATCTTTATGATGAAGACGGAAATAAAATGATGGACTTCGTGGGTTCATGGGGACCTATGATTTTAGGAAACAACCATCCGTGTGTGCTGACTGCCGTTCGTGAGGTTATAGAAGACGGACTGAGCTTTGGTGCGGCAACTGCAAGGGAAAACGAGATGGCAAAGCTTATCTGCGATATCATACCTTCCATAGAGATGGTTCGTATGGTAAATTCCGGTACAGAAGCAACTATGAGTGCCCTTCGTGCGGCAAGGGGTTATACAGGAAGAAACAAAATCATAAAGTTTGAAGGCTGCTATCATGGACACAGTGACGGACTTTTGGTAAAAGCGGGTTCGGGACTTCTGGCAGAAGGCGGTACTCCCGACAGCGCAGGCGTAACACCGAACTGTGCTCAGGATACTCTTACGGCAAGATACAATGACTTTGAAAGTGTGGAAAAGCTGTTTGATGCATATAAGGGCGAAATAGCGGCAGTTATTATGGAGCCTGTTGCGGCAAATATGGGTGTTGTCGTTCCTGAAAAGGACTTTATGCAGAAGATAAGAAAAATCTGTACAGAAGAGGGTGCGGTGCTTATCTTTGATGAAGTTATAACAGGTTTCCGTCTTTCACTTGGCGGAGCGCAGGAACTTCTGGGCATAGAACCCGATCTTACTACTTTCGGTAAAATTATAGGGGGAGGTATGCCTGTAGGAGCATATGGCGGCAAGAAAGAAATCATGCAGGTTATAGCACCTCTGGGTGCCGTTTATCAGGCGGGGACTCTGAGCGGAAACCCTGTTGCAATGGCGGCAGGCATAGCACAGCTTACTTACCTTAAAGAAAATCCACAGGTTTATACTAAGATTAACCAGCTTGGTGAAAGACTGTTCGGCGGTCTTGCGGAAATAGTAAAAAAAGCAGGAGTGCCATGTCAGGTAAATCATATAGGTTCCATAGGAACTGTTTTCTTTACAGGAGAAACTGTAAAGAATCTTGAAACAGCAAAGACATCGGATTTAAAGCGTTATGGAGAATACTTCAGCTTCATGTTGGAAAAGGGCTTCTATTTTGCACCTGCACAGTTTGAAGCAGGATTTGTTTCCTACGCACATACAGAAGAAAACATTGACTCTGTACTTGAAGCAGCGGCAGAGTTTTTCGGGGTATAGAAAAATGAAAAAAATATACATCATAGGAATAGGCATGGGGAATCCCGATACCATGACTTTTGGTGCTCTTAAAGCAATTAAAGAATGTGAGGCATTGGTCGGTGCTGAAAGAATGGTAGAAAGCGTGCTGGAGCATGCTGACAGGAAAGATTACAACATCTGTCATGCTGTGGTATCATCAGAGATTTTCTCGTGGATAAAAAATGACGGCTCGGAAAAGACTGCTGTCCTGATGTCCGGAGATACGGGATTTTTCAGCGGTTCAAAAAAACTGGCAGAGCTTATAAAAAATGAAGGGGGATATGAAACGGAAATACTTCCCGGCATAAGCTCCCTGCAGTATTTTTCATCAAAGCTCCAGCTGTCATGGGACGATACTAAGGTGATAAGTCTTCACGGAAGAACGAATAATTTCTTAAATGAAGTAAGAAATCATGAGAAGGTGTTTTTCCTGACAGACAGTAAGCATTCTCCTGATTATATATGCAGATGTCTTCTGGAAAGCGGATTGGGAGAAACAAAAGTGTATGTAGGAGAAAGGTTATCCTACAGCGATGAGAAGATTACTTCGGGAACTGCGGAGAACCTGGCAGACATGGAGTTTTCGCCTTTAAGTGTAGTGCTTGTACAAAATGACAGCTGTGAAAAGAAGAGAGTGGTAACTCACGGCATACCGGATGAGGAATTTATCAGAGGAAAAGTTCCTATGACGAAGGAAGAAGTAAGGAGCGTTACACTTTCAAAGCTTAAAGTGTGTAAAGACGATATAATATATGATATCGGAGCCGGAACAGGCTCTGTTTCCGTTGAACTGGCGCTTCAGGCTTCTGACGGCAGTGTTTATGCCATTGAAACCGGGGAAGAAGCGGTAGCTCTTATCCATGAAAACAAAAAGAAATTCAATGCGGATAATCTGTACGTTATCAGCGGCATGGCACCGGAAGCAATGGAGGGACTTCCAAAGCCTGACAAGGCTTTTATAGGAGGTTCGAAGGGAAACATGGCAGAGATTGTCCGTGTACTGCTTGAAAAAAATCCACAAATCAGAATTTCAATAAATGTTATAGCGCTGGAATCGCTGGCAGAAGCAGTTAAGGTTTTTGAAGAAGAAGGCTTTGAAGATGTGGATATTGTACAGGTATCGGCAGCTAGGGCAAAAGAAGCAGGTCGTTACCACCTGATGACGGCGCAGAATCCGGTGTTTATCATAACAGGGCAGAAGGAGAAGTAAAAATGACTGAAAAGAGAATGCCGAGACTTCTTATAGGTGCAGCCGGAAGCGGCTGCGGAAAAACAACTTTTACATGCGGACTGCTGCAGGCGCTTTGCGATATGGGCAGAGTGCCTGTATCGTTTAAATGCGGCCCTGATTATATTGATCCTATGTTTCATACCGAAGTTTTAGGCGTACCTTCAAAAAATCTGGATTTGTTTTTTTCAGATGAAAATACAGTCAGATATCTTATGGCACAGCACGGCAGAAAAGGTGATATAGCAGTGATAGAAGGCGTCATGGGGTATTATGACGGACTGGCGGGAATATCGTCTGAGGCAAGCTCCTGGGACCTTGCAGGGGCATTGCAGGCCCCCTCGGTGCTTCTGGTTGATGCAAGAGGGAAATCTGTTTCTCTTCTTGCAGAGATAAAGGGATTTTTGGAATTTGAGAAAAACAGCAGGATAGAGGGAGTGATTTTAAACCGGATATCCGATATGATGTATCCCGAACTGAAAAATATGATTGAGGAAAAGCTTCCTGTAAAGGTGCTTGGATATATTCCGAAGATGGAAGAATGTTCTCTTGAGAGCAGGCATCTGGGGCTTGTTACGGCAAAGGAAATAAAAGATTTAAAGGGAATCATAAGAAAACTTGCGGATCAGATTAAGAAGACCGTGGATGTTGAAGCTATTGTGGAAATGGCAGATAACACACCTTCGCTTTTTTATGAAAAACCGACATTGCCTGAGCCTTTGAGAACGAAGGTAAAGATAGGCATTGCAAAGGATAAGGCATTTTGTTTTTATTATCAGGACAATCTTGAACTTTTGGAAGAGCTTGGTGCAGAGCTTGTTTTTTTCAGTCCGCTTGAAGACAGTGTACTTCCGGAGGGCATTTCAGGTATGATTTTCGGCGGAGGATATCCTGAGCTGTATCTTTCACAGCTTGCCGGAAATAGAGGACTTAAGCAACAGATTTATGAAGCTGCGGCGGACGGTATGCCGTGCATGGCTGAATGCGGAGGCTTTATGTATCTTCATGAACGTCTGGCAGACAAAGAAGGAATTTACCATGAAATGGCCGGAGTAATATCCGGAGACAGCTATCCTGTAAATAAACTGGGTCGTTTCGGTTATATCACTCTTACGGCGGAAAAGGATAATCTTTTATGCCAAAAAGGCGAAAAAATCAAAGCCCATGAGTTCCACTACTGGGACAGCACAAATACGGGAGACTGTTTTGTGGCTTCAAAGCCTTTAAGAAAGAGAAGCTGGCAGTGTATAATCGGAGAAAAAAATATTTTTGCAGGATATCCGCATATATATTTTTATTCAAATCCAACTGCTGCGGCAAACTTTTTAAAAGCCTGTGAAAATTATGGGAAATCCAAAAAATAAAAGCATATTACTTGAAAAACAGCTACAAAAGTGCTAAAATATATGCGAAATTTGAATAGGTTCTTGGTGTCCGGTGTTTTCCAGCCGGAAGAATAGGGAAGCCGGGTGTAAGTCCCGCGCGGTCACGCCGCTGTAAAGAAGGAGCAGAAACCGTTTCATATCACTGTGAAAATGGGAAGATTGGTTGCTGCTATGATCTCTGAGCCAGAAGACCTGCCAAGGATGATAGGTGCATTTTCTTACGGACGATGGGAGAGTGTAAAAAGACTGTTTGTCTTTTTTTTGTGCTATTCCAGAGGAATAGCTATTTTTTTTAGGAGAGAAAATAAATGACCAAAACAAGAAGTAAAACAGAAAAGATAATGTTTATAGCCGGCATGGCAGCCGCTGTTGTATTGGGCACTGCGGTACAGTCAAACGCCATGCATATCATGGAGGGATATCTTTCACCTAAATATTGTATTTTTTGGGGCGTGATATGTATCCCGTTTTTTGTGCTGGGACTGTTTTCAATAAAAAGAACGGTAACACAGCACAGAAAAACTCTGCTGCTTCTGGTTATGATGGGCGCTTATGTATTTGTGCTTTCGGCGCTTAAGATTCCGTCCGTAACGGGAAGCAGTTCACACCCTACAGGAACGGGACTGGGAGCTATACTGTTCGGACCTACAGCTATGTGTGTGCTTGGCATTATAGTGCTTATCTTCCAGGCACTGCTTCTGGCGCATGGAGGATTAACTACGCTTGGGGCGAATACATTTTCAATGGCTATAGCGGGTCCTTTTCTGGCATACGGAGTTTTTGCCGTGTGCAGAAAGTTAAAGGCTCCGAATTCGGTAGGAGTATTTCTTGCTGCAGCTTTAGGCGATTTGTTTACTTATTGTATAACAGCGGCGCAGCTTGCGATGGCACATCCTTCCCCTATAGGCGGATTTACGGCATCGCTGGCCGAATTTATGGCTATATTTGCTTTTACGCAGATTCCGCTGGCTCTGATAGAGGGTCTTGTGGCGGTAGTTGTAATGAAAGCACTGGAAAGCTATGCGAAACCTGAACTTACAGAACTTGGGTATATGGGGGTGTAAATATGTCAAAGAATGCAAAAATTATTATATGCTGCCTTGCTTTGGCAGTAGTGATTGCAGTAGTGCCTCTGTTATTTATCCATGATTCTGAATTCGGAGGTGCAGACGGTGAGGCAGAGGAAATAATTGCAGAAATAAATCCTGAATATGAAGCATGGGCTTCGCCTGTTTTAGAACCTCCTGGCGGAGAAACAGAATCACTTCTTTTCTGTATTCAGGCGGCGCTCGGCGGCGGTGTTTTCGGATTTGGTTTAGGTTATCTTATTTGCAGGGACAAATATATGAAAAAGGAAAAGGAATAGAGATATGATGATGATTGATAAGCTGGCTTATTCGTCCCCATGGAGATATAAGAGCGCATGTCTGAAATGCAGCTTTGCTGTAGGAAGTCTCTTTATATGCGTGGCAGCCCGCTCGTTCATTATCTCATGTCTGATTTTGATGATAATGGGATGTTTCACTGTAAAATACAGCGGTGCATCCCTTTCTCGTTACATCAGGATGATGATGTGGCCTTTCACTTTTCTGATTCTGGGTACTGTTGCAATTCTTATGGATTTGTCGGAAGCACCTGTAGGAATTGTAAATCTTGCAGTTGGAAACAGGTATATAGTGATTACCATGTTCTCACTTATTTATTCATTAAGGCTTATTGCGGTATCGCTGGCATCGGTGTCGTGTCTTTATTTTCTTATTCTGACAACGCCGATGACATCACTGCTTGCGGTAATGAAAAAATTACGGTGTCCGTGGATTCTGATTGAGCTTATGATGCTGATTTACAGATTTATATTTGTACTTCTTGACTCGGCATTGTCGATATCAAATGCACAGAACTGCAGACTTGGAAACAAGGATATGAAAACCTCTATAAAAAGCATGGGTGATATGCTCGCAGCACTCCTTGTACAGGCAATACATAAAGCGTCGATACTTTATGACGGCATGGAGGCGAGATGCTATGACGGCAGAATAAATGTCCTCTCTGAGACACAGAAGGCAAAAACAAGTGAATGGACGGCGGTATCTGTTTATCTGGTACTGCTTCTGGGACTGGCCGTATTCTGCAGCATGAAAGGAGGACTTTAGATGGAACATATAGTAATAGCCGAAAATCTGCATTACAAATATGAGGACGGTACTGAAGCCCTGAGAGGTATAGACCTTAAGATAAAATTCGGAGAAAAGGTAGCGGTTATGGGAGCCAATGGTTCAGGAAAATCGACTTTTTTCAGACATCTTAACGGACTTTTAAAGCCTCAGCAGGGAAGAATTCTGATAGATGAAAAGCCTATTGAATATACACGAAAGGGTCTGCTTGAAGTAAGAAAAAAGGTTGGAATTGTTTTCCAGAATCCCGATGACCAGCTTTTTTCCGCAAGTGTAAAGGAAGAAATTTCTTTCGGTGCTTTAAATCTGGGTATGAGTGAGGAAGAGGCAGAGAAGAAAGTAAATAAGGTAATGAACGAACTGGGCATTACTCCTTTTGCAGACAGACCTACGCACTTTTTAAGCGGAGGACAGAAAAAAAGAGTTGCTATTGCAGACATACTTGTTATGGATCCATCCCTGATGATACTGGATGAGCCTGCGGCAGCCCTTGACCCAAAATATACGGGGATTATAAACGGTATTGTAGACAAACTCAGTGAAAAGAGAATTACAGTTCTTCTTTCAACTCACAATGTGGAAAGGGCTTTACTGTGGGCAGACCGCATTGTGTTGTTCCATGAGGGGAAAATCGCAGGAGAAGGAACTCCCGATGAAATCTTCTCAAATGATACTCTTCTTGAAATGACAAATCTGGAAAAGCCTTCAGTGTTCAGAATGTTTGACACACTTTGTGAGGCAGGCATACTTGACAGAAACTTAAAAAAGCCTCACTGCATGGAGGAACTTGAAACTTACATAAGAGAAAGGAAGGTACAGCAATGTCCTTAAAGAAAGCCATACTGGCAGTAAGCTTCGGCACAAGCCATGAAGAAACAAGAAAAAAGACTATTGAAGCCATAGAAAATCAGATAAAGGAATGCTTTCCGGAATATGAAGTAAGAAGAGCCTTTACAAGCGGCATGATTATGAATGTCCTCAAAAAGAGAGACAATATGCATATAGATAATGTTGAAGAGGCTATGGAAAAGCTTGCGGACGAAGGGTTCGAAGAAGTTGTTTTACAGCCGACCCACATAATAAACGGCGATGAATATGACAAGATGGTTTTTCAGGCAGAAAATTTCAGAAGCCGTTTTAAAAGTGTAAGCATCGGAAAGCCTCTTTTGACAGAAAGCAGTGATTATGAGGAAGTTTGCACGGGTATTATGAAGCATTTTGCTGATATGAAAAAAGAGGAAGCACTGCTTCTTATGGGACATGGTACAGGACATTTTGCCGATGCAGCTTATGCAGCACTTGATTACAGATTTAAGGCTCTTGGATATGAAAATGTTTTCGTAGGTACGGTGGAAGGCTATCCTGAATTTGAGGATGCAATGAAACAGCTACGTAAATACGGACCTGAAAAAGTTACACTGTTGCCTATGATGGTTGTGGCAGGTGACCATGCTGTAAATGATATGGCGGGAGATGAAGAGGGTTCGTGGAAGTCAATGCTTGAGGGAGAAGGCTATCAGGTTGAGTGCATACTTAAAGGACTTGGCGAATTTCCCGAAATCAGAAATATTTATATAAAGCATGCCGAAAAAGCAATGGATAAATAGGAAAACGGCAATATGGAAAGTTATACAGAAAAAGACAATAAAATACTGAAAAGAGGGTACACAACGGGGACCTGTGCAGCAGCGGCAGCATGTGCAGCAACAGCGTTACTTCTTTCAGAGGGAAAAGAAAAAGCCTGCAGTATAAGGATAATCACGCCTAAAGAAGTAGAGGTGAATATCCCTGTAGAGGAACTTTATGAAGAAAGCGGTGCTGCAGTATGCAGTGTAAAGAAGTACAGTGGAGATGATCCTGATGTTACCAACGGAGCTTTGGTGTATGCACAGGTAAAATGTGCAGAGGGTGAAGCCGGAGAAATAAAGATAGACGGTGGTGTCGGGGTAGGAAGAGTTACGAAGCCGGGACTTGCCTGTGCTGTAGGAGAGGCGGCTATCAATCCTGTTCCCAGAAGGATGATTACGGAAGAAGTAAGAAGGATTGCCGAAAGGTTCGGGTATGAGGGCTGCCTTGAAGTAATCATTTCCATCCCGGACGGTGTTAAGCTTGCTGAAAAAACTTTCAATCCAAAGCTTGGCATAGTAGGAGGCATATCCGTACTCGGTACAAGCGGTATAGTGGAGCCTATGAGTGAACAGGCTCTGATAGATACCATAAAAGTGGAAATGAATGTTGCAAAAGCAGCAGGAGCGGAATATCTGATTATAACTCCGGGAAATTACGGAGAGAGCTTTTTAAAAAGAACAAAAAAAGTAAGAGGACTCAGCTATGTAAAGTGCAGCAATTTTATAGGAGATGCTCTTGAATATGCTGCTGAAAGCGGATTCAGGGGAGTTCTTTTGGTGGGACACATAGGAAAGCTGATAAAAGTTGCCGCAGGAGTTATGAATACCCATTCAAAATACGGCGACGGCAGAATGGAAACTCTGTCACATCACATAAATCTGCTGGGGGAAAACGGAAAACTTGTAGAGGAATGTGTTACGACGGAAGACGCAGTAAAAATCATAAGGGAATCGATGACCGGCAGGGAGAAGGAACTGTGGGAATCTGTTCTTAAATCGATAAAACAGCAGATGGAAGAAAAAACAGGAAAGAAGCTTCTGACCGAGGCTATGATTTATTCTAACCAGCTGGGGTATCTCGGTGAAACACCGGGAACTGAAGCTTTTCTCAGTCAGGCGGAAAAAAAGGAGGAAAATAAGTAATGGCAAAATTGTATGGACTTGGAGTAGGACCGGGAGATCCTGAGCTTATGACATTAAAAGGAGTAAAAATTATTCGTCAGTGTGATGTAGTGGTCATTCCGGATTCGGGACAGACGCTGAATGCAGCTTATACCATAGCAAAAGGGGCTGTTCCCGAAATCGATGAAAAGGAAATAGTTGAGGTCTCAATGCCGATGATAAGGGATAAAAAAGCATGGGAGGAAAGCCATGAGGCGGCGGCGCGCCAGATTGCAGGATATCTTGACAGCGGGAAAGATGTGGTATTCCTTACTCTGGGAGATCCGACCATATATTCAACATATATATATGTGCATGACTATATTAAGGAATGGGGTTATGAAACTGAAATAATTCCGGGAATTCCTTCCTTCTGTGCTGTTTCAGCGAGATTAAACGAAGGTCTTACTGAAGCTTCTGAGGCACTCCACATAATCCCGGCTTCCTATAAAGGCCTGGAGGAATCAATGGAGCTTAAAGGTACAAAGGTGCTGATGAAAAGCGGTAAAGCTATAGGAAAAATCAAAGAAATGATACAGGAGCAGTCACAGCGCTGGTCTGTCAAGATGGTGGAACGTTGCGGCATGGAGGGTGAAAGAGTGTTCAGCTCGGCAGATGAAATTGACCCTGAGGCAAGTTATTTTTCAATAGTAGTTGTAAAGGATAAATAAAGGAGTAATTAAAAATGGTACATTTTGTAGGCGCAGGTCCCGGCGCTACGGATCTGATAACAGTAAGAGGACAGAATCTTCTTAAGGAGGCCGATATCATTATTTATGCCGGTTCTCTCGTAAACAAGGAACATCTGGAGATGGCAAAGGAGGGCTGTGAGATATATAACAGCGCATCAATGACTCTGGAAGAAGTGATTGCTGTTATGAAAAAGGGTGAAGCAGAAGGAAAGATGACGGTGCGTCTTCATACAGGAGACCCGAGCATTTACGGAGCTATACGTGAACAGATGGATCTGCTTGATGAAGAAAAAATTGATTATGATGTAGTACCGGGAGTAAGCTCTTTCTGCGGTGCGGCAGCGGCACTTAAAGCTGAATACACTCTGCCTGACGTATCACAGACGGTTATAATCACAAGAATGGCAGGAAGGACACCTGTGCCTGAAAAGGAAGAAATATCACTTCTGGCATCACATCAGGCGACTATGGCAATTTTCTTAAGTACAGGTCTTTTGGAACCGCTTAGGGAAAGACTTATTGCAGGGGGATATAAAGATGAAACCCCTGCAGCAATAGTATATAAAGCTACATGGCCTGAAGAAAAGGTGTTCTACGGAACTGTGGGAACATTGCCTGATATAGCAAGGGAAAACAATATAACGAAGACTGCGTTGATTCTTGTAGGTGAATTTTTAGGAAATACTTACGAACGTTCAAAGCTTTATGACCCGTCATTTACCCACGAGTTCAGGGAGGCAAGCAAATGATGGAAATAAAGATGGCGGGTATTGACCACCAGAAGGCTTCCATAGAACAGCGTGAGCTTTTTGCTTTTACAAAAACGCAGGCAAAGCAGGCTATGGAAAAATGGAAGCGTGAGGGTATGGTTTCAGGCTGTCTGCTTCTTTCTACCTGCAACAGGACAGAGCTTTGGATCAGCTGTATAAGTGGAAAAGAGGCGGATCCGTTTTCAATGCTATGCAATGCAAAGGGCTGCAGCGAAAAAGAACATAAGCATCTGTCTGTTGAAAGACAGGGAGATGAAGCTGTTATGCATCTGTTTCAGCTCATATGCGGTCTTAAATCGAGAATTTACGGTGAGGATCAGATTATTTCACAGATAAGAGGCGCTTTAGAGCTTTCAAGATCATGTGGCTGTGCGGACAAGGTTACAGAAAAACTGTTCCAGACGGCAATAGCAGCAGGAAAAGATGTAAAAACAAATGTGAAAATCAAAAACGCAAGTCCTTCTGCCGCAAGAAATGTTCTGCTTCTTCTTAAGGAAAAGATGGGAAGTGTGCAGGATTTGCCGTGCTTTATCATAGGAAACGGACAGATGGGTAAGCTTGTGGCAAATGCACTGCGTGAAAGCGGTGCAAAAGTGACTATGACTCTGCGAAAAAGAATGCATGTAAATGACTGTCAGGATTCCATTATCCCGGAAGGCTGCCGAATGATAGATTATGATGAAAGAATTGCCGAGCTTGATAAAAACAGAGTGGTAATAAGTGCAACGGCAAGTCCTCATTTTACTGTTACGAGAGAAAATCTTGAAGGGAAAAGCTTTGATTCGGCAATCTGGATAGATATGGCGGTTCCAAGGGACATTGACCCGGAGGCAGGTCATTATCAGGGCATAGAACTTTATGATATGGACAGGCTGAGTGATGCGTATACTGAAGCACATACGGAAAAAGTGCAGGAACGTTCACTTGAGATACTTGAAAAATACAGAAAAGAACTTGAAGTATGGTTTGACTTCAGAAAGCATATTGATACGGTAAAGGAAATTGCAGCCATCACTGCGGACGATGCGTGCAAACGTATGGAAAAGCAGGAGGAAGAAAAACTGCAGGAGGTCGAAGCTGCAGTGGACAAGGCGGTTAAAAAATTATTGTTCGGACTTCGGGATACACTTCCAAAGGAGGAATGGCAGGATTGTCTTTCAGCACTGAAGGAATCTTCCATGCGTGATACATTGAAGACGGGCAGAACAAAACGAAAGAGGTAATATATGAAATTATATGTGGTAGGACTGGGGCCGGGAGAACTGTCCCAGGCAACAGGAAGAGCGGTTCAGGCACTTGAGGAATGTCAGGTCATTACGGGATATACAGTTTATATAGATTTGATTAAAGAAAAATTTTCTCATAAGAAGCTGCTTTCAACTCCAATGAAAAAGGAAGTGGAAAGATGCAGACTTGCAATTGAAGAAGCACTTAAAGGGCAGACTGTGGGAATGGTCTGTAGCGGAGATGCGGGCGTATACGGCATGGCAGGTCTTATTTATGAAATCGCACAGGAATATCCTCCTATTGAGATAGAGGTTGTACCGGGAATAACTGCTGCCTGCAGCGGTGCAGCTGTGCTGGGAGCACCGCTTATACATGATTTTGCGGTAATCAGCTTGAGCGACCTTCTGACTCCGTGGGAAAGAATAGAAAAAAGACTTGAATGCGCGGCGATGGCAGACTTTGTTATATGTCTTTACAATCCTTCAAGCGTTAAGCGTCATGATTATCTTGAAAAGGCGTGTGACATCATCATGAAGCATAAAAGCGGCGATACGGTATGCGGCATAGCGAAAAATATAGGACGTGAAGGTGAAAGCGGAACTGTGCTTACGCTTTCGGAACTTAGAAATACAAAAGTAGATATGTTTTCTACTGTTTACATAGGAAACTCCACTACAAGGGAGATGAACGGAAAAATGGTAACTTCAAGAGGTTACAGACTGGGTGAGGATAATGAATAATACGCTTATATTTGCGGGAACAACCGAAGGCAGAAAGCTGGCTGAGGCTATAGCGGACAGTAAAAATGCACAGGGCAAATTTATAGTATGTGCGGCTACGGAGCACGGAGGACATCTTTTGCCGAAATCCGGCGGAAAACTCAGCGTAAGGACGGGAAGACTTGACGAAGATGAGATGGAGGCACTTATAAAGAGTGAAAACATTTTTAGGATAATAGATGCGACACATCCGTATGCGGCGGCAGTTTCCGGGAACATAAAAGAGGCGGCGGCCAAAAGCGGTGCGGAGTATATCCGCCTGCTGAGGGCGGAAAGTGAGATTTCCGACAGCTATACCGTGGTGCCTGATACGGAAAGTGCGGTCGAATATCTGCGAAGCCATGAAGGAAAGGCACTTCTGACTACGGGAAGCAAGGAACTTGCCACTTATACGGCTTTGGAAAATTTCGGTGAGAGATTGTATCCGAGGATTCTTCCTACGCCTGAGATGGTATCTAAAGCTTTTGAACTTGGTTTTGATGCAGCTCATCTGATATGTATGCAGGGACCGTTTTCGCACGATACAAATCTTGCGCTTCTTCGTCAGACCGGTGCATCATATCTTGTCACAAAAGAATCGGGAAAAGCGGGAGGCTTTGAAGAAAAGCTGTCTGCGGCTTCTGCGGCGGGAGTGAAGGTTATCATTATAGGCAGACCTGTCTGCGAAGAGGGAAAAAGCCTTGAAGAAGTAATGCAGCTTTGCGGTATTGAAGAACATAAAAAAGAAAGTGCAAAATGGTTTCCCGAGTTTGTAGATATAAGCGGAAAAAATATACTTGTAGTCGGAGGCGGAAAAATAGCCTCAAGGAGAATAAATATCCTTCGTGATTTTGATGTGAACATGACCATAGTAGCTCCGTTGATAGAGGAACTTACTGAAGACGAAAGAAATATGCCTGTTCTGATAAAACGAAAGTTTGAGGAAAAGGATTTAGAGGGAAGAGATATGGTCATTGCAGCAACAAATGACAGGGAGCTGAACAGAAAAATAGGCATTTTGTGCAGGGAAAAGGGCATAAAGGTCAATGTTGCGGACAAAAAGGAAGAATGTGATTTTTATTTTCCCGCAGTTGTACGTCAGGGAAATCTGACAGTTGGAATTACGGCAGGCGGTTTAGACCACAGCCTGGCCGTAAGAGGTAAAAAGCTTATAAAAAATGTGCTTGAGCGTGAATTGGAACAAACAGGAGCAGATTATGAATAAGAAAAAAATAATAGTAGGCAGCCGTGACAGCAAGCTGGCTGTTATACAGTCAAAACTTGTTATGGAGCAGATTGCGGCACATCATCCCGAGCTTGAACTAGAGCTTGTAACCATGAAGACAACGGGAGATAAGATACTGGATAAAACTCTTGACAAAATAGGCGGCAAAGGTCTGTTTGTAAAGGAACTGGATAAAGCCTTAAGAGCAGGCGAAATAGACATTTCGGTGCATAGTCTGAAGGATATGCCTATGGAGGTTCCAGAGGATCTTCCTCTTATTGCATTTCCAAAAAGAGAAAGACCGACAGATGTTCTGGTTTTCCCAAAGGGACAAAATGAACCCGACTTAACCAAGCCTATCGGAAGTTCAAGCCCGAGAAGAAATATACAGCTTAAATCCCTTTATCCTGAAGCAGAACAGAAAAGTGTTCGCGGTAATGTCCAGACAAGACTGAACAAGCTGGATTCAGGTGAATACGGAGCTATTGTGCTTGCATCTGCGGGACTGAAAAGACTAGGACTGGAAGAAAGAATCGGACGTGAATTTACTCCTGATGAAATGATACCTGCAGCGGGACAGGGTGTTCTTGTTGTTCAGGGAAGAGCAGGAGAGGATTACAGCTGGCTTGAATGCCTTGATGATAAAGATGCAAGACTGGAGGCAGCAGCGGAAAGAGCGTTTGTTACATATCTTGACGGCGGCTGCAGTGCTCCTATAGGTGCTTACGCAGAGATTTGCGGTGATGAAATACTGATAAGAGGCCTTTACTGTGATGAAAATACGGGCATTACAGAGAGAGGAAGCATAAAAGGAGAAAAGAGCAGGGGTGAAGAACTTGCTGTTTCTCTTGCAAAGAGGCTGAAGGGAGAAACGAAATGAGTAACGGAAAAAAAGGAAAAGTATGGCTGGTAGGTGCAGGACCTTCCGATGCAGGGCTTTTTACTCTCAAAGGAAAGGCACTTCTGGAATCGGCGGATTCGGTTGTTTATGATAAACTGGTAGGACAGGGCATTTTAGCCATGATACCTTCACACGTAAAGAAAATATTTGTGGGAAAGACTGCGGGCAATCACCCGGTTCCGCAGCATGAAATAAACAAGATACTTCTGGAAGAAGCATTAAAGGGCAACAGAGTTGTACGTCTTAAGGGCGGTGACCCTTTTGTTTTCGGCAGAGGCGGTGAAGAACTTGAGCTTCTCTGTGAAAATGACATACCTTTTGAAATCGTTCCGGGCATAACATCGGCAGTATCCGTACCTGCATATAACGGTATTCCTGTAACTCACAGAGACTGCTGCTCATGTCTGCACATTATAACAGGACATACAAAGAAGTCTGATGAGGCTGAGATTGATTATGATTCACTCGTTAAGATGGGAGGAACCATGATATTTCTTATGGGTGTAGTTGCTATGCCTAAGATATGTGCAAAGCTTGTTCAGGCCGGAATGGACCCTGATATGCCTGCTGCTATATTGGAAAAGGGCACTACAGCTCATCAGAGAAGAGTTGTTTCAACAGTTTCAAAGCTTCCTGAAGATGCGCAAAAGGCGGGTATAGGAACTCCTGCTATAATAATAGTGGGTGAGGTATGTGCTTTGGAGAAAAACTTCCATTGGGCAGAAGACAGACCGCTTGGTACTTTAAAGGTGGCGGTAACAAGACCTAAGGACAGAAATTCAACACTTGCGCAGAAGCTTTCGGAACTGGGTGCGGAAGTTGTACTGATGCCTGCTGTTGAAACCTGCAGAATCAGGGAAAATGAGAAACTTTACAAGGCTCTTTCAGAGATAGAAAAATACAGATGGGTTGTATTTACAAGTGTGGCAGGTGTTGATGCTTTTTATGAAGCTATGCGTGAAAAGCATATGGATATAAGAAGCCTTGGAGACTTGAAGTTCGCGGTTATAGGACCTGCTACTGCACGTGCAGTTGAAGAAAAAGGAATTTTCACTGATTTGATGCCGGATGTTTATACAGGACATTCTTTGGGAATACTCCTTGCTGAAAAGGTAAAAAAAGGAGAAAGAATACTTATACCAAGAGCAGCCATAGGCACTGATGACCTTTTAAAGCCTTTGAGAGAAGCGGACATTGATTTTGATGATATAGCTGTCTATGACACAAAGGAAGGCATGGAAGAACAGTTCACAAGCTATGATGAATCTGTTGACTGGGTTGCATTTACAAGTGCATCTACTGTAAGAGGCTTTGTAAAGCTTAATCCGGATGCTGATTTTAAAAATGTTAATGCTTTGTGCATAGGCGAACAGACGGCGGCTGCCGCAAAAGAGTACGGCATGAAGGTAACAGTTTCAGAAAAAGCGACCATAGACAGTATGATAGAAAAACTTACGGAGACAGTATTATGATAGTATACTTATTACCTCTGGCGGCTGCATTTTTCATTGACATTATTATAGGTGACCCTCACTTTCTTCCTCATCCCATAAGGCTGATAGGAAAGGCAATAGAAGCCGGCGAAAGAATACTCAGAGGAATGTTCCCGAAGAGTGAAAAAGGACAGCTTGCAGCAGGTATTGTTCTGGGCATCGTTATTCCTCTTCTTTCGTTTTTCGTGTCCTTTGCAATATTGTTTATGGCATACAGGGTAAATGTATGGCTGGGTGTGGCAATGGAGACGGTTATGTGCTATCAGATACTGGCAATAAAGGCTCTTAAAACAGAGAGTATGAAGGTCTATGAGGAACTGAAAAAGGGAGACCTTGAAGAGGCAAGAAAAAAGGTTTCAATGATTGTGGGAAGAGATACTGAAAATCTCAGCGAAGAGCAGGTTGCGAAGGCTGCTGTGGAAACCGTTGCGGAGAACACATCTGACGGTACCGTGGCACCTATGCTTTTTATGGCTGTTGGCGGTGCACCGCTGGGCTTTTTATATAAAGCTGTAAACACCCTTGATTCTATGGTTGGCTATAAAAACGACAAATATCTGTTTTTTGGAAGATTTTCGGCAAAGCTGGATGATGCTGTGAATTTTATTCCTGCAAGGCTTGCGGGAGTTATGATGATTTTAGCGGCATTTATCCTGGGAATGGACGGTAGGAACGCTTATAAAATATTTAAGCGTGACAGATTTAATCATGCAAGTCCCAACAGCGCACAGACAGAGGCAGTTTGTGCAGGGGCACTGAATATTCAGCTTGCGGGAGATGCGTACTATTTTGGAAAGCTTTATCCTAAAAAAACAATAGGTGACAAAAATAGAAGCGTTTGTTATGAGGACATAGCAGAGGCGAACAGATTGCTTTATGGGGCAGCGGCATTATTCCTGTTGTTATGTCTGGCTGTCAGGGCTGCGATATATCTTATTATCTTATGATTGGAGCATAAAATATGAAAAATCTTGTACATGGCGGTGATATTTACACTGCAATGGAGAAAGGCAGAAAAAAAGAGGACATACTGGACTATTCTGCAAATATAAATCCCTTAGGAATACCGCAGGGCGTTAAAGAGGCTGTAATAAAAGCTCTTGAATATTGTGACAGTTATCCCGACCCTCTTTGCAGAAAGCTGGGAAGAGCGGTAGCGGAAAAAGAGCAGGTTGCTTTTGAAAATCTTATTTTCGGAAACGGAGCTGCAGACTTGATTTTTCGTCTGGTCCTTGCAGTTAAACCGGAAAAAGCTCTGGTTCTTGCCCCTACCTTTGCTGAGTACGAGAAAGCTTTGGAACTTTCGGGATGCAGGGTTGTATGTCACAGACTGAAAGAGGAAGAAGATTTTTCTTTAACCGATGCGGTTCTTGATGATATGTCGGACATTGATATGATTTTTTTATGTAACCCCAACAATCCCACAGGCAGACTTATACCTCCGGAGCTTTTGGAAAGAATTCTGGAGAAATGCAGGACAGAAAAGATTATTGCTGTGGTTGATGAATGCTTTATAGATTTTCTTGAAGATCCTCAGAAGGTTACGGTAAAGCATCTAATCGGTGAGAATCCGTATCTTTTTATACTGAGAGCATTTACAAAGAATTATGCTATGCCCGGCTTAAGGCTCGGATATGGCATTTGTGGAAACCGTGAACTTCTTGAAGCTGTATATGAGACAGGGCAGCCATGGGGAGTTTCTTTGGTGGCACAGGAGGCCGGAATACAGGCGCTTAAAGAAAGTGAATATCTTGAAACGGCGAGAAAACTGATTTTTAAAGAAAGAAAAAGACTTGCGGCCGGACTTGAGGCTTTAGGCTATAAAGTTTATCCTCCTGCGGCAAATTACATATTTTTTAAGCTGAAAGAAACTGAAAACCGTCAATATGCAGAATCCTTTATTGACGAAATGGCAAAAGACGGAATAGTTATTATTGCAACAGGACCGTTAACATCAGAC
>JBJETA010000026.1:0-21195 GCA_051883075.1 Anaerovoracaceae bacterium
TAAATATCGGACATAATAAAGATCTGATGGAAAAGTGCCGGACATTGAAGGAGTATGCTTACCTGATAGGCAAAATCAAGTTGTATAAGTCCGAAAGGCCAATAGAAGAGGCAATATATAAAGCGGTAGAAGAGTGCATAAATGAAAATGTCCTTAGAGAATTCCTGATTAAGAATAAGGGGGAAGTTATGAACACACTACTGACAGAATACGATGAAAAGGCTACAATGGATTATTTACGCAAAGAGGCCATGGAACAGGGTATAGCTGAAGGTGAGTACAGAAAAGCGCGTATGACGGCAGCCAATATGAAAAAAGAAGGACTTGATTTTGAATTGATAGCAAAATGCACGGGCCTTCAAATCAGAGAAATTGAGCAGTTATAATAAAGAATATCAACCGAAGCTGCGGCATCTTCGCCGTGGCTTTTAAAGTTAATAAACTGTTAATATTTTGTTTAAGATTTTTTAAACATTACCCTTTAGAATAAAAAATGTCAAAAGGAGCTCGGGCATATGAGCATGGGATTAGGGTATAAAAATAAAGTTCGTAATGCCCGGGGATTAGAAATTTTTCATTATGACAAAGGGAGGAATTTGAGATGAAATTTAAATTTTTCGAAGGAATGAAAACGAAGAAGCATGCGGTTACGGCGACCTGCCTTGCACTTGGGGCAATCCTGGTTACATCGTCCGCTTATGCGAGTTATGATGATGCAAAAGGGTACAGTAACTATAAAGAAGCTATGAAGAGTCTGGTGCTTTATGATGACAACTATACTGTTGACGGCAGAATCAGTTTTAGCCTTGACGGAAAAGAGCAGGCTGTATTTGCTGGAAGATTTATGGCAGACGGAAAGAACTGTTCAATTGAAGCTACAGCAAACAATATAAACGGAGCAGAAACCGTATATGAAAAGGAAACTACCTACGGAGGCAAGAGATATGTGATGTATCCGGAAGAAAACGGTTACAGGGTATACGATGGTGCAGAGTTTGAAAGAATGGATCCGAAGGATGAGACGACAAAGAAAGCTGTCAGATTTATGGAATTGTTTGCGGACACTATGGTAGGAGATCTGAAAAACAACTTTGTGCTTGAAAACAAAGACGGTGACAACAGAAACTACGCAGTAGAGCTTTCGGGAAAGCAGATTCCTGAAATCGTAAATGTTGGACTTTCATTGCTGTTTATGGAGTCAGACACAAGTGACAACTCAAGTTTTGTAACTTATGAAAACTATGAAAAGGCTTTTGCTGTATACTACGAACAGGAAAAGGGTGAAGAATGGGATGGAAACTGGGATGAAAAAGCTGATGAAATCTGTGATGATTTCTCCGAACAGTATGAACAGATTCTCGAAGACAAAGGTGACAAGGGTATAGTTCAGGTAAAGGCTGACGGAAGCTACAAGTATTATGCAACTTATGATGCATATACAAAAGCAAATCCAAGAGTTCTTGATACACAGATGATACATGTAATGGGTGATGATGCTTATATAAGCAATGCTTCATGTTACTTTACAGTAGATAATAACGGAAAGCTCGTAAGCAATGATATCGTAGTGGTAATGACCGGAAAAGATATGGACGGAAAGACACATGAACTGACTGTGAAGATGGAGCTTGACTGCTCAGATTACGGTAGCACAAAAGTGCCTAAGTTTGATACTACAGGATTAGCTAAGCTTGATTAATGAATCTGTCCAAGTCGGGGAGAAGTCCCCGGCTTGGAGTTTTTGAAAGAGGGATATGTCAGATGGAAAAGATTTTGGAAGTTAATAATTTAACAAAATTATACAGGAACGGAAGAGGGGTAAAGAACATAAGCTTTTCCATGGAGAAGGGCGATGTAATAGGACTGCTTGGTCCTAACGGCTCGGGAAAAACGACAATTATGAAAACTGTGATGGGACTGGTACACGGGGCTGAAGGAAGTGTACTGATTTTTGGAGAAGATGTGGAAAGCAACGTGGAAAAAGCGTTGCATAAAGTCGGGGGGCTTATAGAAAGACCCGCTATTTATGAAAATCTTACGGCAAGACAGAACCTTGAAATGGCGGCAAGGTTTTATCCGGATGTGGATGCGGAAAGAATAAATCATGTTCTGGATATTGTGAGGATACGCCAGTATGAGAAGGAAAAATGCGGAAGATTTTCACTTGGAATGAAACAGAGGCTGGGACTGGCACTTGCGATACTGTCAGAACCTGAGCTTATTATTCTGGATGAGCCTACAAACGGGCTTGATATAGAGGGTACTGTTGAGATACGTGAAATAATAAACAAGCTGGCGAAGGAAAAAGGGACTTCGTTTTTAATAGCCAGTCATCTTGCGCCTGAGATTGAGAAGACCTGCAACAAGGTTGCGGTCATTCACGAGGGGGAAATGCTTTCTTTTGAAACTATGGAGGAAGCGATGAGACTTAATCCTACTCTTGAGGATTATTTTCTGATGAAGGTAAGGGAAAAAAGAGGGACTGTGGTTATATAAAGGAGGAATCGGACGTGACAGCTTTTAAGGCAAGCTTACAAAATGAGCTGACAAAAATATTCAAAAGAAAAAAATACGTTGTATTGCTGCTTGCGGAGGCAGTTATATGCATTGTCTGCGGCAGCATTCAGATGGCGATAGGAAGGGCTTCGGATGCGGCAGTTTCGGTTTCAATGATTTCCAACATGCCTATGTCGCTGCTGGCGTTTTTTATACAGATTTATATTCCGCTGATGGTTTTTATGGCATCATGTGACCTGTTTACAACTGAAGTGCATGATGGTACAATTAGGGCAGGATTTATGAGGCCTGTAAGCAGATTAAAGCTTTATGCTTCAAAGGTCAGTGCAGTAGGCATTATGGCAGTAATATATCTGGGTCTTGTGTTTGCTGTAACAACTGTTATGAAGCTTGCGGCGGGAGGAAGCTCGGCCGCTTCCGTAAGTGTAGTGGAAAGCTTCTTTGCGTATGCGCTTGATATAGTGCCTCTGTTTGTGATTATACTGTTTGCGGCGATGATGAACCAGATACTGGGAAGTCCGTCGCTTTCAATCATAATCTGTGTGATTATTTATGTGGGAATGAACATATTGGGAATAATCATACCGCAGTTCAGCGTGCTCGTGTTTACCGGATATTCCCAGTGGCACAACATATGGTTAGGTGTTACCCTTCCGTTTGGAGCAGCCTTGACAAAGACAGCCCTGCTTCTGGGATACGGCATGATATTCGCATGTATTGGATATTATCTGTTTGAAAGAAAAGAAGTGTAATATATGAAATCTTTAAAATCGAGATTTATAAGAAAAACAGCATTAATGGCAATAATTTCAACAGCACTCGTAGTTATGACTACGGTGCTGTTGTTGTTCGTTTTTTCGGCATGTGAGCCGGAAGCATTCAGAAAGGTGTGGGAGATTGCGGGCGGACTGTATACGGGACGGCTGTCGGTTGAAAACAATATTCTGGTATATATTATCGTCTGGGCACTCCTGTCGCTGGTTTTAGTTCTGGCTACCTGTATATATATTAATGTCAGACTCTCAAAATACATACAGCGGGCATTGGAACAGCTTAGAAAATCGGCGGAGAACATTACTGCGGGCAACCTGAATTTTGAAGTGATGGCATGTGAGGATACAGAACTCAATGATTTGTGCAGCGCCTTTGATGAAATCAGAAAAAAACTGAAAAACAATGCGGAGCAGGAAGTTAAACTGAAGGATGAGCGGTCCATGCTGATGGCAAATCTGTCACATGATATGCGTACACCGATTACAACGATAAAGGGCTACCTTGAAGGGATAAAGGACGGTGTCGCAAATACGCCGGAAAAAATGGATAAGTATCTTGATACCATTTACAGCAAGGCTGTCGTGCTTGAAAGACTTGTTGACAATATGTCCGAGTATTCGGAGCTGGAGCTGGGGCGTATGTGTTATGCCTTTGAGTTTCTGGATCTGGGAGAATATTTAAGAGAACTGTTCGGGGGATATGAAGCTGAAGTTACTGAGCAGGGTTTAAATTTTCAAGCAGATATATGCAGTGAACCGGTTTCAATAGTAGGCGATAAAATGAAGCTGAAAAGAGTTTTTGACAATCTGGTATCAAATGCAGTTAAATATAATAAGGAAGGCGGAAGCATATCAATAAGCCTGAAGCATGAAGGAATGGGCGCACTATGCTCTGTGTGTGATACAGGCAAGGGCATAAAAGAAAATGACCTGGGCAGGGTTTTCGACGGATTTTTCAGAGGAGATGCAGCAAGAAGCAATATAAAGGGAAACGGACTGGGACTGGGCATTTCAAAGCAGATTGTGGAAAATCACCACGGGAAAATATGGATAAAGAGCGAAGAAAACAAAGGAACAGAGGTATATATGTACTTCCCTGTCAGGGAAAAGGAAAATTAAAAGGTTACTGTGTGCAGATTAAATGTAAGAGGTGCGGAAATGAAAGTTTTGGTTATAGAAGATGACAAAAGTATTGCGGAGCTTGAGCGTGACTATCTGGAAATAAACGGATATGAATGTGATGTTGCTGCGGATGGCGCTAAGGGCCTTGAGATGGCACTGAGCGGGGAATATTCCCTGATTATACTTGATATTATGCTTCCGGAGATGGACGGATTTGAGGTCTGCTCAAAAATAAGAAAGGAACTGGAAACTCCACTTATTATTCTGTCTGCCAGAAAGGACGATATCGATAAGGTGAGGGGCCTGGGCCTTGGAGCGGATGATTACATGACAAAACCCTTCAGCCCGAATGAGCTTATGGCGAGAGTCAAGAGCCATATAGCAAGATTTGAAAGGCTTACGGGAGGCGGAAGAAACGGTACAGGCGGCAACATGGGAGAAGCCGAAAATAAGAGGAAAAACGGAAATGTGTTGAAAATAAGAGGTCTTGAAATAGATAAGGACAGCAGGAGAGTATTTTTAAACGGGGAGGAAAAGCCAATGCCGGCAAAAGAGTTTGACCTGCTTTTGTTTCTGGCGGAAAATCCTAACCGTGTATTTTCAAAGGATCATATCTTTGACAGAATATGGGGTATGGATGCAATAGGAGATGTGTCAACGGTAACGGTTCATATAAGAAGACTCAGGGAAAAAATAGAGCTGGATATGGACAATCACCAGTATATCGAAACAGTTTGGGGTGTGGGCTATCGTTTTAAGGGATAGACGTATTTATAAATATTTCAGGGGTAAATTTCGGGAGTTCAAAAGATAGATTTCGGATGTTTTAAAAGACAAAACAGCTTGCAAATTGGGTGGAATGTTGAGATAATTGTATTTAAAGCGAGAAAAATGTCATTACCGGACATTATTAAGAACTGATAAGCATGACAGCTAAGGAAAAGAAAGAGGAACAATCATGAGAAGCAATATCCTTGAAAGACGATTTGGCAGAATTCTGACAGCAGTTATCTGTGCGGCACTGGTATGTACTGCGTTTATGTGCAGCGGAATTTCCGCATATGCGGAAACGGCGGCAGGAAGTGCGGCATCGGGAGGAGCAGCAGGCATTACCGTTCAGAATAAATATATACCTGTGCTTATGTACCATCATTTTACGAACGACCCCAATCCACAGTCTACCGCAACCATTACGGCAGCGAAGTTCAGACTGGATATGGCATATCTGCAGGTTGCCGGATATACGCCGCTGCTGCCGCAGGATTTAAAGGCGATAAAAGAAGGCACAAAAGCTATGCCTGAAAAACCTGTTATGATTACTATTGATGACGGATATGAATCTGCGTATACGATTGCTTATCCCATACTTAAGGAAACGGGCATGAAGGCAACCGTATATGTGATTGTAAACGGGGTAGAAAACCCTTCCGCAAATGAAATAAAGAAGCTTAACTGGACTCAGATGAAGGAAATGTACGAAAGCGGAGTGTTTGATATACAGAGCCATTCATACAACCTTCACAATCCAAGCCAGAGCGGACAGTTTAACGAGTCCCAGATAAACGGAATCCAGGCAGACCCTACGGAAACAAGGGCGAGATACATAAACAGGGTGGCACCGGACATCTGGAAAAGCATAGAGCTGATTGAAAAAAATGTCGGAACGGATGTTATAAGCTTCTCTTACCCCTATGGTGCTTATGATCCGTGGGGACAGGAAATACTTCAGGGATACGGAGTGATTTATGCAGTGGGAACTGTGTACGGACTTGCTGACCTGGAACAGAACTGGTTCAATATGAACAGGTTCTCAGTGGGAATGAACACTATGCTGTGGGAATTAATCCGGATTCCGCAATAAACATGACATAAACAAAAAATATAAAAATTCAGACGAGGAAGATGAAGACCTGATGAAAATTAAAAAGATTATTTCTGTGATTGCTGCTGCGGTGTTGCTGAGTTCGGTAAATGCCGCGGCAGCTTTTGCTGATGTGGAGAAAAACGATATAAACGATATAAAGGTGGATATAAACGGGAGCTACATCGAGTTTGATGAAGATACAGGCGTACCTTATATAGACGAAAACCGGCGTACAATGGTGCCTATAAGGGCGGCAATGGAAGCCCTTGCATGCAGTGTGGAGTGGAACGGAGCAACCGGAAGTGCGGTCATTACAAAGGATGACACAACAGTTGAGGTCCCTGTAGGTGAAAAGTTCATAACCCGAAACGGAAGCAGAATAGAAACCGACACAGAAGCTGTTTTAAAAAACGACAGGATTTATCTGCCTCTGAGGGCGGTTGCCGAATCCATAGGAGCAGAGGTATCATGGAACCAGAAAACACATACGGTGATTGCGGAAACGCAGGATGCCGGTAATGAACAGGTCTTTGTGCATTTTATTGATGTGGGGCACGGAGACTCTGTCCTCATTGACTGCGGGGAAACAGAGGTGCTTATAGATGCGGGACTGACAAGCCGGGGGGCAATAGTTTCAGAATATATAAAGCCCTATGTGGAAGGCAGTCTTGACCTTGTTATTGCTACTCACGGACATCAGGACCATATCGGGGGAATGCCCGAAATATTTAAGGATTACAAGGTGGACAGGGTTATTGAAAGCGGCAGTGAGGTAGACAGTGATTATTACCGTGAATATAGAGCTGCGGTTAATGCGGAAAGAGGCTGCAAGGTTTCCCAGGACTGCGATGAAACAATAATGCTGGGCGAAAATGTAAGCCTGCAGATAATCGAAGTGATGGACGGCGACGAAATTGAAAATAACAACAGTGTGACGGCACTTCTTACTGCAGGACAGGTCAGGGTGCTGTTTACGGGGGACAGCCAGACCGAGGCGGAAGAAGTACTGGCTTTGCGTCTTGAGGAAGGTGAATACGGAAAAATAGATGTATTTAAAAGCGGCCATCACGGTTCAAGAAATGCCAACTCGCAGCAGCTGCTTGACACTGTAAATCCGGACTATATAGTCATTTCCGCGGGAAAGGGTGTGGGGTATTATCATCCGCACATTACTGCGCTACGAAGGATGCTCAATACAGAAGCCATAGTGTACGGCACATTTCTGTCAGGAAACGTGGTAATGAAAACAGACGGACTGTCATACAGCTTTATGGGTGATTTAACACCGCTTAAGATTACAGATGCGGGCACATATCAGAACCATATCGAATAAATGAAATGACTCCTGCATAATATATGCAGGGGGTGTTTTTATGGAAACTATTCTTGTGAACGGATATGCGTATCCCAGTATAAATCCCGAAACGCTGAATGCGTGGCTGGCAAGCATGAGTCTGATTTCAAACTTCAGCTACGGCATGACGCCGCAGGGAAATCTTATACCTTTAGATGATGAAAATCTGATATCTGCGGCATACAATGCGGAAGTAGGGGCACTTATGGTTGTGACTCCGATGAATGAGAAGGGGCAGTTTTCCGACCTGCTTGTAAGCCAGGTACTGGAAAATCCTGCTGCGATGGATAATCTTATAGACTCAATTTTGGAAACTCTGAAGTCAAAGAACTTGTTCGGTGTTGATTTTGACTTTGAATATGTCCCTGCCCGGAACCGCGACCAATATACACGACTGGTGGCAATGGCGGCGGAAAGGCTGAACCCGCAGGGGTACCTTGTAACTGTGGCACTGGCACCGAAAACCTCGGCAGACCAGCCGGGACTGCTGTACCAGGGGCATGATTATTACGGTATGGGCATGGCGGCAAACTTTGTCCTGCTTATGACCTATGAGTGGGGCTATACATATTCCGAGCCTATGGCGGTGGCGCCTGTTGACAAGGTGCGGCAGGTTATCGAGTACGGCGTAAGCGAAATACCGCCTGATAAGATTCTGATGGGAATACCAAACTACGGATACGATTGGACATTACCGTATGTAAAGGGTGTGACTAAGGCTGAAAAGATTTCAAATGAAGAGGCTGTGAGAAGGGCTGCGGAATATAATGCAGAGATTGAATTTGATGAAACGGCGCAGTCACCGCACTTTACCTACTGGAAGACCGTTGTAACCCCTGAGGGCGGAGAAAATGAAGAAGTCACCTATGAGCAGCATGAAGTATGGTTCGAGGATGAGAGAAGCTACAGAGCAAAGCTGGAAGTCGTTGAAGAGTTCGGACTGGCGGGAATCAGCATATGGGAGCTGATGTCATACAATCCTGTGCTGGCAGAGGCGATTGCGGAAAAGTTTATAGTGGCAAAGGTTTTCTGACGGAAAGGATTAATGCCTGAATTTTCCGCGCGCTTGACCTTTCTCTGCAAAGGAATTATAATGACAGATAACAAATATTTTGATGGTAAAAGTATTTGTCGCTTAAAAGGGAAAAGGCAGACATTTGGGAGGAAAACTTATGGCAAAACTTAAAATAACGGAAACCGTTCTGAGAGACGGACAGCAGTCTCTGATGGCAACGAGGATGAAAACTGAGGAAATGATACCTATACTGCGAACCATGGATAAGATAGGCTACAATGCTATCGAAATGTGGGGCGGAGCAACGTATGATGCATGTATACGTTTCCTTGATGAAGATCCGTGGGACAGACTGAAAATTATTAGAAGACTTGTCAAAAACACGAAGCTTCAGATGCTTCTGCGCGGACAGAACCTCCTTGGATACAGGCACTATGCAGATGACCTGGTTGATGAATTTGTAAATAAATCAATTGCAAACGGCATAGATATAATAAGGATTTTTGATGCCCTGAATGATACAAGAAATCTTGAATGTGCGATAAAAGCATGTAAGAAGTACGGCGGTCATGCCCAGGGCACTATTTCATATACCAAAAGCCCTGTACACAGCAATGAAGTCTTTGTAAAGCTTGCAAAGGAGCTGGAGCAGATGGGTGCAGATTCAATCTGCATTAAAGATATGGCAGGATTGCTTGAACCTTTTTCTGCATATGAGCTGGTAAAAGAGATAAAGAATGTCACAGATATTCCAATCGAACTGCACACCCATGCCACAAGCGGACTTGGCAGTCTGACTTATTTGAAGGCAGTTGAAGCAGGGGTGGACATTATCGATACGGCAATATCACCGTTTGCGGAAGGAACTTCACAGCCTTCGACGGAAGCCATGGTAGCGGCTTTTAAAGGAACGCAGTATGACACAGGCTTGGAGCTTGACAAGCTGGATAAGGTTGCATCATATTTCAGACCTATACGCGAAAAATATATCGAAGAAGGTCTTATCTCGCCTAAGCTTCTGGGCGTTGACATAAATACACTTGTTTATCAGGTTCCGGGCGGTATGCTGTCAAATCTTCTGTCGCAGTTAAAGGAATCAAATGCGGAAGACAAGTTTGACGAGGTACTGGAGGAAGTGCCAAGAGTAAGGGCAGATTTAGGGTACCCGCCTCTTGTTACGCCTACAAGCCAGATTATCGGTACTCAGGCGGTGCTGAATGTTATCACAGGCGAACGCTACAAGATGATACCTAATGAAGTTAAGATGCTTGTAAAGGGCCAGTACGGAAGGACAACCGTTCCTATCAGCAAGGAAATCAAGGAGAAAATCATCGGTGATGAAGAACAGATAACCTGCAGACCTGCAGACCTGCTTGAGCCTGAGCTTGAAAACATGAAACAGGAATGCTCAAGATATATGGAAAAGGATGAAGATGTAATGACCCAGGCAATGTTTCCGAAAAACGCAGAAGAGTTTTTCAAAAACAGGGCGGGTAAGATTTACGATATAGACTGGGATCTGCTGGATGAGGACGATATGGTTTATCCTGTCTAGATAATGAACGATAAATATGAAAATAATAACAAAAGCGGGCAATAACAATTTGTCCGCTTTTAACGTATATGGTATACTAAAAGGTATGAAATTAGTAATAGCGGAGAAGCCCAGTGTGGCAGCCGAAATCGCAAAAGTGATGGGAGCGCCGCAGAGGGAAAACGGATTTTATAAAGGAAATGAATATTTGGTTTCGTGGTGTGTGGGACATCTGATTGAAACTGTTATGCCTGAGGAATATGATGAAAAATACGCAAAATGGAGGGTTATGGACTTGCCTATCATTCCGCAGGAATGGAAGTATCAGGTCACTCCGGGCGTCCGGGCACAGTATGATATAGTAAAATCCCTTATGGAAAGAGATGATGTTGACGAGATAATATGCGCAACCGACGCAGGACGTGAGGGTGAGCTTATTTTCCGCCTTGTATATAATCAGGCAGGCTGTACGAAGGATTTTAAAAGACTCTGGATAAGCTCCATGGAAAACAAAGCCATAAAAGATGGCTTTGCAAAGCTTAAAGACGGAAAAGAGTACGACAGGCTTTATCAGGCGGCGCTCTGCCGGCTTCAGGCCGACTGGCTTGTAGGCATCAACTTTTCACGACTTTTTGCATGCATGTCCAACAGACAGATGAATATAGGACGTGTACAGACACCGACTGTAAACCTGATTGTCGAAAGGCAGAGGGCGATAGACAGCTTTGATTCAAAGCCTTTTTATATACTGACTGCGGCATGCAGCCGTGACGGCATCAGCTTCACAGCTTCAAAACGCGTGGAAACAAAAGAAGAAAGTGATAAAATACTGGAAAAGTGCAGTGGGAAGAACGCAAAGGTGACCTCCATGACACAGGCACCGCAGAAGGAAAATCCGTCCGCACTTTACGATTTGACAACGCTTCAGCGGGAAGCAAACAAGATGCTGGGACTGTCGGCACAGCAGACTTTGGATGCAACACAGAACCTTTATGAAAAGAAGCTGGTTACATATCCGAGAACGGACAGCAGATATCTGACTGCGGACATGGCTGAAAGCACGGCAAATATACTGAAAAGTGTGCTGAAAGCACCTTATCTTGATAAGAAAACGGCAGAAAGCTATGACATAAGCAGAATCAATATTGAAAGACTGATAAACGACAAAAAAGTCACTGACCACCATGCCATCATACCTACGATTGAGGCGTGGAGAGCGAAGGATAATCTGCCGAAAAACGAGTTTAACATACTTCTGATGATTGTATATAAGCTGCTGTCATCGGCATATCTGCCTCACGAATACATAAAAACAGAGCTGCTGCTGGATATAGAAGGTGAAGAGTTCAAAGCCTCCGGCAGGCAGATTACACAGAACGGATTTAAGGACATCAATGCAAACCTTTCGGAGCTTATAAAGGCAAACCAGAAGAACCAGGACGGAGGCAAGGCTAAAAAACAGACCAAAAAGAAGAAGTCCGAAGAAAAGGAAGAGGAAATTATACCTGCACTTGAGCAGGGACAGATTATCGAAAAGGTGGACATTACCTCGAAGGAAAAAGCAACGCAGCCGCCTAAGCCGTATACTGAAGATACCCTGTTATCTGCCATGGAAAATGCCATGAAAACTCTGGAGGATGAGGAGCTGAAAAAAGAAGTGGCGGGAGCGGGACTTGGAACTCCGGCCACAAGAGCGGGCATTATCGAGAGAATCATCAAGACAGGCTTTGTGGAAAGAAAGGGCAAAAACCTGCTGCCTACCGAAAAGGCATATGAGATTGTGGACACAGTGCCTGAAAAGGTAAAGAGCGCAGAGCTTACTGCAGAGTGGGAGCAGATGCTTGAACGCATTTACAAAGGCGAAGCGGTCGGTGAGGAATTTATGGAAGGCATAAGAAACTTCGTAAAAGAAATCATCGGCACTTACACAGAAAACTGCGTGTTTGATGAAAACGGCAGGGAGATAATAGGAAAATGTCCGAGATGCGGAAAAAATGTATATGAGAACCAGAAAAGCTATTACTGTGAGGATTATGAAGGCTGTAAATTCTATATCTGGAAGGAAAACGAGTTTTTCATCAAGAAGCGGAAGCCTCTGACAAAGCCTATGGTGAAAATGTTTCTGGAAAAGGGAAGAATAAAGGCTGTCAACTTGTATTCGGAGCAGAAAAATACTACATATTCGGCATATATATTTATGGAGGATACGGGTAAGTATGTAAATTTCAAGCTGTATTTTCCTAAAAATATGAATTTCTGAAACCCATAGATTTTCCTGAGGGAATGATATGGGTTTTATTGTTGCTTTTATCGGAGTGCTTTAGTATAGTTATTATGAGTGATATTATTAATGTTAGCTTGTGCCGGGAAACAGCTGCGCAAAAGGGCGGCAGTCTGTTTCTTGCATAATAAAAAAAGAGGTTTGAAATGTTCGAGGAAAAATATTTAAAGCTGTTGTCAAAGGAATATCCAAATATTGAAAAGGCTTCTGCCGAAATCATCAACCTCAGGGCAATCCTGAGTTTGCCGAAGGGCACGGAGTATTTTTTAAGCGACCTTCACGGGGAGCATGAAGCGTTCATTCATATGGTAAAGAGCGCTTCGGGAGTTATCAGAAACAAGATTGAGGAAATATTCGAGAAAAGACTTCCTGAAAAGGAAAGAGACAAGCTTGCATCGCTTATTTACAATGCTGAGGCTGAGATTGAAAGACGAAGAAAAGAAGAGCCTGATTTTGATGAATGGTGTATTGTGACAATTTACAGGCTTATTGAGGTCTGCAAATCGGTTTCAACCAAATATACGCGCTCAAAGGTAAGAAAAAGACTGCCTAAAGACAGCGCATATATCCTTGATGAACTGCTTCACGCAGATGACGAGGCGAACAGGGCGCATTATTACAGTGAAATCATAAATTCCATAGTGGAGTGCCAGGTGGCGGAGCAGTTTATTAAAGAGCTTGCGGATACTATCAGCAGACTTGCGGTGGACAGACTGCATATTATCGGAGATATATTTGACAGAGGAGCACACCCTGACTACATCATGGACTATCTGATGGAGTTCCACGATGTTGACTTCCAATGGGGAAACCACGACATAGTATGGATGGGTGCGGCAACGGGAAACTGGGCCTGTATCACAAATGTTATAAGAATGAACATAAGCTACAACAACTTTGATATGCTGGAAATCGGATACGGTATAAATCTGAGACCGCTCTCAAACTTTGCGGCTGAGGTTTATGCTGATGACCCATGCACCTATTTTGCACCGCATATTCTTGACAGAAACACTTTTGACCCTGTTGATGAAAAGCTTGCGGCAAAGATGCACAAAGCTATTGCAATTATACAGCATAAGGTTGAAGGCCAGAGAATCATGGCTCATCCTGAATACAATATGGATCACAGACTGTTGCTGGATAAGATAGATTTTGAAAAGGGAACAGTGACAATCCGGGGTGTTGAATGGGAGCTGAGGGATACCAATTTCCCTACTATAGATCCTGAAAATCCGTATGAGCTTACTCCTGAGGAAAACCAGCTGATGAACACACTTGAGGCTTCCTTTACGGAAAGCGCAAAGCTGCAGCAGCATATCAAGTTCCTCTACAGTCACGGCGCTATGTATAAATGTGTAAACGGCAATCTGCTGTATCACGGATGCATACCTATGACTGAAGACGGAGAATTTGAAGATGTAACCATAAACGGGGCAACCTTCAAGGGTAAGGCTCTTATGGACTATCTTGACCAGCAGGTAAGGAATGCATATTTCAGCCCTCTGGCTTCGGAAGAAACGGGAAGAGCGGGAGACATCATGTGGTATCTGTGGCTGGGAAGCAAATCGCCTCTTTTCGGAAAGGACCAGATGACTACCTTTGAACGTTCATTTATTGCAGATAAAAAGTCACACAAGGAGTATACCGTTCCGTACTATAAGCTTATAAACGATAAAGCAATATGCGAAAAGATTCTTGCAGAGTTCGGACTCGACCCTGCAACATCACATATACTGAACGGGCATGTGCCTGTAAAAATAAAGGACGGAGAAAGTGCTATCAAAGGCGGCGGAAAGCTGTTCATTATTGACGGAGGCATATCAAAGGCATACCAGAAGCAGACAGGTATCGCAGGATACACGTTTATTTCAAACTCCAGGTTTATGGCTCTTGCTGAGCATAAGCCTTACAGTCCTATGCAGCCTGACGGCTCACAGGAGTTCCATACACCTACCTTGAGAACCGTGGAAACACTGCCTGTAAGACTTACAGTAAAAAGCTCTGATATAGGGGAAGTGCTTGAACAGCAGGTTGAGGATCTGAAAGCACTTGTAAGGGCATATAAGACAGGACTTATAAAGGAAACGAGATAGATTCTAAGGCTGCGGCAGGCAGAATAAAAAAACGGGTTTTAATTTGATTTATTTCAGATTAGAACCCGTTTTTTGTTTTAAACAGGAATTTTCCGGAAAAAGTTTTGAAAAAGGGTGTTGACACTGGGGTTAGCTTATGATAACTTATATATGTTAGCTAAGGCTAATTAGTCTACGCTAACTGATAAGAATTATCAAAGTAAAGTTTGAGGATAGGAGGAGACCATGAATTTAACAGAAGTACAGACAGGTGTTGAATATATTATCAAAGAAATTGTGACAGATGATGAGGAAATGGATGCTTTCCTATTTTCTCTGGGATGCTACAGCGGAGAGCCTATTACGGTGATTTCACGCTTGAAGGGCGGCTGTGTGGTATCTATAAAAGACGGCAGATATAATATTGATAACCAGCTTGCAGAAGCAATCGCGGTATAACGTCAGTTTGCAGTGAACATGGTTCACTGCAATTATTTTGAACATAGGTTAGCTTATGCTTACTAGAAATAAAGGAGGAGAAACAATGAGAATTGCTTTGGCAGGTAACCCCAACAGCGGAAAGACAACTATGTACAATGCGTTCACGGGAAGAAACGAACGTGTCGGAAACTGGGCAGGTGTTACAGTAGAAAAGAAAGAAAGTACGATTAAGAAAAATTTTTATGATGGGGAGAAGGAACTGATTCTGGTAGACCTTCCGGGTGCATATTCAATGTCACCGTTTACATCAGAGGAAAGCATTACAAGTGCTTATGTAAAAAATGAAAAGCCTGATGTAATAGTTAATATTGTTGATGCTACAAATCTGAGCAGAAGCCTGTTCTTTACAACACAGCTTCTGGAGCTTGGAATACCTATGGTTGTAGCCTTAAACAAAAGTGATATAAATGAAAAGAAAGAAACGGAAATAAAGACAGAGGTTCTGGCTGAAAAGCTGGGATGTCCGGTTATAAATACTGTTTCGACTGCAGCAAATCACAATGACCTTGCGGAGGTAATCAAAACAGCTGTTTCGCTTAAAGGAAAAGTACAGACAGCACCTTATGAGCAGGGTGAAATAAACCTTCACGATAAAAAAGAAGTTGAATTTGCGGACAGAAAACGATTTGATTTTGTAAACAGACTGGTTTCAGAGGTTGAAACGCGAAAGGTGCTTACTAAGGAAACCAATAAACAGGATAAGCTTGACGGTGTTCTGACCAATAAGTGGCTGGGAATTCCAATCTTCGCTGTTGTTATGTTTCTTGTTTTTGACATATCACAGTCATCATTGGGACCATGGCTTGCAGACATACTTGTAGGCTGGATTGAAAGCTTTCAGGAAATGGCCGCAGGCATGGCGGAAAACAGTTCGCCGCTTCTGCAGGCAATCCTTGTTGACGGTATCATCGGGGGTGTAGGTGCCGTAGTTGGTTTCCTTCCTCTGGTAATGGTTATGTACTTCCTGATTGCATTGCTTGAGGACTGCGGATATATGGCAAGAGTAAGCGTTGTACTCGACCCTATTTTTAAGAAGGTCGGTCTTTCAGGTAAATCAGTTATTCCTTTTGTAATTACTACAGGCTGTGCAATTCCGGGAATTATGGCGGCACGTACTATACGTAATGAAAGAGAACGCAGGGCAACGGCTATGCTTTCACCTTTTATGCCTTGCGGTGCAAAGCTTCCTGTTATTGCTTTGTTTGCAGGTGTATTCTTTGCAGATGCGTCATGGGTGGGAACTCTGATGTATTTTGTAGGTATTGCACTGATTTTCTTCGGGGCATTATTGGTAAACAAGATTGCCGGATATAAGAACAGAAAGTCCTTCTTTATCATGGAGCTCCCTGAATACAAAGTTCCAAGCATAAAGAGAGCATTTCTGTCTATGTGCTCAAGAGGAAAGGCTTACATCATAAAGGCAGGTACTATCATACTAGTATGCAATACTGCGGTTCAGATAATGCAGTCATTTAACTGGAAATTTGAAGTTGTTGAAGAGGGAATGTCACATACTTCGATATTGGCCTCAATAGCATCACCTATTGCAATACTTCTGGTTCCACTGGGTTTCGGCGTATGGCAGCTTGCGGCTGCGGCTGTTACGGGCTTTATTGCTAAAGAAAATGTCGTTGGTACTCTGGCAGTTGTTTATGGTATTACAAACTTTATAGATACGGAAGAACTTGCACTTATGGGCGGCGCAAACGAAGTCGCAGCCATGTTTGGATTATCATCAGCTGCGGCACTGGCTTATCTGATGTTCAACCTGTTCACTCCGCCTTGCTTTGCTGCAATGGGTGCGATGAATTCGGAAATCAAGGATAAGAAGTGGCTGGCAGGAGGAATCTGCCTGCAGTTTGCAACAGGATATACAGTGGCATTCCTTGTATATCAGATTGGTACACTTCTCACTACAGGAAGCGTTGGAACGGGCTTTGTTCCCGGCTTAATAGTTGTTGTCGCTATTGCCTGCGTTGTAGTATACTTAATCAGAAGAGCAGACCGTAAGCTGGAAACAGAATATGCTTTGCACCAGGCTGCATAACAGTAAATATCAGATATATGAACTGTGAAGAAATAGTTTCGTGGAAAATCTGAATATATAATATGTAAGGAGGAAATGGGAATGGCAGATTTAATTATTATTCTTATTATCGTAGCTGTTGTAGGCGCGGCAGCGGGATACATAATAAAAGCAAAGAAAAGCGGGGCTAAGTGTATAGGCTGTCCTGTTGAAGGCTGTTCCTCAAAGCACGGCAGCTCATCGGGTTGCGGCTGCGGATGTGGCTGTGACAGCGACAGCGATTCTGACAGTGACGATATTTAAACAGTAAAATTTAACGGCGGACAGCTTTTGCTGCCCGCCGTTTTTTTCAGTAAGCTATATATTTTAGAGTAAGCTATATGCAGAAAGGTTTAAAGCCGGTTTTTCTTTCTGTTTTTTAAGAACCATACAAGAAAATCCGCAAGCAGGAGAGCTGCGACGATAGGCATGACAAATATGAGAAGCAGGACTCCAAGAAGTCCGGCAAACCATCCGACTGAAGTAAGTATGTCATATACAGCGTAGCCTGCAACACAGATTCCTACAAATATATCGGCAATCGCAAATATACGATACGGTGACAGACTCCTGTTAAACTTTCGTATTATGGCAACCGATATGAAACAAATTGATGCGATAACGGCAGAAATCGCTACAAGAGATAATACTATTTCTGCCATGGTTATTTTCGTTCCAGTGCGGACAAATCGTAAGGTGTATCCTGATAAACGTAGTAGTTCAGCCAGTTAGAGAAAAGCAGGCTGGCATGACCGCGCCATCTGAACAGGATTTCTTTTTCAGGATCATCATCCTTAAAATAGTTGCATGGAACATGTATAGGAAGCCCTTTGTTTACGTCACGGAAATATTCGTTTGCAAGAGTGTCCTTGTCATATTCCTGATGACCGAGGATAAATAACTGTCTGCCGTTGTCCGTAGAAAGTATATGAGGACCGACTTCTTCAGACTCTGCAAGAATACGGATTTCAGGGTGTTTAAGAATGTCCTCTTTTTTTATCATGGTGTGCCTTGAGTGAGGCGCATAGAAAATCTCATCAAAGCCGCGTACCAGAGGATTGTGCGGACGTACTACCTTATGTTCGAATACACCGAAGACCTTTCCGTCTGTAAGATACTTATCGATGCCGAAATGATAGTAAAGAGCGGCCTGGGCACCCCAGCAGATATGCATGCTGCTGTAAACATTTGTCTTTGAGAACTCGAAGATTTCACAAAGTTCATTCCAATAGTCAACTTCTTCATAAGGAAGGGTTTCAACAGGTGCACCTGTTATAATCATTCCGTCAAAACGTTCTTCTTTTATTTCATCAAGAGTCTTGTAAAATGACTTCATGTGTTCCTGAGAAGTATTTTTCGATTCGTGTGAATCCATGCATACCAATGTAAGTTCAACCTGAAGAGGAGAGTTTGCAAGTACTCTTGCAAGCTGTGTTTCGGTTGCAATTTTAGTAGGCATAAGATTTACGATTAATATTTTTAAAGGACGGATGTCCTGAGTTGTAGCTCTGCCTTCGTGCATGATAAAGATGTTTTCTTTATGCAGCGCTTCTGAGGCAGGAAGCTCATTTGGTATAATTAAAGGCATTTTTTACATCTCCTTTACTGCTTTTAAAGCCTGATCAAAGTCAGCCTTGATATCTTCGATTGCTTCAAGACCGACAGAAACTCTGATTAGCTCAGGCTTGATGCCGCCGGCAATCTGTTCTTCTTCAGAAAGCTGTCTGTGTGTTGTACTTGCAGGATGAAGTACGGATGTGCGGATATCACCGACGTGTACTACGATGCTTGTAAGCTTAAGCTTTGAAAGGAATTTTTCGCCCGCGGCCTTTCCTCCCTTAACGCCGAAGCAGAGAACGCCGCTTGCTCCCTTTGGCAGATATTTCTGTGCCAGGTCGTAGTAAGGGTTGTCTTTCAGACCCGGATAGAATACCCAGTCTACCATTTCGTGGTTCTGTAAAAATTCGGCAAGTGAAAGTGCATTTTGCGAATGTCTTTCCATTCTCAGATGAAGTGTCTGCAGTCCCTGATGTGTTAAGTAAGCATTCATAGGAGACATAGTGCAGCCGAAATCACGAAGCATTACTGCACGCAGACGTACAGAGAACGCTGTATCTTTAAACTTTTCAAAGAATGACAGTCCGTGATAACTTTCGTCAGGTTCTACCATGCCGGGGAACTTGCCCGAAGCCGCCCAGTCAAATTTGCCTGATTCAACGATGACACCGCCCACACAGCTTGCGTGTCCGTCAGCGTATTTTGTAGTTGACTGGATAACGATGTCTGCACCGTGCTCGATAGGTCTGCAGAGTGCAGGAGATGCAAGAGTGTTGTCCACGATGAACGGAATACCCAGAGATTTTGCTATTTTCGAGAATTTTTCAAAATCAAGTACACTTAAAGCGGGATTCCCCAGAGTTTCACCGAAGATTGCCTTTGTTTCAGGCCTTGCGGCTTTCAAGATTTCTTCAGCAGGAGCATCCTGATCTACAAAAGTAACTTCAATGCCAAGTCTCTTTAGTGAAACGCCAAACAGGTTGTGGGTGCCTCCGTAAATATTTGTGGCGGAGATAACATGGTCGCCTGCCTGACAGATGTTGCCGATGGTGATAAAGCTTGCAGCCATACCTGAGGATGTGGCAATGCCTGCTGTACCGCCTTCGAGAATAGCCATTTTCTCTTCCAGAGCATTTACCGTAGGACTGCCAAGTCTTGTGTACATGAAGTTAGGGCTTTCAAGGTCGAAAAGCTCTGCCACGTCCTGGGAGTTGTAATAACGGTAAGTTGTGTTCTGCACGATTGGAAGAACCTGCGGTTCACCGCTTCCTGCCTTGTAGGAACCGTGAACGCACTGTGTTTCAAATGACATATTTCTGATTTCACTCATATCTGTTACCTCCGATGTTGTTATTTGTAGTTTATCTGTTTTGAAGTTTGCATTTTCGGTTTAAATTTGCTTGACTTGTCGCAATTTGGAGTCAAATTTTCATTTAAAGATGCAATGAAGCCGCAATTTGATGTATAACGCATGTCGCAAATTGCGTGCCGATTTCCTAAAAAACAGACAAATAATAAGATTTCGAAATGCAATACTAATTTGTTCAAAACACAAAAAAATAATGATTTTTTGGTGTTGCGTACATATTTTATATGTTATACTATATTGGGTTTAAAATCAATAGTAAGTAAATTTAAAGTTGAGATAAAAATTTGAGAAAATACAGGTGAAAACCATGAAAATCAGTGTTCCTAAGGATATAAGCAGGCCGTTTATTTATGCCTGCATGGGCTTTGGAAACAGTCGGCCTGATGAAAACAGTCTGCGGCTGGTGGAGGAATGTTCAAAGCTTGTGCTGGAAACGGCAGAACCGAGACTTGTGTACCGGGAATTTAATATGGAAGAGGTTGAAGCATTGCTTACCGGCAATGACCTGTCTGAGCATTTGGCAGGCTGTGAAAAGTGCATATTTATGGCTCTGACGCTGGGAATGCCGGTTGACAGGCTTATCAGAAAAACGGAAATATCAGATATGGCGAAGGCTGTGGCGCTGGATGCCTGTGCATCGTCGCTGGTGGAGGATTTGTGCGACGGGTTCAGCGGCCGGATGGCGGAGCAGTACGGGGCTGACGGATTTTCCGTGACCGACAGGTTCAGCCCCGGCTACGGCGACCTGCCGCTGAACTTCCAAAAGGTGTTTGAGCACCTTTTGGATATGCACAGGCAAATCGGATTGTCCCACAGCAGGGAATACCTGCTGACTCCCAGAAAGTCTGTAACTGCTGTAATCGGGATCAAAAAAAATGATGCAGGAGCAGGAGTCAGAAAAGCTACGACAGGCATGAGCATGGCAGACTGCGGGGAAAACGGAAATCCATGCGAAAACTGCAGATATTTTGAAGGCTGCACATTCAGACTGAACGGGGCTGCATGCGGCCGCAGAAGGCGCAATTCTATTTAAATTTCTAAATTATCGGCACATGTTATAATGTGAAATCATTGACTCACCACTTAGGGGAGGTTTTATACTTGCCTTAAAAAAGCCTGCAAATAAAAAGTCAAGGCTAAATTGAAAGAACTTTGAAAAATTTATACA
>JBJETA010000027.1:0-20926 GCA_051883075.1 Anaerovoracaceae bacterium
AAATGTTATTTTTATATAGATGATATATAGCTGAAAAGTCTTTTTTCAAAAAATAACTTTTATTTTTCTGTAAGCCGCTTTCCTCAAGGAAATCTATAAGTTCTTTATAATAGTCAGAGGTAGTAACAATAACTTTCTTATCATTCAAATTTTCTGACTCTACAATAGGAAACCCTTCAAAAACTTCGCCTACGCGTTTTTTATTGCTATCAAATATTCCTTCTATATTAATTGATTCGCCGAAATCCCTTATAAATTCTCGACAACCATTTCCCGCACCCCATAAATAAAACTTATTGTTTTCATCGCATATTATCTTAGCTACTTCATCAAATTCATGTCCGGGATTTGTCCATTTCATATCTGCTCTCCAATCTCTTTCAGTCCAATATCATTAATCCATAAAACCTGTTTTATATTGGGGTAATTAGTTGTAATATTTTTTCTTATATGATTGTAAGCCACATTACCTACACAACAGATCACAGTATCAATATCCAAATCTGCTGTTTCTTCAGGTCTATATACTTTTTTACCATAAAAGCCTTTTTCCTGCTTATATGGGTCTGAATCAATAACTGGCACATCATTCTCCTTAAAAAAAGTATTGCATTCATATAAACAATTTAAAGTTTCTCCGGCTCCCCAAATAGCTATGTTATCCTGAGCCAGCTTATTGGTTATTTTTTCTTCAAAGGTTTCAAAGTATAAAATATTCGGAAAGAAATCATATTTTTCACCACAATTTACACAAGCCGTATGTTTTTGAAACATATCTGTAGGGGCTATTCTATGCGAAATTTTTTGTCCGCATTTCCGACATATAAAATAATGATTATAGTCCTTATTATCTGCAATGATTTCTTCATGCAGTTCTTCAATAAGCCTGTCAGAAAATATTTTTCTAAATTTAGCAGTAAATTCAGGTAGTTTAAATCCTATAAGTTCCTTATAATCTTCTTCATCCATAGATGATACATTTACTAATGGACAGCCTTTAAGTATATGTTCTTTTTCATTTTCGATTTTTCCCATCCTGACTGCTGAATCATATAATGCGGAACCTGGATAAAGAACAATAGGTGATATAGTTACATTTCCCAAAAGGTTTATGTGTTGTTGTACCCAGTTCAGTGTTCGCTCTGCACTTTCACAAGTCTCCACGGTATCACCAAAAATAAAGCCGCCTCTTACATTCAGTCCCTCTTCATTAGTCATCTTCAAAACTTCCAGCATGGAATCGACTGTTATACCTTTTCTCATGCTTCTGAGCACTGCATCATCTGCGCTTTCAAGTCCGTAAAAAATGCCTATGCAACCTGCTTCCTTCATTTTATTTAACAGCTTATGCGTAATTTTCTTACTAATACGCATCATAACGTACCATTCAATATGCCGTTCTTTTATCCTTTCACAAAACTCTTCTACACGCTGAAGTTTGTCGGCAAATAATTCATCATTTAGAAAAATTTCTGCAACACCATATTCAGAAATCAAATAATCCATTTCTTCAAATATGCTGTCCAATGAGCGCTGACGATACTTTTCACCTCCTGATTTTGAACAAAAAGTACAATTAAAAGGACAGGATCTGCTTGTAGTTAATGGAGCCGAAAGCTTTCCGTTATCTGAATGTTTTTTCAGAAGTTCAAAATACCGAAAGCCTTCATAATCCGGCCATGGTAATTCGTCAAGATTTTCAATTTCTTTTCTTTTTTTTGTTTTACATAGTCCATCTTCTTTTCGGTATATAATGCCGTCAACATCGTTTAAATCTGTTCCCTCACATATCGCTTTTATAAGCTCAGCGTCGGTAATTTCACCTTCACCTATAACTCCAAAATCAGCATTTTCAATGATTTCCATGGCTTCTTCCGGAGAGTGTGTAACAAGGCCGCCGCCTATAATTGTTTTAATACTTGTGCTTACGGCTTTTGCTGCATCAACAACTTCCTGAACTGCTTTATAGTTGACTACTAAATCTCCCGTGCAAACAATTCCTATGTCATTCGCCGTTATCTCCGATTGGACTATACTTTCTACATCTCCATCTTCTGTGTTAAGATTTAAAGTATACACCGGCAATCCGGCTTTTTTCATACTTGCAGAAACATACAAAATTCCCACAGGTGGAATATTCCAATCATTTATGGCATATGTAATTCTTGGCATTACCAATAAAATATTTTGCATATCTGTTTATCATAAAGAGATTTTCTCTTTTCCTCCTTAAACTACCGCATAGCAGACAGTATCGGTTTGTACAGTCTGATGATGTCTTAAATACAACTTATAATCTGGAACCATCTCTTTCAAAAGGATGGGGATTTCCCACAAATCCGTAGCCTGATGGTATACGCAAATTGCACATTTAGGCTTATTATTTTTAATGAGCATCTCGGCACCTTTTAAGGCACTGACTTCACATCCTTCTATATCCATCTTTAAGTATGTAACTTTCTCTTCTCCCAATGCTTCATCTAATGATGTTATTTCACCTTCCGTTTCTCCAACTTCTGAAATATGTGTTCCTGAAATTTCTCCGGTATAAGAGATTTTCATGCTCCTGTCGGCCACTCCTTTATTAATCAGTTGAACTCTTGACTTTAATTCCTCCGTTAAATGGCTTACCCTCTCAGTCAATTTTTCAAAATTAAATTTGCTAAGTTCGAAGCAAATATACTTTTCAAAACCAATGTATCCAATGTCGCTTATGAAGTATTCCAAAGTATCTCCTGTAAATGCACCACAATCAACTATGGTTTCTTTTCCTTTTAAGCTCATGATATCCGTAGGAACATATTCATCCTTAGTATATATTTCTCCATAATCTAAAGCTTTCAATTCTTCATTGTTCATAAACCATGCGGCAACCTTATAATAAGCTATTCTCTTTGATTCTTCATCCTCCAATATGTCAAACAGCTTCTCAATTCCCAGCAAAATGTCATTTTTGTCTACAGTAGTCCACTTATTCTGTGGTTCTGCAAGTAAATCAAAAGGATGCTTTATAATCTTTGTTATGCCCATTTCTATTAACTGCGGATATACTTCGTTCACAGCACCTACTGTGATTATTACCAATAAGTTTTCTTTCACATATCTCTCAGATAATTCTGATGGCGATAAACATATTGCATCGCCTTTAATAACTTTTCCCCATTTAGTGCTGTCGTTATCACAAAAATATTTTATTTTTATACCCATATTCCCTAAATCATTGTGAAAACCCTTTCCTACGAGCCCTGTTCCAAACAGGCAAATGTTCAGCTTTCTTTCAGAAGTATTTTCTTTCAACATTGAAACCAACTTTTTTTTGATGAGTTTTACTTCATCATATTTTGTTTCAACTAACTTTAATGCTCTGTCTTTATAGTTATCCAAATCTATTTCCTCCATCTTCCAAGCCTCTTATTTTAGCTTAAAGACTTATCTTAATTTATCTTGCTTCCAAAAAACATCTTTTCGTATCACAGCAGCAGGAGAGCCTACAATCAATAAATTTTTACTAAATTTACTTGAAGTTACCGTTTTCGCACCTACTATTGAACCGCTCCCTATGTATGCCCCTCCTAAGAGCATTACATCTTCTCCTAACCATACTTCATCTTCAACAATTATGTCTCTGCTTTTATTAATTCTTTCATTTGTATTTTTGTCATATATAGGATGGAAATCGCTTTGCCTTAGTTTTATCCCATAAGACAGCATACATCCCTCTCCTATTTTAACAGTTCCTTTTTCATTTACGATAATATCACATTGCTGAATATCCGTGCCGTCTCCAATTAAACAACGAGACCCATTATTTACAGATACTTCACTATTTGTACCTGCTCTTCCAATTTTTACTTTTCGGCCAATATGTACTTCGTTGTAGTCCCCGAAACAATTGATTCTAAGTCTTGAGCGACAAATCATATTGTCCTCCAATATAACAACATTATTTTTTCCTGAAAAGACAACCTCACAGTTTTTTATCAAGTTCTGCCCTTTAATTATTATTTTGTTATTATAGTCCTTATCCGTATATGCCTCACTTAATTTACTAACATCTATGCATTTATTAAAAAGCCCATATGTTAAAAAGCTGAAATCTATTTCTTTGCATTCTGATATATGCTTGCTTATGCTTCCTATTTCCTGTAACTGTAAAGAAATATTCCGAAAAAGTTCTTCGTCACCTACCGTTATATAGACAAGCTTATTTTTCAACATGTCAGGAGGTACACATTTAATATCATGATAATACCTATTCCAAAATATTGGATTATTATCACTCAATGCGGTTACATTGAAAAACCTTTTAACCTCTTCAATAACATCTTCCAATACCTGTCCAATTCCAAATAAGCAAATTTCTTTTTTTTCACATTCTTTAAGCATTATATTGCTCCAAACACCTTTCTCTCAACTATCTCACAAATCATATGACCTATCAGGATATGACACTCTTGTATCCTAGGCGTTATATCGCTAGGCACGTTTATGATATAGTCCGCAAAATCCTCAACGTCTTTTGTTATGTTCCTACCTATCATGGCAACAACCACAGCTTGCTTTTCTTTTGCTGCCCTAAAAGCTTCAAGTATGTTCTGCGATTTGCCGCTGGTTGATATTCCCACAAAAACATCGCCTTTTTTTGCTTTTGCCAATACCTGTCTTGCAAAAACATTGTCATACGCGTAGTCGTTTGCAAGCGCAGTCAATGTAGCTACATTTGAAGCTAGACTCTCTGCATCTAGAGGAGGTCTGTTAAAATAAAAACGGCTTACCAGCTCCGTCGCCAAATGCTGTGCATCAGAAGCACTTCCTCCGTTTCCTGCAAAAAGAACCCTGCCGCCATTTTTATAGCAGTCAACTATTTTATCGGCTACAGCCACAATTTTTTCCTGAAGCTGTTTGTCCAGTTTAATCCTGTTTACAACATCTATATGCTCCAAAAGGCTGTTTGTAAAATTATTTCTCTCAGCGAGGCTTTTAAGATGTTCCACAAGCTGCCACACACATCCGTCCCCTCCATCTTTTTCCAGGACTAAAGATGCAACCTCTTTTACTTCAGGAATAGCATTGTTTGGGCAGACTCCAAGTCCAACATTTGCAACTCCCTGCACATCATATTTGCCGTCACCCATATAGCATACGTTTTCTCTGGTAATGTTCAGTTCTTCACATATTGCATCAATAGCGCAAAGCTTGTCTGATATGCCGTTATAAAAGAAATCCGGTTCAAATCTTCTTTTAAAGAATTCTGTTATGGCAGTTTGTTCTTTTGTTAAAAAGCCAAGCTTAAGACCCATCCTTTTTATTTCAAAAGCTCCGTCTAAATCTTTGAAATCAATCTGTTTTATTTCTTCTCCGGCAGAATTCACCAACACTTTACCATTGGTAACTACTCCGTCTATATCAAGTAAAACAACCTTTATTTCTACTGCCATACCTTCTCCTACCTTTTATTTCTTACTTTCTTCTAAGCTTTTCTTTTACAGGGATTTCCTCTTCAATACATTCGATTCTGCCGGTTCCCATAGCCTTTTCTACAGTTCTGATATCTTCCACAAGTTTTTTAAGTTCATCGGGTTCAATAGAAGCCTTTTGATCCGAACCCCACATCTGCCTGTCCAACGTGAAATGTCTTTCAACTGCACATGCTCCCAGCACCGCCGCCGCTAAAGTGACCGCTTCATTTGTTTCATGTCCCGAATATCCTACAGGTATATCTTCATATTTTTCTTTCAGAGTTTTTATTGCTCTTAGGTTGACGTTTTCAATCTTTGCAGGATAAGTGCTTACTGTATGAAGCAGTATTAAATCTTCATGTCCGACTATTTCTACAGCATGCTCCACTTCCTGCTCCGTGCTCATCCCTACGGACATTATTATAGGTTTTCCCTTTGTTCTTATGTGTTTTAGCAGTCCGTCATCTGTCAATGAAGCAGATGCAATCTTGTAGCATGGAACATTAAACTCTTCTAAGAAGTCAACAGATTCTTCATCCCATGGAGAAGCAAACCAGTCGATATTCATTTCTTTACAATATCTGTCAATTTCCTTATATGCTTCCTTTGAAAACTCCAGACCTCTCTTTAAGTCTCCATTTGTAGGTCCAAACGGATTTTCTCTTGGTTTTTCCAGTTCTTCCTTTGTATACACGGTTTCCACAGTTCTTTTTTGAAATTTAACTGCATCACAACCTGCTTCCTTTGCTTTCTTAATCAGTTCTTTTGCTACATTCAAATCGCCGTTGTGGTTTATACCAATTTCAGCTATAACATAGCATGGCTGATTTTCCCCTACGCATCTTCCGTTTATCTCAACTGTTTTCATGCTTCCTGCTCCTTTCCTTGTAAATCCACTCATCCTTCTGAGTTATATAAGCCCATCAAGAATTTTATTAATCCCCTCTTCAAAAGTTATCGCCGGTTCAAACTTTGTATCTTTCTTCAGCTTGGTAATGTCCGCGGATAGAAACATGGGGGTTTCACTGCTGTAAGGTTTTGCCCCAAAGTTTAACTCAATGCTTGAGAGTTCCGGTATCCTTGCTGATATAACCTTATGTATCTTCTCCGCATACTCTTTTATCGTAATTTCCTCTCCGCTTCCTACATTGTAAACCTGTCCGTCTTTTCCATGCTTATCCAGCAAATACAACGCCTCTGCACAGTCATCTACATATAAAAAGTCCCAAATCTGCTTTCCTTCCGACAGTTCCGGTATCTTTCCATCAAGCAAAGTTTTTACTATATACATAACCAGATTTCTATCTGCATCCATAGGGCCATAAACACTTAAAATCCTTGTCCATATATGTCTTATCCCCAGATTACTGCACATTTTTCTGCTCATCTGCCCTGCGCAAAGCTTCGCCATACCGTAACCCATGATTGGATCTGCCGGAACAGTTTCCGTAAGTTTTTTATTTGCAAGTCCGTATTCTGCCTGGCTTCCTGCTCCTATAAAAGTTTTGCATCCAAGCTTAAATGCGGCATTTACAGCATCTAAAGTATGCTTAACATTTTCATTCTGAGCATACATATTGTTTTTTTCACATGTGTGCCATCCAAGATGATAAAAAACATCACATTTTTCTTTTATCATATGCTCTAAATTACTTAAGCTATTTAGTTCGCACTCTACCTTCACTATGCTTTCACTTTGAGGAATTCTGTACATTCGCTCTGATTTCGGTCTGCAAACCGCATATATCCTATGCCCTTCTTTACTCAGTCTTCTGAGAAGCCCTGAGCCTATAAAAGAAGTAGCGCCTGTAACAACATAAGCTTTTCTGTTCATATTTTTACCTAAATCTTTTCAACCATCAATTCTTCTCTCAGTTCCTCTTCAGGCAGGAAAGGAAACAGATCTTCCAATGGGGTGCTTACCATACTGCCGTCTTCCGTCACTTTGCTGGTAGATCTTGGAGATACAATACAATACGGATCAATATGCACATCACATAAGAATGGCCCTTCACTGCTAAGCGTTCTTTTTACAGCTGCCTGCAATTCTTCCGGTTTGCTTACAGATATACTTTTTATACCATATGCTTCTGCAAGCTTTGCCATATCAGGCAGCATAAGTCCCGTTTCTTCATTGCTTCCTGCATATCTTCCCTGGAAGTGATTTCGCTGCATATTTCTTATGGAAGAATATCCTGCATTATTTACTACAAATATTTTGATGGGAAGTTTTCTTCCTCCGATAATTGCCAGTTCCTGGACATTCAGCTGCATACCGCCATCACCTGTCACAGTTATTACATCTTTTCCTGTTGCAAAGTATGCCCCTATCGCTTCAGGCAGTTCATATCCCATAGATCCCAGTCCATGATTTGAACGCACCTTCTGACCTTCTTTCACTTTTAATGCCTGATAGCAAATCTCTGCTACCGTTCCTGCACTGGATGGAACGATGGTACTATCTGCAGGTGCCTGTTTTGATATCTCTTCTACAAGTTCATAAGTGGAAATTTCTTTATTATTCAATATTCCCTGCGCATTTTGCGGTTTAACTATAGGATACTTTTCTTTCCAATGATTTATTTTTTCCTTCCAGCCTTCAAATCTGTGTTTTATGCCTTTTTCATCTATAACTAGATTTAGTGCCTTCAAAACATCTTTTACATCTCCTGTTATTGGCAGTTCAATATCAGTCCGGAGCTTTTTTATTTCTGCTTCATCAATATCGACTATTATCTTTTTGGCATCGACAGCCCACCTGCTTCTGTCAAACCCTGTAATTGAAAAATCCAGCTTGCTTCCCAGACTTATAATTAAATCCGATTTCTGCATGGCAAAATTTGCTGCACGTTCTCCCAGTGTGCCGCATTTGCCTGCAAACAAAGGATGGCTGTTTGGGAGCAGGTCTACTGCCTTCCATGTAGGTATAACAGGTATATTCAGGCTGTTTATTAAATCATAAAACTCTTGTTCAGCACCTCTAAGTCCATTCCCCGCAATGATAACAGGTCTCTTTGCCTCGTTTATCATGGAGAAAATCTTATTTGCTTCTGCAATATAATCTTTAACTTCCGGCATAGGTAATTCAAAACCTTTTAGTTCTTCCGGGTCTATCTGGCTGCCTTGTATATCAAGCGGAATATCAATCCACACAGGGCCTTTCCTCCCCGTTGTAGCTATATGCCATGCTTTTTCAAGATGGTATCTGATAGATTCCTTATCCGTAACCATGACTGCGTATTTAGTTATTTCTTTTACTATGCTTACTATATCCGCTTCCTGTGACCCATGGGAACGCACACCATATTTAGACTTTAAGTCACTGGTCTTTACCTGTCCCGAAACAAAAATGCAAGGAATGCTGTCCACAAAAGCTGACAAAACACCCGTGACAGCATTCGTACCTCCCGGACCGGTTGTAACAAGTGCTGCACCGACTTTTCCTGTTGTAAATGCATAACTTTCCGCCGCAATAGCTACACTTTGCTCATGAAGAAGATTAACTCCCTGAACCCTTCTGCTTCTAGCTAAAGAATCAACCAGATGCATACATCCGCCACCGGGTACGTAAAACATTGTTCCGATATTTTTTTCTCCCAAAAAATCCAACACGTAATCTGATAATTTCATTTTCTGCCTTTCAATCCTATGCTTTTATCTGTCTTTGTCTTTTTGTTTTAACTTTGCTAATTAAAATACTCTTTTATTTTTTCAATCATGTATTCCAGCATTTCACCAGTCATGCCCGGATATAATCCTATCCAGAAGCTGTTTTCCATAACCCTGTCTGTGTTATCCAAATTTCCTACTACTCTGTATCCTTTCTGTTTTTCGCGCATTTCATTAAAACACGGCTGTTTAATAATATTTCCGGCAAATAACATTCTCGTCTGTATGCCGTTTCTTTCCAAATGCCGAACCAACTTTTCCCTTGACACACCTTCCCTGCAGGTCATCATAAACCCAAACCAGCTTGGTTCAGAGTCGTTAAAAGGTTCCGGTAAAATCAATTTTTCTTCTAAAGAGTTTAACCCGTCTTTTAACTTTTCAAAGTTTTCCCTTCTTTTTCTTGTAAATTCAGGAAGCTTTTTAAGCTGCTCCACCCCTATGGCTGCCTGCATATCTGTAGCTTTCAGATTGTATCCGAAATGTGAATATACATATTTGTGGTCGTATCCTTTTGGAAGTTCTCCATACTGCCCGTCAAATCTATGTCCGCATAGATTATCTCTTCCTGAAGGACAGCTGCAGTCTCTTCCCCAATCTCTGATTGAACGCATAATCCTGTTTAATAAAGGATTATCTGTATACACTGCGCCTCCTTCTCCTGTTGTTATATGGTGCGGTGGATAAAAGCTGGAGGTGCCAATATCGCCTACTGTCCCCGTTTTCTTCATCACACCATCTATCATGCACTGTGAACCTAATGCATCACAATTGTCTTCTATAAGCCACAGTCCGTGTTCACAACAAAAATCCTTTACCGTCTGTAAATCAAAAGGATTTCCAAGCGTATGAGCTATCATTACTGCTTTAGTTTTGCTGCTCAAAGCTTTTTCCATCATTTCTGTATCTATATTATATTGAGGTATCGTAATATCCACAAATACAGGTTCCGCTCCATACTGAATCATTGGAGCAATAGTTGTAGGAAAGCCTGCAGCAACAGTTATTACTTCATCTCCCGGTTTAATAGCCCTTTCGCCTAAAAGGGGTGAAGTTAAAGTCATAAATGCCAGAAGATTTGCCGATGAACCTGAATTTACAAAAGAGCAAAACTGTATGTCAAGATACTCACATAAGGCCTTTTCAAATTCTTCAGTATATCTCCCCGCTGTGAGCCAGAAGTCAAGTGCACTGTCAACAAGAGAAACCACTTCGCTTTTATCAAAAACTCTTCCCGCATAGCTTATGTTATCACCCTTTAAATAAGCTTTAGGAGTATGATATTTTTCCGTATATCTGCCCACAAGTTCAAGTATTTCTTTTCTGTCTGCTTCCTGCTGCCTTTTCGCTTTTTCACTTACTGTCATTTCTTACCCATACTTTCTCTTTAATCTATGTTAAATAGTCAGTTTGTTCTCGCTTTTACATCTCAAAGAACTCTTTTATCTGCTCTTTTATGCATTGTACTGCATCATCACTCTTACCGTATCGTTTTGTCCACTCAACAGTTTTTTCTACAGCCTTTTTTATATCCCATGTAGCTTCATATCCTAACACTGTTTTTATTTTTGTTGAATCAAGTGCAAGGAAGTTCGCCTCATGAACTGCATTGTTTTCACTCATATCAATCCATTTCAGATTTTCTCCCCAGGCTTTGCAAAACAATGTTGTCAATACACCTGTTGTTATGCAATCCCTTCTGTCCGGTCCTATGTTGTAGCTTCCCTGATATTCCGGACTTTCATATTGTGACATTCCCACGAGAAGATATGCATATAAAGGTTCCATAACATGCTGATATGGTCTTACTGCATGAGGATTCCTCACTATGATTTCTTTTTCTGCTCTTTCACCTAAAGCCGTTCTTACACAGTCAGGTATAATCCTGTCCTTAGCAAAATCGCCTCCACCTATGACATTTCCTGCGCGAACGGTTGAAATAGCAGTGCCCTCATCAAAAAAACATCTTCTGTAGGTTTCAGTTACCAGTTCACTGCAGGATTTACTGTTTGAATACGGGTCATATCCGTTTAGTCTTTCATTTTCACGATATCCCCAGTACCATTCGTTGTTTTCATATACTTTATCGGTTGTAACATTTACAAAGGATTTAACAGAACGACATTCTCTGATTGATTCCAACAGATTTACCGTTCCCATGACATTTACATCATAGGTATACGCCGGTTTGTCATAAGACTCTCTCACCAGAGGCTGCGCTGCAAGGTGAAATACAATCTCAGGTTGGAACGAAAACACCGCATCTTTAAGCCTATCTAAATCCCTTATATCTCCGAAGGTTTCCGTAAAGCCTTTATTCATAGCTTTTTCCGGCTTCATTTTTCCCTGCTCGTACAGAAGTTTATACAAAACCTTGTCTTCTTCAGGTTTCAGAGAATAACCATGTATTTGAGCTCCCAAAAGTTCTAGTATGGTGCAAAGCCAGCTTCCCTTAAATCCGGTATGCCCTGTTACGAATACTTTTTTATTTTTATAAAATTCTCTTATTTGTAATTTCAGTGCTTTGCCTTCCATACCTTAAATTTCCTTTTTTAATTTTCTATTTCTTATGACCACACCTTCCACGGTGCTTCATCCGAATTCCACAAAGTAGTAAGCATACCTTTGTCTCTCTGCGTATCCATGCACTGCCAGAAGCCGTCATGCTTAAACGCACTTAGCTGTCCGTCACTTGAAAGCTTTCTCATAGGGCCTCTTTCAAGAACACACGCATCTCCATATGGCTTCAAGTATTCAAATACTCCCGGCTCCATAACCATAAATCCGCCGTTTATCCAGCCTCCGTCTTCCTTAGCTTTTTCCACAAAGGAATTAATCTGCTGCGTTTCTTCATCTATATCGAGTACACCGAATCTGCCTCCCGGCTGGATTGCCGTGATGGTTGCCAATCTGCCCGAAGCTTCATGGAATTTCAGCAGTTCATTTATGTTGACATCACTTACTCCGTCACCGTAAGTAAGCATAAATCGTTCATTACCAATATACTTTTCAACTCTTGCAAGACGTCCGCCTGTCTGAGTATTTAAGCCTGTATCCACAAGGGTGACCTTCCAGGGCTCTGCTACGTTCTGATGTATTATCATCTTGTTTTCAGCAGTAAAATCAAAAGTCACATCTGACATGTGCAGATAGTAATCCGCAAAAAATTCCTTTACTATATGTCCTTTATATCCTAAACATATAACAAATTCATTAAATCCAAAGTGTGAATAATATTTCATGATGTGCCAGAGAATAGGTCTGTCTCCGATTTCTATCATCGGTTTTGGCTTCAGATGGCTTTCCTCTGAGATTCTTGTTCCCAGTCCGCCTGCTAAAATTACTACTTTCATCCTTGTTCTCCTTTTTTGAATGCAAACAGTATGCATAAATTCATTAATATATATCGACATTTTACCACAAAACTTAACACATTACAAAGATTGCGGTGCCGTGTACTTCCCCATACAAAAAGCCCTCCGGCAGCTGATTTTTCCCCAATCTTATGAGGATTCATCATGCCGGAAGGCTGACTTCGCGATTTCTATATTCATATATATTTATACTCTTTTATTTATGCAGTAACATCCAGACCGTTTCCAATGCCGTTTTATCTACTTAAATGCAACTTTTGTCTATTGTTCAAGATTAAATTCTTTCATTAGTTCTTTTTGATATTCTTTATCTGTCGCTGCTTTTATAATATCTTCAACTCTATTGGCCTTGGCTAACAATTCGTTTAGTTTATTAATCGAGTCTTGCCCTTGTTCTCTTGCTTCCTTATACAAATAGTCCATCGTTTCTTTTTCGTTATATTCTGTAAGCAATGTATTCATAACCTCACTCCTGTTCTTCAACAAAAAATCTTTAAGGACATCTTCAATTATGCATTCTTCTACAGCTTTATCTATGGCATCTTCTATTTTTAGATTTTTTCTGTATTCCTTTATTTTGCCAATCAGAATTGAATAATCTTTCAATGCCTTGCAGCTTTCCATGAGTTCTTTGTTCCGACCCACGTTAATATTTACCAACGTAGCTGTCCATTCAAATTCATTTTCCTCATCACCAATCGGTTCAAACATATCTGACAGCCTTAATTTCATAACATCTGGCGTTTCTTCATCACCGTTATAGAAAACTACATATCTGGGTGCCGGAAGCTTTATCTTAGTTCTTCCATATAAGTTTAAACCCTGAGTTTCAACATATGCTCTATACGCCTCCGCTCCATAGAAAAAGCCCCTAATTGGCATATTAGGGCACCATGATGACTGATGTTCGTAGAAGTTCATGGTGATTCGCTGCATAATAAACGACTTATCATTTTTCATGCCCATATATATGGCATCTTCCAAATCATTTATAGTCAAATCGTTTTCATCTGTGTAGGATGTTCCATTTAGTGCATTATACAAATCCAATAAACTTTTCTTGTCGCTAAAAATCTTTCTGAATAATCTGTCCTTATGCGTTCTGTTAATTTTTAAATTTTTCATTCTCTTTCTCCCTTGATTATACCGCAAATTGTATCTCTTTCAAACGTTTTATTTTTTACATATTTTACCATTTATTTAGGTAAATTTCAAGTTTATTTTTACATTGCTTCAAATAAATTCCATATGTTTCTAAAACAAAAAGCCCTCCGGCAGCTGATTTTTCCCCAATCTTATGAGGATTCACCATGCCAGAAGGCTGACTTCGCGATTTCTATATTCATATATATTTATACTCTTTTATTTATGCAGTAACATCCAGACCGTTTCCAATGCCGTTCTCCTTTGCGGCGAAATCTCTTGCGGCGTTTTCCGCATCAGCATTCATGCCGTTGTCTGCATTTCTGGTTACTGTCCTTGTTGTCCCGCCTGAGATATAGGTTCTGCCGCATTCAGGGCAGATTGCAGTATGCAGGGATACGGACTGTGCCACGATTTCTTTGCCTTCCCTTTCAGCCTTTGCCTGATTTCTCACCACATGCTCATTCTCATGCGCTGCTACAGCCGTAGCCGCCTTTTCCGGAGAGATTTTTGTAGGTGTCTGATACGAAACCCCTGCATCACTGGAGCCATCCTGATATTTTCTGTTTTTGCAGGTCTGACATTCATAATCACCTATTTTTTTATTTCCGCTTGTTTTTTCTGTTTGTTCAGCAGGTTTAGTCATATCAGCATTTTTATCTACAGCCGTATTCGCAGAATGTCCCATGCTGAACTGTCCGTTTTTCTGCACGCCCTTATCTTCTGCATAAAACTGGTTTCGGTCATTACCGTAGCCCTGACCATAATTCAGATTTTTAACTCCATAGGTTGCCGCAGTGCTGCTTCCCGCCGCCTGTAATCCGCCAATGCTCATAACTATACCTCCTTCCGAAGTTTTCCTTTGCTTAATCCAGATGGAATTCCTCCATTAATTTTCTTTGATATTCTTCATCCGTAGCTGCTTTTATTATATCCTCAACTCTATTGTTTTTTGCCAAAATTTCATTTAATTTGTTTATTAAGTTCTTGCCCTTTTCTCTTCCTTGCTCAAGCCCTTTTGCAAGTCCTTCCTCAATTGCTTCCCTGTATAAATAGTCCATAGTTTCTTTTTCGTCATATTCTGTAAGTAATGTATTCATAACTTCACTCCTGTTCTTCAACAAAAAATCTTTAAGGACATTACGCGTTAGGTTTAAAATTCAGGAAAAACACATAAATCTCAACCACAGCCTTATACACCTCTTCCGGTATCTGCGCTCCCAGCTCAAGCTGTGAAAGCACAGATGCAAGCGAGGAATCTTCATACACGGGAACATCGGATGCGTTTGCCACTTCCACAATTTTCTCCGCCATATGTCCCAGTCCCGATGCAACGATGATTGGCGCAGAGCTCTGGCTTTCATCATACTTTAAGGCAACAGCCTGCTGTGATCCTTTTCGGTTAAACTGTGACATTTATCATATTCCTCCCCTCATAAATCTTCGGGAATACCTCAGAAATACTTACCGGCTGCACACATTTGCCCGATGAGTACGATCTGAACTTCAGGTCATTCCTTTCCATGATGGCAAACATGCTGTCCTTAATCTGGCTTTTAGCCGACTCATATTCGTCAGGATAGAAAAGCTGCATATCAACCTTTCCGTCATCCACCAACATAATAAGCTCAAAAAATCCCTTATCCTTTATATCGAACTTTATCAGAAGCTTCACTGCATTTTTCCCCAGACTCTCTCCGTCGCTGCTGTCAGGGTCCACCCATATTTCCGAAAACATCTGCTGTCCGTTGTATTCTGCAGGCAGCATCATATGAAGTAAAGGCATATACACGCTTTCGTTCAGAAGTGCAGACTGGAGAATGTTCTGGAATACCGCAGTATTCTGATACCCCGCTTCTCCGTCAAGTCCCTGCGTGAGTACCTTCACCAGCTGGTTCTGAAGTATTGTCGCCTGATCTGTTTTCACATTTGAGAAGATTTGGTCAACCAGCTCGCCTATCATTTTATTGTTTATCCTGGATGAAATCTCGGGAATGCCCAGAAGCGAATTCAATGCATTTGAAAATGCCTCCTTGCTTCCCATTTCATATTTTGTAAAATTAAGAATAAATAAGCTTATGTTATCTCTTACACTTCCGAAATCCTTCGTTTTGGATATATATTTGGATAACAACGGTATGATGCTTTCCCTCAGGATTTTCAGATTTTCATCAACATTTCCTTTTCCTGCAGTAGTGTCAAGCTGCATGGCAGCCTCTCTCAGCTGGTCAGCAGAAGACTTCATCATTCTGTCCGCAATATTGTTAAGATTGGACATCAGGTTTTTCAAATTGTGGTCATTACCGCTTACCGCATCATATTTTCTAAGGAAGTCAAGAATAATTCCCTTAAGATCTCCCGAAGCGTTTTTATCGCTTACAATACCGCGGAGGACATCAAAAAAATCTCCCGTGAACTTAACTGAAGAACTCTGCATGCCCTTAAGAAGCGCCAGCAGCTGCTCGTCATTTACCTTCATCATCTGAAGGAATTTGCCCATTTCCGCTGCAATGCCTTCACTCATGCCGGAGTTTACGATGCTTCCATACCTTGTAAAAAACAGTCTTGAGATTTCCTCAGACATACCCGGTGTTGATGAAAGCTTATTTAAAAAAGTATCAAAATTAGACTTCAGATTAGGTGAGAACTTGCTGGCCTCACTGTCATCATAAAGCCCCCTTTGATCACTTTTAGGAACTCTTGTCGGGTTGACAACATTTGCTATATTTGAGCTCTGCTGTGTCTCCTGTCCCGTAGGTCTTATTCTGCTCGCACCATCCTGCCCTGTAAGCGGCGTGGTTACTCTAAGTATGTCTGCCATAGACTATTTCCTCTTTTTGTTTTTCTCATTTTTCCTTACGCTGTATACCAGTGCAAACACCTCAGCTATTGCCGAATAGTAAGCATAAGGAATTTCCATTTTTACCTCTGCAGTAGCATAAATTGCTCTTGCCAGAGGCTTGTCTTCTATAATATAAACACCTGCTCTCTCGGCAACCGCAACAATTCTCAGGGCAAGAGCGTCCTGACCTTTGGCAACCACCACGGGAGCATTGTCTTTTTCCGAATCATATTTTAACGCAACAGCAAAGTGGGTAGGGTTTCTGATAACTACATCGGCAGTAGGAACGGCCTGCATCATTCTTGAGGTTGCCATCTGTCTCTGCTTCTGCTTTATCTTTCCCTTTATCTGAGGGTCTCCTTCCATCTGCTTGAATTCTTCTTTGATTTCTTCCTTGCTCATCTTGATTTTGCGTTCAAATTCCCAACGCTGATATAAATAATCCAGCCCTGCTACGAAGACGAAAATCAGGCATACCATATACACCATCATAACCACCGCATCCAGTGTATATGCCGCAGATTGCAGAAGATCCACAAACAGCATCTTTGCTATTTCTTCAACTTTTGAATATATGAATTTATATAATATGACTATTATAATAGTCAGCTTAATAATGTTTTTTAACAGCTCAACCGCACTTCTCAGCGAAAAGATGCGCTTCATTCCGTTTATTGGATTGAATTTTTCCAGTTTGGGTTTCAATGCTTCCTGCGCAAACAGGAATCTTGTCTGTGCACCTGTAGCTATAACCGAAACCGTTGCACCAATCAACAGCAGCGGCACTATTGAAACGCACAAAAGCTTCATAGTTTCCACAGTTATTTCCGACATAACCCCTTCACTGAAATTATCGACCGTTGACATCTGTCCCAATATATATGAAATAAAATTTTTTGAAGTCTGGTAGATGTACGGAAATATAAGCTTAAGCACGGAAAAAACTATCAGCATTGACAGTACATTGGTCACATCCCTACTCTGGGGGACATTACCCTTTTTTCGCTCGTCCTTACGCCGTTTCGGAGTGGCTTTTTCTGTTTTTTCACCTGCCAAGCCTCATCACCCCATTAACTTAGAAATCTGTACAATGGCACCAAACATGCTCTCTATCGCACTATCCATAAATGACATCATAGGTGAAAAAATCACTACTATAAAGACTAAACCAACAAGAATTTTAGCCTGAATATTTATCATGATTACATTTATCTGCGGAATGTTCTTCATGAGCACTCCCACACCTATTTCCATAAGGAACTGCAATGCTATCATCGGCATAGCCAGCTTCATTCCCAATATTGTACATTGACAGAATACCCCAATCATAGCCTGTGCCACATCAGAGCCAAGCATTACCTTTCCATACGGAACAACCTTTTCCAGTTCAAGAAAAAGCTTCATCATGGTCAGATGCCCATTTGTAATAAAAAAAGTAAATATGAAAAGAACGTTGTAAAAAGTAGCGGACAGCGACATGGAAACATTGCTCGCCGGATCATAGACCTTAGACATCGAAAGACCCATCTGCATGTCCATCACTTCTCCGCCCAGAATGATTATATACGAAAAAAGGCTTACAACGAAGCCTATAACAAACCCTACTGCCAGTTCCTTGCAGCCAATGACAATAAGCCCGACGGTAGAGTCAATTACGCCTATGGTTGATACATCAGAATATGTATAAATCAGCAAAGACAAAACTAAAGCTATGCCTGTCTGCATCATAGCAGGGACATTCCTTCGTCCAAATATCGGATTGAAGGCAATGCACCCTGTCATTCTAAGCAATACCAGCCCAAAGGCTATTAAATTGTCTATTTCCAAAAATTGCTGCATGACCTACAACTCCAGCATAGCCGCAAAGATAGCCTCGGTAAAATCTACCATCGTCGTCATAATCCATGATCCGGACATAACCAGAACAAGAGCTATAATAATCAGTTTCGGCACAAATGTCAGAGTCTGTTCCTGAATAGATGTTGCCGCCTGAAATATTGCAATAAGAATACCGACTGCCATACTTAAAAGCAGTACAGGCGCAGCCACCTTTGCAGTAACAACTACAGCCGTCTGCAGAATATCGAAAATCGGTGTATATGAACCCATCTTTGTCTCCACTTCACACGCATTTTATCCAATAACTTATAAATTGAAGCTGCTGACCAGCGTACTGAATAACAGCTCCCATCCGTTAACAACCACAAACAGCAGCAGTTTAAACGGCATGGAAATCATGGATGGCGGCAGCATAACCATACCCATGGACATAAGAACACTGGACACGATTATGTCTATAACCAAAAATGGTATATACAGCAAAAACCCCATGAGAAAAGCTCTGCTCAACTCACTCGTTACAAATGCAGGTATTATAACATGCATAGGTATCTCCATCAGATTGTCGGGTCTGTCCATATCAGCAAAATTCAAAAACACGTTGAGGGACTCAATCTTAGTCTGCTTAAGCATAAATTCCTTCAATGGAACAGACGCATTGTCAATGGCCTGTTCCTGTGTTATTAAATCTGCCTTATACGGCTCATATGCAGTCTGATTAATATCTGATATCACCGGCTGCATGATAAACAACGATAAAAATAACGCTATACCGACAACTACAGTGTTTGGAGGTGTCTGCTGCAATCCCATGGCATTTCGCAGAAGCGAAATCACTATGACAATCCTCGTAAATGAGGTCATCATAATCAAAATTGACGGCAGCAAAGCAATAAGCGTCAAGAGAGTTAATATCTCCAGCGTCTGCATGCCTGCTCCGTTTATTGACACTATTGCATCAGTCATTTAACTATTCCTTATCCTTTTTGTTTACATGCTTGTTAAGCATACTTTTAAATGATGCCACCTGCTGCAGCGAAAGATTCTGTGCGGCAGGCTCCATTTCAATCAGGTCTTCACCCTCAAGTTCCTTTATAATCTGAACATTCTGGGAAGTAACGCCTGCAAGATAATATGTATCGCCAATCTGCACGATTACCATCATCTTGTCCTGTCCAAGCATCATTCTGTCAACTACCCTCATATATCGAGCACCGCTCATCTTGCTCGCGCCCACTGCAATATACTTACTGAATATGAAGCTTCCGTATATTACCGCAACTACCGCAAGCAGCGCCAGTATCAGAGGTATGATAGAACCTAAAATGCCAATCACCCCTTAAACTAAGCCTGTGGCAGGATAGAAGATACAGTCTTTAAAATTCTGTCAGGCTTGAACGGTTTTACGATAAAGTCCTTGGCACCAAGCTTGATAGCTTCGATAACCATAGCTTCCTGTCCCATAGCTGAGCACATAACAATCTTAGCTTCAGGGTGCTTTCCGATGATTTCCTTAAGAGCTTCAAGACCATCCATGTTAGGCATTGTAATGTCCATGATAACCAGATCAGGATTAATTTCTTCAAACTTCTCAACAGCCTGTGCCCCGTCTCCGGCTTCATAAAGGTCTGTATATCCGTTTTTAGATAATGTATCCTTAATCATCATACGCATAAAAGCTGCATCGTCTACTAATAAAATCTTAGCCATTTTATTACCTCTCCTTAAAATATTAATGTTTTAACTTTTTTATTTTTAAATATCTATAGGCTGTTTATAATATCAGCCTTTGTGATTACTTCTGTGATTCTTACACCGAAGTTATCATCAACAACTACAACATCGCCTTTGGCGATACACTGTCCATTTACATAGACATCAACCTGGTCGCCTGCAAGCTTGTCAAGCACTATCAGCGAACCTTGTCCAAAATCAAGGATTTCCTTAACCAGTTTTTTGGTTCTGCCTATTTCTACCGAAACCTGAAGCGGAACCTTCATGATTAAATCAAGATTTGTACCTGCCTCTGCTGCAGTAACTTCATAATTCTGATACATAGGCTGTACGTTAATGAGCCTTGGATCCATGTTGTACTGCGGCGGTGCATACATAGGCTGCTGTGGCATTCCCATCGGCATGCCCTGCGGAGGCATCGGCTGCTGTGGCATTGGTTGCTGCGGCATTGGCTGAGGAGCCGGTTGTACAGGAGCTGCAGGCTGAGGTGCAGGCTGTGGTGCCGCTGCTGCCGGCTGTGCCGCAGGTTCCGGTACCGGCTGCGGAGCCGCAGGCTGTGCCGCTTCGGCGCTGTCTCCCTCATCATCCCCCATAAATCCGAAAGAAGCAATCATCTTCTTGCATAAATCTACAGAGAGCATCGTTATAAATCTACTGTTAAATGTATCTTCAATATCAATATTGAAATGAACCTCAACCATAGGTTCTTCCGTACTGAAATATTTCTGCTTAAATGCTTCTATATCCTCTACTTCAAATGCTACAGGAGTCGAAATGTTTACCATGGTTCCTATAACATCCGCCAAAGCAGTTGCTGAAGCTCCCATCATCTGGTTCATCAGCTCGCATACAGCACTTAAAGAAAGTTC
>JBJETA010000028.1:0-20845 GCA_051883075.1 Anaerovoracaceae bacterium
TGAACAGCTTATTATCAAACTTTCTTCTCTTACTTTAAAGAAGTCTTCTTTGTTTTCATCAAACAGCTTGCCTATAACTTTAAAAAAGATATATAGCTGATTAGCTGATTTTTTAACCTTTTTAAGAGGTCCAAACAGTAAAGAAAACATATACTCACAGAAGTTTTCAAACACTTTTCATCATCTCCTAAACCTTCGCCAGTATTATGGTAATATTTCCTGCTATCAGGATTTTTCCTTTTTCAAGCTTTACATCCTCTACTGGAGTTGTCACCCTTATAGCTTCAGCGATGCTTATTTGTTTCTTCAGGTTATAAATTAAATCCGTATGCGTTAATGAATTTAACTTCTTTCCAGGCCTAATGGAAAGTAGCTCTATAACAACATTTTTTGCCGTTTCCTCAACCCCTATCAGGCTGTCCTCAGAAGAAATATCTATTTCTACAACTACATCCTGTTCAACTGTTTCTGTGCTCTTCACCAGAACATTGTCGTAAGGGCCTCTAATAGTCTCTACCGCTTCTTTTACATCCGAAAGTAAGCTTTCAGATGCTACCCCGGCACTGCTCGTCACATAAACATCCACTGTTCCCTGTCCTCTTGGATGCTGGTCATCAATCTCTGCCAAAAAAACTCCTTCTACCGATTCACAAACGTTTTTATATTTTTCTTTTATCGGTAATGTCGCCAACTCAGCCCAGCTGCTTTTTGTCCTGCTTCTCAGATTTTCAATATCCTCAATATCTGTACCTTCTTTGGTTATCCATCCGGAGTCATTAAATATGTAATCTATGCCTTCTAAATTTATCAGGCATTTTGTTATGCGATTCTTTGACACATTGTATTTACTACCGCTTTCCTCCGCTACAATAGGTACCATCACAATAAGGTCTTCCTCGCCCATGGCGGCTTGCTCTGTTGACAGAAATCTGAGTTCTTCACCATTTGCATCCTGTAACGTTTTAAAAACTGTACCCTTAGCAATTCTTACAGATTCCCCGGCTTCGTCACGTTTCAGAGTAAGTAATCCCTCTGTTTTAGATGCCAGTTTTCTGTTCTTTGAAAAATCAGCAGCCTTAAGCTCCATCCATTCATTTTGTGCAGAGTCTACAAACATATTTTGTAAAATGCTTCGTGCAAGTTGTTTCAACTCTATATGACACTTGAGCACAATACTTAACAGGGTAAGAAAAACGCCTCCGCTTCTTGCATTTGTTATTTCAAACCCTTCCTCTGCTAGGGCTTCCAATATTTCCTCTTTTTTCTCTTCAAAGTCCGGAACAGGTATGACTTGATCTAAAACTCTGTCATCAATCATTTATAACAACCTCCGCATTTATTCTATCTAAACTCAATTCCAGCAACCGTTCCTCCGTATCATCTTTAAACCTGAAGCTTATAGCTATATTCCAGATATCTTCTTGAAAACCCATTGAAACAGATATGCTGCCAGTATCTATTTGTTCATAAAATGATAATTTATCCTTTATACGTTGCACTATTTCAAGTTCTACAATCTCATCCTTCTCTGCATGGATAAAATCCATTAATGACCATCCAAAGTTCTCATCATAAAACAAATCTCCTTCTTGTGTCAAAGCCTCCAGTTCTATCTCCTGCATCAGGCACTCATACTTACCTGAAGCCTTCAAAAAATCTCCTGTTGCTGAGGCTGTAATCTGCCAGTTTTCATCGAGTTTTATATCTGCCATATCTGCAATATTCATAAGCTGCCTCCAAGTATATAAATGTCCTTTCCATATACGAAAGTTACAACAACTATGTCACCCTTTTTATATGTCCCGGTACTCTTAACTTTCGGTATTTCCGGAAAATTTTCATCCCTGTTCAGTTCTTCATCCAGAATCACTAGATTGTAACCGTCGGGCAATACTTTCGTAATTCTTGCTTTAACGACTTGAGCTCTGCCGCTATAAGGATATTCCTGTCTGATAAGTCTTCGCACAATTTTAACTACTGTTTGTTCAAAAGCATTTGCCATACCATCACTCCAAATATAATCTTGTTCTTATAAATCCGGTTCGGCTTGTAAAGCACACCTTGCTAACCTTAAACTGACCTGTCAAATTAGGATGTACTAAATTAATGACATCACTATGACGTATAAAAGGTACAGATGCACTTTCAAGCACCCATGCAGCATTCTCTTTTAAAAGCGAAATGATGTTATTCCCGTATTCAAAGGTATAAATTTTTTCCTGCTTATGAGCTTTACCGAAATAGAAAATCCCTTTTGAACAATAAAAGTTATTGTTCATGCCCCAAAGCCTCTTGACTTCTTCAAGTACCTGAATCCCATTCTTTTGTACTATTGGAACAACCTTTTTTGCTGGATACCCTCCATCAAAAATTTCATATTTTGTTATTCCTGCTTTCTGCAGGCAGTATTTAACTATTTCTTCAGGAACCACATCTAAAAAGGTTTCTCTGATTTTGAGTTTCTCTAAAAGCAGCATATCATCCTTCAATAAGAATTCTTTTTCACCTGAAGAATTATCGGAATCCTTATATACATACCCTTGGAAAACTTCCTGTAAATTTTCATCGTAACCAAGCTGTATATTTACAATGTCACCTTCAGATATTTCCGCTTTATCAAGAAGCTCCTCTTGAAGCCTTATTTTTGCCCAATCATAATAAGAATCAGATGTAGAGAAAACCTCTAAACTTACACCCTTATCGAAAATATATTTTCCAATCTGTATCTTTTGTTCGGGATAAAATAAACTTGTTACTTCTACCATAACTATCTCCTGTGTTTAGATACTTTTCTTACTTTCTTACTCAATTCTTTTCCCTTAGAAGTATTGTCCACCGCAGGGCTTTTGCTTGTTTTTTTCGCTGCACTAAGCTTTGGTGCTGCACCTCTCTGATAAGATGAGCTCCTTTTTTTATCGTTTGTTGCTATTGGACTCTGTTTTTGTTTGCTACTAACGCTTGCGGTTCCATTTACTGTAGCAGTTTTCACGGCAGTTACAGTCATTACCTCATACTCTAAAAACTCCAGCGTTGCCATTATGGCACTTTTGGCATTGTCCTCTTTGCTTGATAACGATTTAAAAATAACTTTGGATATATTTCTTGAAGCTAAGTGACCGGAAATAATGTTATAAACCTTTGGTTTTTCCTGTCCGGCCTCCCTGAAAAGATTTTGCAGCTTCTGAAGCTTATACTCAGCGGTTTCATATACTCCCTCTTCCAAAATGAGTTCTATGGTTATTTTTCCATCACCATAGCCTGTTGCCTGCTTCTTTTTTTTATTTGAGCCTTCAATTTCCTGCTCGTCAATTTGTGCTTCGGTGCTGACTTCAAGGCTTTTCAAAAGTCCTGGAAGGACAATATTGCCAACCTTAATTTGTGTATCTTCAACCCATATCATATTGTCCCTCCAACTTTTTAAGCAGTTATAATATCTACATCAATATCTGAATCATCATCTGAAGAATTAACAGCATCCTCTATTTCTTCCAACAGTTTTTTCAGCTTCTTGATATCTTCGATGTCATCAAGTTTTACATTCATAACCAGCTTCTGAATTATTGTTTTCTTACCTGCTGCATCCGTTTTGCTGGTTGTAGTTTCAGAAACCTTTTTTTCACTTAAGCTGATCTTCTTTATACTCTTCTCTCTGGCAGCCGGTACCTTGGAAAAAGCTTTCTTTGTTTCTTCAGCAGGAAGCTTCTCAACCTGCTGCATTCCGCTTACCATGGTAGTTATAACTTTTGAGCCCGATAAAGTCAGCTGGCTTAATGGCCCTTCCTTAGCATCTGAAAACGGCAGATACTGTCTGACCTTTGTAAAAATGCTTTTTATCGCTTTTACAGGTACTGAGGCTACAGATAGCATTCCTGAAGTCAGAGTGGTTATAATCTTTTTCCCTGATTCTCTGAACCATTCCATCTTTCCTGTTATGAAACTGACTATTGAAGCAAATCCATTTTTTATAAACCCAATCCCTGTATTGAGACTGTTACAAAAGCTCTGCCATGTCGATTTTAAAAAGGCTGTTACCTTGTCCCAATTTTTCCAAAGAAGCACAATAGCCACAATCAGAGCCACTATACCTACAACTACCCAAGTCACCGGATTTGCAAGAAGTGCAGCAGTGAAACTCCATACTGAAGAAATCAATCCGGGCAATGCACTTCTGGCCAGATTAAATACAACAAATACAAAGCTTTTTAGCGTAGTCGCGAATTTTATTACTATTGGAATAGCCTTTTTCCCAAAGCCAATGAAAGCACTAAGGTTCATGCTAAGGTTTAAAATCACCATTCCGGAGAGTCCAAAAGCAACCATTACCGTTCCCACTGCAGCTGTAAGGACTCCAAATAATAAGACCACCCTCAAAATATATCCTGTCAGTTTTGGATGCTTTTCTGCAAATTCGGTTATTTTACTTACCAGCTTACTTGAGCCTTCAACAATATCCATTACTACCGGAAGAAGTAGCGAACCTAGACTTTCTTTCATATTTTGAATTTTTTGATTCATTATTTCATATTTAGATGGATCAGTACTATTAATCTTATTTGCCATATTTTCTATAGCAGAAGTTCCTTGACCCATGCTGTTGTACAAAGATTCTATATTGCCCTGCAGGTCTCCTGTTTTGCTATACAGAAGCTCAATTAGGGCAACAGCCTCCTCTGTTCCAAAAGCTGACTGCAGTTTCATTTTTTCCGCTGCATCCAAAGTTTCTCCAAACTCATCACGCAGTATTTCCAATATTTCTGGCATACCTAACAGTTGGTTATTTGCGTCCAGGAAAGATAACCCTAAGGAATCTCCTGCTTTTGCAGCTGATTTTAAAAAGGCTTTATATTTTGTTCCGGCTTCGCTTCCACTCATAGTTGCCTGCAGCATGCCTAACACCGCAAGCTGTTCTTCCAAGGGCACTTGTGCCGATGTGGCTGCAGCTCCTAAAGTTTGTATTGACTGAGCCATTTTACTTCCATTAGTCTTAAATGCCTGTACAGACTTTGCAATTCCGGCACCAAATATTTGCCCAAACTCCATATCTGTTAAATCAGAATAGTAATCTTTGTATATCCCATATCCTGTTGCAAATAGATCTGTCATTTCTCCTATAGTTGCTTTTGTTGCTTTCGCGGTAATACCCGCAAGCTCTGTATATCCTGCAACGCCTTCATCCGTCAAAGAGGATATTCCGCTTTTGATATCATAAGCAGCAGATATAAAGTCTGACTTATTTGTTCCTGCCCAGGTATTTGAAAAGTCTGTTGCTGCCTTTTCTACCGCATATAAATTTTCAACGCCTACACTTGACAGTTCTCCAAGCGCATTGCTCGTTTCAAATGTGCTTTTAGATAAAGACACCATTGCAGTAGAAACCCCGGTCCCCACTGTTACCATTTCAAGTCCCTTGCTTTTTAAGCTACTTATTTTAGAATTGAAATTTTCAAATTTATCTGTGGTTTTTTCTATTTCATTTCCAATTTTAGCTGTAGGTCCTGAAAGCTTATCTACCATTGAAACCAGCAGTGATAGCTTAAATACTTTTTCTAAACTCATACTTTACTTTTCCTCCTTTCGGTGATATATTTAAAAAAAAGAAAGGAGGGGTAATATGATAGAAATATCTTTGTTGCTATTTTCACTTTTGGGTATAGCATTATTTTTATTAATGCTTTTAACCTCATTTTTAACAATCATATTTTGTTTGCCTTACATCTTTTCCTGTATCATTAATGGCATAAACTCTCCTACTACTGAAACTCCATCTCCCGAAGAAATTTTTAAAGGTGCATTCAACTGGTGGAAATCATTTATAACTCACAAGCCTGCTTGCTAAGCGGGCTTTTTTTATTTTTCAAAAACCATTCCTATGCCTATTGCTGTTTCAACAGCCTTGAGCTTCTGCACATACCTTGCTTCAGCCAAAGCTTTCAGAAACTCTTCTATATCCATATCTTCAGGGGGAATCTTTAGCAGAGCTGCAGGCATATATGTATAGATTTCAATAATGCCTGCTCTTATAAAGTCTTCCTCTATTTCCCCTTCACACTCTGCTAAAGCTTTTTCAAACTTGCATCACCAAGGCCCAACATGCCCAAAAGCTTATCTGCAATAGTTATAGCTATTGCAGGGTAATCATCAAGATCCTTTTTAAGCTGTTCCCTCATGTTGTCCTCTACGTTGTCCAGTACAAAAGTTCTTCCTGCTTTTGTTGGGCTCTTAGATAAGTTCTTTATATATCTGTCATAGCTTGCTATAGTAGGTTTCTTGAAACAATAACTCTTTTCCGTTGTCATATCATCATCTTCCTGAAAGGTTACCGAAACCTCAAAGTTCTTTTTTTCATTATCAGTATTAGCTACTTCAAATTCTCTGTTTTCGTTCATTTTTCTTTCTCCTTTGTCATTTATGTTGAGAATTTTACCTAGATGGCTTTAACTCCATCTCTGTCAATTCCACCAACAATCAGAAAATCCATATCAACCTTTAAGCTCTTATCGCCCTGTGCTCCACCGCCTGTTATTTTGGTAATAGTCACTTGGCTTAAAGTGTCAACCCTTGTTTTCTGTCCTTCATTTGCATAAGCTACTACAATTTTAGGAATAAGCAACCCGTAAAGCGTCTTATTTTTGCTTTTGCAATAGTCCAGCAAATCATTAAAATCATCCCTCAGCATAGACATTTTTCCAGAGGCTTTATAGTTTCCTGTACCAAATCCTCTCGGCGCTTTTCCTTTTCCATAAGATTCTTCCTTTTCAAGCTCATCATCATAGCTTATTTCCTGAAGCTCACATTCAAAGTCAGAAAATTTCACATCTATACTGGACCAATCATAATTTCGCTTGTTTACAATCATTTGTTTTTACCTCCTAAGAAAGTCTCTCCATGCCAAGATCAACTTCAAATTCTCTTACATAGCCTTTTGGAGTAAAACGTGCTTTTAAGTTAACCGTTTCTGTATCAATAATCGTATCTGCATTCTGACCGTCTGCCACAATCACTCTTCCTGCAGATATTTCTTTATTTGCTACCATCTCATTTAGAGGACTCTCTAAAAACTTGGATAAAGCAATCAGGCTTCCTTCTACATCAGCCAAGTCGATTTCAGTATGCATCTGCAGTAAAGCTTCTTTACGCACTTTTCTGTAAATCTTGTTTTTTACTCTTACAAGTTCGGCATACTTGTAATCACTTCCCTCCGGACAAATCATACGAGCATTTGTAACATAGTACCCTTCAAGGCCTATATACTTTCTAAAAGTTAAATAGCCGGCTTCATCTAGCCACTCGGTTTCTTCTTCTATCCCTTCAGGAAGAAGCTTTACAATTTTATCTTCTGATATTGAAAACTCCGAGGTTCTTCCAATTGACTGCTGGACTCCGGCTTTTGCATAAAAGCCACATACAATACCCGCAAAATTGCGTTCTCTTTTGATTCCGTCCATACAAACATATAAACCTCTTGCAGTTACAATCTGAAGATCATAATTGCTGATAGTTTTTCTCGCTTTTATAAGCTCTTCTGCATATGCTTCTGCTGTTTTATCTTCCGGTTTATATGCCTCTAAAACAAACAGCAAAGGTGTTTTGTATGTTTCAAGAAGAGTCTTCTGCTCCGCTGAAACCGCTGCCCATGTCGCTTCTGAGGTTTCTCCAACTATGTGGACAAATTCAAAGCTCTCTTTCAGATTCCTTATTTTCTTTATAGCCTTTAAAATGTCCTGATTAGAAAGCTGTGGAGCTGTCGTTTTAAAAGAAAACGAATCATTTTCAACAAAGGAGCCTTCTTTCAGTTCACCTTCCGTAAATGATAAAGTTAAACCTGTATTTTCTACTACATAACTTCCATTTAGAGGAATGGTTATTTCTTCGCTCTTTGTATATCCTCCATTAATGCTGTATGTAAAGGCTGCTTCATTTAATCCACCTTCAGCTGTTATACTCACAACTACATCATAGCTATTATTCGGCGTGCCGCTTAAAGCTACTTTCCCTGTTCCTGTCCCTACATGTGTCACTTCATTCACTGTTCCGGGGACACTAGGTTTAACCGGCATGCAGTAAATCAAGGCTGCTCCGTTTTCCACGCTATCCATACAGGCATCTGCAAGAGGACTTAGTCCCAAAAGGTACCTTATTCTATTGGCATCATAGGTTCCTCTTATTTTTATCAGTTCTTCAGACTCTATATCTGAAGCTCCAATCTTAAGATGAACTCCTTCACCCAGCGTTCCATTCCCGGACATCTGCCCATCTGAAATGGTTATATTTACATCTCTAAGCATCCTATCTCCTTCCTGCTGCAGAAGCTTCAAATTTTTCTACAGCTTTTATATATTCTTCTTCCGTAAGCTGTTTTCCACTTTTCCATTTCATCAGAGCCTTTACTCCCTGGTACACAGCCTCCGGAGTTGCTCTTCTGAGTTTAAGGTCTTCTATAGAAAAGATTTCGGCTCTATTTATTTCTACTTCTTTCTTCGCCATTATCTTCAACTCCTCTCTGCCTAAGTATCAATATCTGCTTTAACCTTCAGAAAATCTGTATCGCTATACACACCGCCTTCAAACTGAACTTTAAAAACTACAGCTGCCTGAGCTCGTATAATCTTATCTTTCTCATCGTACCAGCTTGCTCCCATAACCTTTATCGGTGTGTAATTGTCATTAATGAAAATCCCTTCATCAATATTTGATAAAAAGTTTTCAAATGCTTTTTCTGCCTCCAAATCCGTTGGTGCACCTATTGTCAGAATAAATGTCAAAGTTCTCACAAACTTTTTAATACGCTTATGCTTTTCGCCCTGTTCATCTCTATATATTGTTTTTTGACCGCTGCGTTCCGTTTCGTCTGTGTCAATAATAACCGCCGCCTTAAAGGGTGCAGCATCATTATCAAGTTCTTTCTGGTTTAAATACACCTTTCCCTTACTTATGGATTTTTTCAACTTCTCTACAAGATAATCTCTGCATGAAACAAACATCTTTTACTCCTCTATCAAATATTCCTCCATTGTGCTTTGCATTTCTTGTAAGTCTTCTTCGCTAATTCCAAGAAACGGTCTTGCCGGAATACTCACATGCACAGCCTTAACATTTACCCATTCCCCATTCATGCGGAAATGAAGCCCTCGTGCTTTTTTAGCCCGTATCAACCGATTTTCTGCACCAAACTGATGCGTCGCTGCATATTTCAGGTTGGTGCCAATTGCAAACCCACTGCTTTCAGCCTTTGAATGAATAGAATTTCTTAATCCTGCTGTATCAACAAGTGTTTTTCCTCCAATTTCTTTGACTCTTTTGCTTTCAGTCCACTTCTTACCTTCAGGACTTTTTGATTCCCTGAATCTTTGAATAGTTGATGTCCTTAAATTTTCTGCAAGCACTGAAGACATCTTTGATTTATCAAATTCTTCAAGCCTTTTAAACTGTGCATTAAAGGCTTTCAAGTCACCTTGCAGCTGTATTCCCATTACAAATTCCTCATGCTACTTCTTTTAAACAAGGGCTTATTTGAAATAAACCCAAAACTCGTATTTTGACCGGCTCCCTGACTTGACGATGTCTGTCCCTCCAAATCAAGCTTTCCCTCAGCAACCTTTGTCAGATATGATATTGCGGCTTTATATCTGGTTAAATAGTTTGAATCTCTTTCTCCTTCGTCAATTCCACTTCTGGAAACCAGGTTGTACACCGCTATATCCTTGCATATTTTGCAAATCATATCAGGAACATTTGTAAGAGGCACCGGATATCTGATACACAGATATCCGTTAATCTCTGCCTCTGCATCAGCTGTAGCCGCTTCTATCTTTGGAAGCATTCTTTCTTCAAGTTCTTCTCCTTCAGGATAGTCACTGTCACCAAGAAGTGACTGCATCACATCATACTTAAGCATTTCTCTTACTGCCTGTGTTGTACAGTATCCCATGCTCTACCTCCTAGCTGGCAGATCCGTCTGAACCGTATGCAAGCTGCCAAAGAGCAAAACCCGCATTTCCTCTTGCATCTACTCCATAAATAAATTCTTTATTAAAGAAAACATTGTCATCATTTTCTGCATCCTTCTTGATGAATTTCGGTGCTTTTCTTTTCTGGAAAATAAGCGGCTTAATTGCCTTTTTGGTGCAAAGCAGATGCCATGCAGTATCCTCTCCTGCCAGTTCAGGAACCACAAGAATATCTGCCATTCCTTTTGTTATATTGCTTGAACCGTTGATAAAATCTGCTTCCAAAATTTCTTTTGCTGCAGCCTCAAGTGCAGGAGGAACTACAAGCAAATCAGGAATGATATTTAAGCTATTGCCTTCTTCATCTTTAACAGACATCATTGCAGCACGGGCAGCAAGGAAGCTGCTCTGATTCAGTTTAGCAGTTCCCTTATTCGAAAATGTCAGCTTTCCCACCTTATGATCTTTTGCATAAAATGGTTTTCCGTCGTAGCACTTTTCTTCAAAGCCTTTCTTCAGCAATGGAAAAACAAGAGTATCCGGCCATAAGGCTGCAGCCTGTCCCATATCTTCAAACATTGGATTGTACAATCCGTACTTATCATCTTCAATATCATTTCTTGGAACAGATATTGTCGCTTCATAATCCTTGTTTGCAATTGTATAGCCTGAAGCTGATAAATTCTTCACCTGCTTTGAACCAAGCCATTCTCTTAACCGTGGAAATGAACCAAGCCATGCGTAGTTTTCACTCCCAGTTGTTGACGGAACCTCTGTTGCCACTCTGTCAAACAAAGGTTTTGTTAAATCAAGGGCCTTATTAAAAATAGTCTTATATCCTATGTACAGACCGTTTAAATTTCCTCTATCTACTATCATTTAAATACCTCCCGTATCTACCAGATTTCTACTGCAACACCTTCCGATGTTACTTCTATAACTTTACCTGCCACAGAAGCCCCCGTAGAGGTTGCTGTTACAGTACAGTCATCAAGGATATAACAGCTCTGAAGCAGTTCGGCATTTGTCACCGCTGCTGATTCGTCATTTTCAAAGATAAATGTGCCTCTTCTGACATTGATAAAAACATCTCCTGCAGCACCATTTGAATTGTCAACCGTTTCTTCTGCTCTTCCTGCAGCAATCAGACCCTCCGCTTTGCTTCCCGGTTCTGCATACCCTGACTTCAACACAACAATTGAGCCTTTGTATATTTTTTTACCTTTACCAACAGGGAGATAAATAACATCAGCTCTGTTGGAAACCATTATTGTATTTCTTTCTGCTGTTAAACTCATTATTCTTCATCCTTTCCATACTTCTTTAAATCGTCTTCACTTATCCCAAGGTCTTTGCAAACCTTAAGTGTAGTGCTTTCATAAGCAGCGTTCTTCTTTTCATCCGCATAAACAATCTGTCCCATCGGAACAACCTGCGGTGCTTTACTTACAAAAGACTTAAATCCTTCAGAATCCTTTAGTGCATACTCTAATGCCCAGTCCTTCATATCAGCTGTAAGCTTGCCCTCTTTTAATGCAAGTTCCACTGACTTTTCACAATCCTGCCTGTCTAGTCTTTCCTTTAATGCCAGATACTCTGCTTTAGATACCGTATCTTCTGAGCTTGTCTTTAATGCAAGAATAGCAGCACTCACATCTTCAGCCTTTGCATCTTCCGAAAGCTCAAGCAGCTTACAAACTATAGGAGCAGCACCTCTTTCTCCCTTTTCCTTTAAGTCCTTCAGTTCCTTAATGCTGCCTGTAAGAGTTTCTATTCTCTCTCTTACCGCACTTTCATCTGCTCCTTCTTCCAGACCAAGAAGTTTAAGTATTTCCTTAAGTTCCATCTCATCGTCCTCCTCATACATTTCATCGTATTCATCAAATTTATTAATTGAAAACATCCCATCTATAGCAGGGGTGTTTGTCAAAGCTAAACTATGCAGCACTGCCGCCCGGTTATCCGACTCCCTCACTCTCACCACAGGAGACACATATCTATACTCTTTGTTTTTTAAGTATTCCTGTGCTTTTAGGTTCCATTCTACCTTTGCTACCACAGCATCAGTGTCCATTCTCAGCTCTTTTATCCATCCGGCTGCAGGAGCCTGTACATCCTTCAAGGTCTGATGTTCATAGTCAACAACCTTGTCCAGCTTTCGCTCCTTAAATTCCTTTTGAATCATCTGAAAGCTTTTTTCATCCACCAGAAAATCTCCTTTTTGACTATGCACAACTCCAAGCGGCAATATTTTTATTTCTTCAGGAGCATTTGCTATTTCTTTTGGTTCTGCTCTACAGATATATGTTTTTTCTATTCCTTTCAAAATTGACACCTCGTTTTCTTTTTTCAAATACCCTCAGAACGCGTTCAAACGCGTTCTGACACCCTAAAGCAATAATTTTGGTATAATTCTTCCTTTAGAGGTATTATTCTTCTGAAATCTTCTTTTTCATTTCGGGCTTCATTCTCTCTTTATATGCCTGTCTTATGCTTTCCGGATCTCTTCCCATATCCGGTCTCCATTCCCTCTTGGCCGGATTATATGCAAAGTCAGCATCTATGCTTACAGGAATCTTTCTTCCTCTAATCAAAACAGCCTCCGGTACATGTTCCGATATTTTAAGACCCATCTGCTTTACCTGATTTTCTGAAAGTGAAACAACAGTACATCTGCATCTGAATCCGTTTGGAGGATACCATGTATCCCATATCTTACTGTCTGCCGGAAAAACTTTGCCATCCATAGCCAGATGTGATGGTCTTGTACGTTCATCACCCACAGCTTCATATCTCCAATATGGGCGTTTCTTTTTTACCTCCGGTTTTGACATTTCTTCAAAATGTCCAACCTGATATGCCGTCTGAATATTAGTCCTGAAAATATTGTCTGCATAAAACGGATTTACACCTTCATATCCATTGTCCTCAAGAAACGAATCCATCTTTTCTCGGAACTCTGACATTGTGCTCCCTTCTTCAATAGCATCAATCAGACAATTGTAAAACTGAGCGATGATTTTTGCGGAAGTGTACTGAACCACAGTGAAAGCTCCTCTTTTATGTTTATCCGATAATATCTTGTATGACTTTGGTGTCAGGGGCAGCTTCTCTTTGAAATATTCCGCAGCCGCTTTATAACTAAACTCCTGAAGCAGGAACTCAAACAGATTATTCATATTCAATCACCCTGCCCTGCATATCTGCTGCCATAAGAGCTCTTTGCATAAGTTCCTCAAAATCATAAGTATCCATTTCCGAGAACAGTTTTTCTATCTCCTCTTTTGTCTCTAACTTAGCTTTTAATTCTTCCAGAGTTTCTGCTTCTTCCAGAAGACTTTTAAGAGGGCTATACATTTTCTTAAACAAATGCTCTGATAAAGCCGTACTTTTCTCAACCAATTTGTCAATTTGGTCCTGTGACTTTTCCTGCGTTCCAAGTTTTAAAGACAAAGTTTTAAGTGCCTGCTGCCTTTCAGGTTCCTGCTCCATGACGGAGATTGTCTGCCCTTCAAGAATTTCCTCTCCTTCTTCCGGATGAGGAATATTAAATTTGTTGTAAACATAAGCAGAAGTTACTTTTAAACCTACCTTGTTTATAAGGGTGTCCAGAATTTCGGATTCCGTTTTCAAATCCTCAGGTTCCTTGCAGTCAAACTTAATCTCCGGAACTTCCACTTCTAAACCAAAATTGAACCTTACAATAGGAGTTATCAAATCTCTTTTCAAGGTGCTTGCAAGTGCCTTACAATCCGCTACCGTCAAGTCATGTCTCACATCATTGTGAACCTTGCCCTGTGCATAAGATCCTCCGCCTGAATCTGCAGTAAGTGTCTGTCCTAAAACAGCCTTGCTTATCTGTTCATCGCAGTACCGCGCCAATCTTTCAAAGGCATCCACACTGCTTTGTTTTTGTGCTTCCTGAATGTCTATGCTGGTTCCTTCAGGCATTATTCCTGCAGCATCACTGCCCAGTGAAACAAGAGCTTCCATCAAAGCCTTTTTATCTTCTTCCGAGGCTCCCGGATTATATTTGCCTATTCTGATTGGCATCCCAAAGATTTCACAAAAGCGAACCCAATCCTTAACATCATAGTTTTTGAAAAGGTACATCCATACAACCACACGCAAGATTCCTGCTCTGGCAGGATGTCCGCTTCGTGCCTTATATTTATGTACTACGAACTTGTTAGGTGTAAGTTCTTCTCCCTCAGGATGCCTGTCTGTTCTAATCAGGATCCGGTCTTTAACATCCCACATCAATCTTTTTGGATGCAGCCAATTAATTTCTTTTGCATATATTCCTTTGTTCTCATCAAAGTCCCATATTATTTCACTTATAGAAATTCCTTTCCCTATGGCATCCAGCAAATCAAACAGTACATTTTCAAACTCCTCTATTCTTGAAAGTGCTTTTTCTACAAATTGAGCTATATCCTTATCAAGTGATGAAGAACCGGCTGCTATTATCTCCCACTCAAGACCCGTTACCGCATTTTTCCTTGTCTGAAGCTGGGAGAACAAATGAGGGTCCTTTTCTTCCATTTCCTCAAAAAGCTCCATCTGGCTTTTTACTTCACCGAGATCTGCCTCCATCAATAAGGCTGCAAGTTTTTCAGGAGTAAGTCCATTTGAAGGATATTCAGAGAACTTATCCTGTGAGGACATAAATCTCATGACTTTATTCTGTAAGTATCTGAACCGTCCAAACAGTTCTGCTAAATATGTTCTTACTGCCATATTTTTTAATATGCTCCCTTCTTAAATCTCAGTGCTCTGCCTATAACTGTTTTGTAATTAACCTTTCCGCCTGAATCTCTCACAGCCAGAGCAAGTCTTACTGCCATCTCCAGTCCGTCAGGTCCGTCATCATTTTTGCCCATTGGATATTCTGTAAGCTGTTTTAAAAGCGTAGTATGCTTTCTGCTGAACTTGATGTATTTATTTTTGATAAAAGGCTGCAGACTCTTTATCCTTAAATCCTTGTTGAGCACTCCCTCTATTTCTTCTATTGGCAGATACTCTCCTGCCAGTCTGCTTTTCTCGGCCATGATATCTTTAAAAAATTGCTGGAACTGAACAATCTCAACTCCAAATTTATATATTGCTTTTTTAAAATCTCTTTTGCAGCGGCGGTTCATCTCAATGGCATCATCTATAATTACATCCGGCTTCCTCTTTTCTATAGAAGCTTCAACCACATACATGTAACCTGTAATATTATCAAGTGCAACCAATATAATTGAACTTGTATCTGACTTTCTGTTTTTTCCAAGAGATGGGTCGTTTGCCGCGACCAGGATAAAACGAGGATCAGAGAAATCAGGCGGAGCATCATCATAAAAGTCCATCTGTTCTTCATTAAACAAGCAGTTATCCGGGTCTATCGGGTCATTTTGTATTTCTGAATTAAATGAAGCTTCTCCTTCAGAAACTCTCATGCACATAAGTTCATAATATGAAAGCTTATCCTCCCAAAGGACTTCTGCCCCCTTAAGCATCTCTTCCTCATTTGCTTTGAAAAAGTCAACTGCTGCTTTTTTTCTTTCCTCTCCCTCTATGCTTAAGTCAGTAAATATAAGTTCCCATGCTTCCCACAGCTTTTGATTTTCAGCAAAGGAGATAACACCTCTGTACTTTCTGGTTATGTAATCCGGATTCTCAAGAACTTTTGAAAGCAAGCTGTCATAATGCAGAATTGTTCCGATATAAACAATATCTGTATATGTGTCCCCTGCTTTTGATACTGCTTTGAAATACCAGTTTTTAAGCTTTGCTCTTTGTTCCGGTGTATTTACATTTTCATCGTTTTCAATATCGTCTAAAACGATAAGATCCGGTCTCCAGTTTCTGTGGCGTCTTCCTCTTATCTTTTTTCCACTCCCTATAGACTCAATCTTCACACCGCTTGCCGTTAATATTGCATTTGTTTTCCAAAGCTTTCCTTCCTGTTTTCCAAAGTCCTCATGGATAATGGCATTATCTTCAAGTTCTGCTTTTATATCTCCTAAAAATCCATCTGCCTGTTCTGAACTGTCTGATAAAATCAAAATATAGTGCTTATATCCATACAGAGCTGCATGCATAGAGTCTTTAAACGTAAAGTTTGTACTCTTCGCATGTCCTCTTGGTGCTGCTATTGCTCTTCTGCATCCTGATTTGCGACTGATTTCCGAAGCTTTGCTTATTGGATACAGAGATTTCATAACACCTTTAACCCATATATCATCAAGTTCTTCATGAAATTTTGGGGACTTCCTCACAAAATAGTGTGGAAGATATGCTCTTCCAAAATATGCGAGGTCAAAAGAAGCAAGTCTTTTTCTTAATCCTGATGAACCGGTAAGTGTTCCCCCGGATTTAAACTCCCTATACAGTTCCTCTCTTATCTCCCTATAGGCATCATTTTTTCGGAGCACATATTGTTTAAACAGTTCCTCTTGATATTCCCTGTTTTTAATTTCCTGCTCGTCTGTAGCTTCATCCAGCTGCATCAGATACTCTGTTATGTTTATCCTACTCATCGTTCATCATCTTTTCCTTTGCTTCCTGAAGGATTTCTTTAAGCTTCCCTGCAAGCTTAGGGTCTGATTTTATGGCTGCCATCAGCTCTGCTTCCATGCCCTCAAATGCAAGCTCTATTTTAGATTTGTAATCTTTACGAAGCTTTTCTGAAGCAAGCTCTACTCGGCTTAGATTTGCTATAAGCCTTCCCGCTTTATCAAGCGGCATATCACACCATTCATCCTCTGCTGTAGATAACCTTCTTGCCAGACCGTCCATCATCATCATTCGATTTGCTTTTGTATAATCCAGATCAGGATTTTTCTCAACGATTTTGACAATTGCCTCCATCTGTTGAAGATTTTCTGCCACTCTGGCAGCAGCCTTATTCGCTCTAAGCGCATATCTGCCAACTGCGCTTTTGCTGATAGCATAACCCTGCTCAGTAAGCCATTTTGCGATATACTCATAAGTGATACTGCTGTCACGCAGCATTTCATCCACTTGATCCTGCATCTCTTCAGGAAGCTGTCCAATCTTGCTGTTGATTCGTGTTCGCTTTCTTTCTGCCATTACACATCAACTCCCGGATCATCTATAGTTCCCTCAACAAGGTCAACTCCTTTCCTTGTAAGCTTTATAATGGCATCTTCCCTGTATGCCGAAAAAGCAGTTATCTTTTTATCTGTAAATTCGATATATCCTGCCTCTGCAAGATATTCCAGATACTTTCCTATATCCTCGCTATACACCAGTCCGGAATTTATAAGCAGATTTGCAACCTGCTTTACCAACAGGCAGTTATTCCTTCCCTTTACAAGTGATCTGATAACATAACCTCTTATTGCCTTATTTCTCTGAATTTCTGCGGCTTCCAAGTTACTCGCCTCCTTTTTCTTTTCCTGTTCCTAAAATGCTAAGTATTTTGTCAACTTTACTGTCCATTTTGCTTATCTTTTCATCCGTGGCATTTGAAACTCTTATCCAATCTTCACGGAGAACATAAATCATTGGCATTTCTGCCTTTAGGTCATTTATTTGTTTTGCCAGCTCGTTATCTCTCTGCTGGCTCTCTTTTCGTTCCGACTCAATTTTTTCCTGTGTTTCTTTTAATTGTTTTACAATGGCCTCATCCGTGGACTTTGATTCATCCATGAGCCTTTTCATAAAATAGGCTATTGCACCTATTCCCAGTGTCATAACAGTTTGAAAAATCCAATTTAAATCCATCTTTCTATCTCCTATCCCTGCATACTCATGGAAACCTGCCCTGAGTGCTTTCCTGCTTCGGTATATACGTTAAAATTTATGGTCAAAATTTCCTGCCACTTTGCCCCAAAAGAATCCCGCAATCCTTTTTTCTTTGTCATAGGCAACACCCTGTTCCCCATGTCCTCCCATTTAATCTGAAGGCTTGGTAACGCATAAAATAAGGAAGACGGTAATTCTACAAATCGGTTAAAGCCTGAAAAAAATATGTCCATCAGAATTTCCTCCGTAGTATCAAAAAAGTAAAAAATCCTTAAGGACTTCGTCCTTAAGGATAAAATACTATATTTAGTATGCAGTTTTAATATACAGCAGTTCTTACTACTATATCTTAGAATTTGATTTTATACTCTTTATTGCAGATTCCCCTTCCATTTTTTATACTCATTAAATGCTGTTTTCATTTTTTCAAGATCCATTCTTGCTAATGCAACATGGTTTATTTCTATTTTTTGCATTTTATTTGTATCAATTTTATATAAATGACCATCACGATACACAATTTCTTTTTCTTTTAAATATTCAAATATGCTTTTCTTTAATGGATTATCACCAACCGTTACATTGTTAATTCTCTCTGCATCTTTAGCCAAAGTATCTTTTTTATGAGTACGAAATTCTAACAATATATTTCTCAATGCATATGTGAATTTTAAAATACTATCATCACTATCGCTTTCAAAATTATAACTATATTGCACTAATTTATAAAACTCAGATATATTGGGGCAATCAAATTTTAAATCTATTCCACCATTTATTTCTATATTGGGATATCCGCCCCCAATATTTTCTTTACTTACTATCAAGCATCCATTTGGTGGATATGATTCTATACTCACATAGTCTGATTTCCAAACCAATTGATTACATATAATTGAAGAGTTATAGATTCTAGCTTCTCCTTTAGTATCCCCAACTTCTAATATCAAACTTGGAATATCTAATACAACATTTGACAAGCAATCTAAATGAAGCACATTATCTCCCACATTAACTTTAAATTTCAATTCTTCTGTTTCCTCATCCTTACCGCTTCTACCAAAAACAGCCAAATACTGAGGTTCTTCATCACTACTTGTTTCACTAATTTCCAAATAGGTTTTTTCTAACGCTGTTGCCTTTGCCCTATATGAATCATATAACTGAGAAATATGTTCCAAGGAAATACCCTCTGGGGACAAACTAATATAGCAATCAAAAAATATTTGAGAAATAACATGTAGACTCTTTTTAGCTTCTTCAAAATACATATATGCCAAATCTAGATATTTTTCCTGTAATAATAATGTTGCCAAGGTATAATCTCTAAATGCGGGTCCATTAAAATTCACTTCTGTTATATTACTACTATCTTTCTTAAAATTTTTTGAAACAAAAGGATGTTGTGGCAAAAATGTGTCCAATACCTCCTGATATTCATCTATAATTTGTGATGGAATATCTTTAATTTCAAAATTCCTATAATGTGTATCATTCATTAATATATAATACACGACCCTCACTAACTGTTCTTCTTTAGTGTATAGTAATTCAAATTTATCAAAATCGGGATACGAATCTTTTATTTTTTTAATAAAGGCTTCTTTTACTTTTTCTTTTTCTCTATTAAGCAAATCATCCATAATCTTAATGATTATGTCTATACTGCAGTTTTGTTTTGTCTTTAATTCACTAATCAGCTTTGCCTGATTTTTAGAGGTAATAATATGTTGAGAAATTGCTTGTAAAACAGGGGCATATCCTAAAAAGGTATCTAATTCTTCATCTGTTATATTTTGGCGAACTACTTGATAGTATTCATTTACACACTCTTCATCTGCAGGAGTAAAGTCGTGTTTTTCAAGTTTGACATTTTCCTTAATGAATTCTTTTGCCTGTGGCTCTTCAAAAAATCCAATTTCATAATGTTGTAACGCAATTTCATTTTCTGTACAAAAAGAGGCAATAAACTGTGCTGTCTCTGTCCTAGCTAATAATATTATAGAAGGTTTCTCCGGATTTTCTAAGTTTTTATTTATATCACATATAAAATCACTTATCATTTTACGTCCTGAAATTATTTCCGCTTCATCAAAGGCATCTATTACCATAAGAGCTTTTTCAAGATTTAAATCCCCTATAAATTTCGAATAATTACTAGGTCCTACCGCATTCAATAAAGAACCTGCAAAACTGTTTGTACCTAATTTCATCTTCGACAAGTTCCAGTATATTCCGTTATATCTATATGAAATGTATTTTGCCAAAGTTGTTTTTCCTGTTGCACCTGGGGCTGAAAACAAAACAAATTTAGGCTTAAGAGTTGACATCTTAGTATCTAGTTTAATCCTCTCAAAATTTGGACTAATATAAAAAGGCTCGTCTTCTACATAATGTAAATACTCCTTCACTTCATCCTGTAATTGGTATTTATTGCATTTGTCATATGTGCTAAATATACTCTCAAATATCATACTTTTTTTCTCCCGTACATCCATAAAAATATATTTATCAATATTGTATTCTTTTATCTTCTTTATGTCAATTCACTCCCTCTGTATGTTCCTTTTCATTAATACTTCACCTTTTAATTATTTAATAATATTCTATTTTATATTCAAAATTACACACCAACTTTTATTTTTTATATAAAAGGAGCCACCACTGCAGCTCCTTTTCTCAACCCAAACTTTCTATTACTAAAACAAGCTCATCTGCCCCTCAACCTGCTCCTCGCCACACAGCTCCCTCATATACCTCTCGGACAAGTTATATTTCTTGGCCAGCTCCGAACGATTGTATCCGTTGAACTCTTCCCGTATGTGTTTATCTCTTACAGGGCGAAGTATATTGTCAGCTCTCTGCAGGTATACCGTATCTCCGTTTACAATATCAAGAAGCTTGATAAGGTTGACGCAGCCTATTTCCTCTGCGATCTCCCTGAGCAGTCCTTCAGGAACCATTTCCGGGGTCAGTTCCTGTGCAAGTTTCATTCTTAAACTGTCCATAAATTATCCTCCTTCCCTTGATACATACTCCTTCAAAATTTCAATCAGCTTACAACACTGCCAGACTTCCAAGGTTTTAAGTTCTGCCCGGCTTCCAAAATGCTTCCTGACAAAGCCTTCAATCCTTTCGTTGTT
>JBJETA010000029.1:0-20572 GCA_051883075.1 Anaerovoracaceae bacterium
TGACCCTCTGCTTGTAAGGCAGATGCTCTCCCAGCTGAGCTATACGCCCAAATCACGGCTGTTTAAGTTTTTTACTTACTTGGCACAGTTAATAATATTACACCAATTCGCACAATTTGTCAATAGCTTTTTTCTTTTCTTTTCGCTGTTGCAAAATCGTATAAAACTGGCTCCGAGGGTGGGGCTCGAACCCACAGCCTACCGGTTAACAGCCGGTTGCTCCACCATTGAGCTACCTCGGAAAATATATAGTGCTAATGATAATAAACGCATTAGCGACGATATTTATCTTAACACAATGCCCTTGTAGTGTCAAACACTTTTTTTACATTTTATTGTATTTTTTTACCATTTATTGCACTTCATATTGTGTCCGTGCCTTAAATTTATGCATTGCAGCACTTAACCAGTTCAGTCTTTTCTTCCATTATCTCAAAGCTGCCGCTTGTCAAGTTTGCCAGTATTCCGTCCAGCTTCCCACGCTCTTCCGGCTCTGTCAGCAAAACTGCCTTTACAGCATCTTCATAAATGATGTCTTCTATTGTAAACATGCCGTTCTGTGCAAAGTTCTGCAGTCTGCTCAGATATGTATACTCTATTTTGACCATTACCCTGCACATATCTTTAACTTCACAGATTCCCGCAGCTTCAATTCCAAGCTTTGCCGAGCCCGTATATGCCCTCACAAGACCTCCCGTGCCAAGCTTTATGCCGCCAAAATACCTCGTAACAACAATTACGAGATTCGTAAGACCTTCTTTTACCAGCATCTGAACCATAGGTGCACCTGAAGTTCCCTGCGGTTCTCCGTCATCACTTGCCCACTGTATCTGAAACTTATCGCCTATGACCATTGCCGGGACATTGTGGGTGGCATCCCTGTGCTTTGCCTTAATCTCTGCTATAAAGGCATCCGCCTCTTCTTTCGTTTCCACAGGCCGTACATAAGTTATAAACCGCGACTTGTCAATAATCTGTTCCGCCGAAGCTTCCTTCAAAATTGTCTTATACCGTATCATAATTCTTTAATCTGTTATAGTCCTCCAACATCATTTCTGCTTCAATCAGCGTTCCGTTTTCCACATATTCTGTGGATATTACATGCGCTTTTTCACACAGGTACGAGGTAATGTCCCCTCTGTCGTACGGAATCAGAAGCTTAGCCGTAACTCTGTCCGAAAAAAGCTTTTCTTTTATCAGCCCGATAACACTTCCGAAGTTATCCCCTCTCTTTGCGGAAATCATAATAGTCTCTTCATCATTCGAGGTAAGGATTTCTCCGTCGGTCAAATCTATCTTGTTGTATACAAGTACCCTCTCTTTATCTGCAGCTCCTATTTCTTTCAAAACGCGGTTTGTAACCTCTATATGAAAATCACTGTTTTCATATGAAGCATCCACAACATGGAGTAGCAGATCCGCATAGTTTACCTCCTCAAGCGTTGCTTTAAAAGCATTGACAAGAGAGTGCGGCAGCTTGCTTACAAATCCAACCGTATCTATAAGTATAAATTCACAGTTGCTGTCAAGCTTTATTTTTCTCTGGGCAGTGTCGAGCGTGGCAAACAGCATGTCTTTCTCAAAAACCGTCTTTTCATCTTTTTCGGTTTCTTCAAGAAGTCGATTCATTATTGCGGACTTACCCGCATTTGTATAGCCTACCAGGGCTACTATAGGCAGCCCTGACTTTTCCCTCTTTGCTCGCTGCACATTTCTGTTTCCCTTTACTTCAGAAAGCTCTGCTCTGATATCATCCATGCGCCTCTGTATGTGTCTTCTGTCTGTTTCCAGCTTCTTTTCTCCCGGTCCTCTCGTTCCTATACCTCCGCCAAGCCTTGAAAGACTCTTGCCAAAGCCAAGAAGCCGCGGCATTCTGTACTGAAGCTGTGCAAGCTCTACCTGCAGCTTTCCTTCCCGAGAAACCGCTCTGTCCGCGAAAATGTCCAAGATAAGGATGGTCCTGTCAATAATTCTTACTCCTACAGCCTCTTCGAGATTTCTTATCTGCATTCCTGAAAGCTCATCATTAAAAATAACCGTATCTGCTTCCAGCTTACCGCACATGTCAGCCAGTTCCTCAACTTTTCCTTTCCCGATATAGGTTGCTTTGTTCGGTCTTTCAAGATGCTGGATTATTACACCCAGAACCTCAGCATTGGCCGCTTCAGCCAGACCCTCAAGCTCCTTCATGGAATAAGAGATATCCTCATCAAGCTGAAGTCCGACCAAAATGGCTTTGTATTCTTCATTTTGTATTACTTCATTGTTTTCATTAAATCTCAACATAGTTTATATATTACCATACCTTTCTTTTTTCCACAATCGCGAACCTATATCTCTGCAACATCCAGGATTTCACTTCCCGGAACATTTACATAGCTTTCAGGGACCTTCCCCAATATAACGGCCTCCGCAATAAGATACTTGCTGTTTATTTCCTGCGTCTTTGTGGAAAAAGGAGAAATAACCCTGACTTTACTTGTTAAAGATAAGTATACCCTATATTTTGTCTGGTTAATACCCTGTGATTCAAATTCACTGAGAAATTCAATATTTGAAACACTTATGGGCATTACCTTTAAATTTACATAAAAATCTGCCTGTGACAAAATCTGGCTTCCCAGGACAGAACCCAGAGGCAGCTTCATATCCGCAGGCTCCATAACGCTGAACTTCTGCTTCATCTGTCGGTTCAGTTCTGCTGCAAGCAGGTTGAGCTCCGCAGTATTTGACTGCACAAGTTCAATATTTCCCTCATTGTCGGTATTGACAATAAGAAGATTTTTTAATTCTGTTGCCTGACTGAAAAACTGTTCTCTTGTCGCTTCGCTTATAACCTGTGCAACCATGGCCTTTGCTTTGATAGAGGCAAAGCTGTCAATGGATTTCTTCATGGTCAGTGCTAAATTTACAGACAGATAAACCACTGCAATAAAAGCAGCGGAAAGTATCAACATGTTCAGTATTTTTCTTCCCATACCCATGTTTTCTCTGCGTCTTCTTTTCTTTTTTCCCAGCACTCCGCCTTTTATTCCCGTTTTCTTCTTTTCCTCACAGGCACTGAAGCTCATTCTTCTCCTGTCCTTAAGCATAAAAAAACCCCCAAGCACTGCCATTATATGCAGACTTGGGGTGTTTTGCCCATTACATTGAAAGCTTTTCCAGCTCTTCATAGAATTTTGGATTCAAAATCTTGATATGGGTGCCCTTCATGCCAAGTGAACGTGACTCAATAACGCCGGCGCTCTCAAGCTTTCTCAGCGCATTTACAATAACAGATCTTGTAATGCCCGATCTGTCCGCTATTTTACTTGCAACCAGCAGACCCTCAGTTCCGTTCAGCTCTGCAAAAATCTGCTGCACCGCCTCAATCTCAGAATACGACAAAGTACCGATTGCCATCTGTACAATACCTCGCATTCTTTCTTCCTCTTCCATCTCCAGAGTCTTTCTTCTTTGTATTTCAAGTCCTACTACAGTGGCACCGTATTCGCCCAGCACCAAATCTTCATTTGTAAATTCAGGCTGATATCTCGTGCAGATAAGCGTTCCCCATCTCTGACCTCCGCCAAGTATAGGAATAATAGTATGAAGCTTATCATAAGCATCATCCAGCTTGAAAATATCCATAGCTTCTTCATCCTTCAGGTTGGCAACTGTCGATTCAACCTTCATCAGAGCATTGTTGTACTCTTCAGGAAACTTTTCAATACCTGTTTCAGGGTCTGTTATGACCTTGCTGTCTGATCTATTCTTATAATGTACTCCAAGTACTTTGCCTCTTCTGTTTGCAATATATACATTTGCATCCATCATATCACTTAAAATATTGCAAAGTTCATCAAAAGAAAATGCTCCTGTTGAGCTTTCCTGTAATACCCAGTTCAGTTTTCTGATTTTTTCCAATAAATCTTTTCCCATAATGTTCTCCTCACCTCATTGTTATTTCATTTTACTTGTAAAATGAATTTTTTACCCTGAGCCGCGCACAAATATCCATTTAACCCATTAAACTATTATCATGTATATTTTATAGGCTTTTTGTAGAATATTCAAGGCTTTTTTTTGATTTTTCTAAAAACTTTTTCATTTCAGTACAATTTTACCCAAAACTACCTAAGCTTTCGGCACTAAATGAGATTTTTTGTAAATACATATAATTTTAGATAATTTATACTTTAACAAATGAAAAGCAGAACGGTTTTTCTTCCGTCCTGCTTTGCCTTGTATTATACATGTTTTACAATATAAATTTATCTATATCGTCTTCATGAATCTTTTCTACAAACTTTTCCTTTACATAAGCCGCATCAATAACTATTTCTTCATCTTCCATATCAGGGATATTGAAAGAAATATCTTCAAGCAGCTTTTCCATAATGGTATGGAGTCTTCTTGCCCCGATATTTTCAGTCTGCTCATTCATAAGAAATGCCATGGTAGCAATTTCTTCAACGGAATCATCCGTAAACGTTATCTTTACACCTTCTGTTTCAAGAAGCATCTTATGCTGCTTCAACAAGGCATTTTCAGGAACTGTAAGTATCTTAACAAATGAATCCTTTGTCAGGTTTTCCAGTTCCACACGGATAGGAAATCTTCCCTGCAGTTCAGGTATTAAGTCAGTAGGCTTTGCAGTATGGAAAGCTCCTGCCCCTATAAACAGGACATGATCTGTTTTCACAGGTCCGTACTTTGTATTTACAACACTTCCTTCAACGATAGGAAGAATATCTCTCTGCACGCCCTCTCTTGATACGTCTGCACCTGATTTATATGTCGCACCTGATGCGATTTTATCGATTTCATCGATAAATATGATTCCGTTCTGTTCGGCATTTTCAAGTGCTTCCTCCGTAACCTGATCCATATCAATCAGGTTCTGTGCCTCCTGTTCCCTGAGGATTTTTCTTGCATCCTTTACCTTTACCTTTTTCTTTTTCTGCTTTGGAGGCATCATGTCACCGAAAATATTTCCGATTGCGATACTCATGCCTTCATTTCCAAGGTCAAGGGCATTTGTTTTTGGAACTTCATTTACCTGTATTTCGATGTACTGTTCCTCCAGCATGCCTTCCCTCAGCTGCTGTCTGACCTGTTCACGGGCAAGCTCAACCTCATTCTTATCGTCAGGATTTGACTGCTCAAGCTGCGGAGTCTGTGGAGCCTGCTGGAAGCCTCCGTTCAAAATAAAGTCAAACGGTGTTTTTAATGTATTTCCGCCGGAACCCTGCGTTTTCTTCTTGCCGGGTATGATAGCCTCAATAATCTTTTCTTCTGCTATTTCTTCAGCAACTGAATATTTTTCCTGCAGTCTCTTCTGCTTTGTTATACGTATGGATGCTTCTACCAGATCTCTTACCATTGAGTCAACATCCCTTCCGACATAACCTACCTCAGTAAACTTTGTTGCCTCTACCTTAACAAAAGGTGCATCCATAAGCTTTGCAAGTCTCCTTGCGATTTCTGTCTTACCGCAGCCTGTAGGTCCCATCATAAGGATATTTTTAGGAGTAATCTCTTCTCTCATTTCATCAGGCAGCAGACTTCTTCTGTATCTGTTTCTCAAAGCAATGGCAACAGACTTCTTTGCTTCATCCTGTCCTATGATATATTTATCAAGCTCCGCAACAATCTGCTTCGGAGTCATATTGTAAAGTTCTCCCATGTTATTTCCCTCCTTACAGCTTTTCAACCGAAATATTGTCATTTGTATAAACGCAGATTGAAGAAGCAATCTTCAAGGACTCTCTTACTACCGATTCCGCATCCATATCAGTGTGATTGAATAAAGCATTTGCCGCAGCATACGCATAGTTTCCGCCGGAACCGATTGCCACAAAGTCATAATCAGGTTCTATTACTTCACCGTTTCCCGATATAAGAAGCATACAATCCTTATCTGCCGCAATCATCAATGCCTCAAGATTTTTCATGGCATTATCCGAACGCCACAGCTGGGCAAGAGCCACCGCCGCCTTTTTCAGGTTTCCTGAGTGTTCTTCAAGCTTCTTTTCAAACTTTTCGGTAAGTGCAAAGGCATCGGAAACAGAGCCGGCAAAGCCTGTTATTACCGAATTTTTGTAAATCTTTCTTACCTTCTTTGCCTTGTGCTTCATAATAGCGGTTTCACCCATGGTTACCTGACCGTCACCGCCTATGCAAATATCATTTTCCCCTCTTCTTACTGCCACAATTGTGGTTGCATGAAATTCTATCATTTTAATCCCTCTCTTTCTGCATTATTCCTTATACTTACATTCACTGTTTGAACATTCAAGGGTTGAATTCTTTGTTTTCTTTTCTACGAGTACAGAACCGCATTCAGGACATTTTCTGTTCGTCGGTTTGTTCCAGAATACCTGGTTGCAGTTTGGATAACCGCTGCATCCGTAGAAAACTCTTCCGCCTTTTCCACGTCTTAAAATGATGTCACTGCCGCATTTAGGACATTTTACATCAATCTTAGTTATGATAGGCTTTGTATTTTTACATTCAGGATATCCCGTACAGGCTATAAACTCACCAAACCTTCCGCTTTTCTTTGCCATAGGTTTTCCGCAGAGTTCACACACTTCACCTGTCAGCTCATCCTCAATCTTGATTTTCTCTATTTCCTTATCGGCAATCTCAAGTTCATCTTTTAAAATATCATAAAAATCCGCAACGATTTTTTTCCAGTTAAGATTCTCTATTTCAATGCCGTCCAGCTTATCCTCAAGGTCTGCCGTAAATCCCACATCTGCAATTTCCTTGAAATATTTTTCCATAAGCTCCGTCACTATGAATCCCAAATCAGTAGGCTTCAGTGACTTCTTTTCTCTTGAAGTATACTTTCTTTCCATAAGAGTTGCGATGATAGGTGCATAAGTACTCGGTCTTCCTATATTCTTATCTTCAAGCTCTTTTACAAGGCTTGCTTCTGTATATCTTGCAGGCGGCTGTGTAAAATTCTGTTCACAGGAAAGTTCTGCCAGCTTTAGAGTTTCCCCCTCCTGCAGCTCCGGAAGCATTTTTTCATCGCTGTACTCACCTGCATCCTGGTACACGGCAAGATATCCTTCAAACTTCAGTTTTGAACCGTTGGCTTTTAAAGTATAGTCTCCGTTTTCAATTTCTACTGCCATTGAATCATACACCGATGCCGACATCTGGCTTGCCATAAATCTTGACCAGATCAGATTATACAGATTGTACTGGTCTTTTGTCAGTGAATCCTTAACATCCTCCGGCATTAAATCCATATAGCTGGGGCGTATAGCCTCATGTGCATCCTGTACATCTTTCTTCTTATTTGAATAGACATTGTCAGCATAATATTCTTTTCCGTATTTCTGTTCTATGAAATCCTTTGCTGCCGCTTTTGCTTCTTCGGATATTCTCACGGAATCCGTTCTGATATATGTTACAAGACCTATTGTTCCCTTTCCCTTTACTTCAACGCCTTCGTAAAGCTGCTGTGCAACCATCATTGTTCTCTTTGTGAAGAACCCAAGCTTGTTTGCCGCATCCTGTTGAAGGCTGCTCGTTGTAAAAGGTGCATAAGGTTTCTTTCTTCTTTCTTTTTTTTCTATCTTTTTTACGATATAGTCATGCTCATTCAGTTCAGAAGCGATAATGTCCGCCGTTTCCTTATTTTTTACCGCAATCTTTTTGCCGTTCTTCTCTATGAGCTTTGCTGTAAATTTCTTTGTTGCTGACTTTCCTTTCTGGGGCTTCTGCTCCGAAAGAGCAGCGGTAATGTTCCAATATTCTTCCGGCTCAAAGGCATTAATGGCATTCTCTCTGTCACATATAAGCTTCAGGGTCGCTGACTGCACTCGGCCGGCACTCAAGCCTCTCCTGATTTTTCTCCACAAAAGAGGGCTTATCTGATAACCTACAAGTCTGTCCAGAACTCTTCTTGCCTGCTGTGCATCAACCAGCTTTTCATCAATGGCCCTGGGATTCTTAACTGCATTTTTTATTGCATTTTTAGTTATTTCATTGAAAACAATACGGCATTTCTCTGTCGGATCGATTCCAAGTATATGCGCAATATGCCACGAAATAGCCTCTCCCTCACGGTCAGGGTCGGTTGCCAGATAAACTTTATCTGCTTTTTTTGCTTCTTTTTTTAACTCCTTGATGACATCTCCCTTACCTCTGATAGAGATGTACTGCGGTTCAAAGTCATTTTCCAAATCAATACCAAGCTTGCTCTTAGGCAAATCCCTTACATGCCCAACAGAAGCTATTACCTTGTATTTACTTCCTAAAAACTTTCCTATAGTCTTTGCCTTCGATGGTGATTCCACAATCACCAAATTTTTGGTACCGGACATCAATATACCTCCCGGAAAATTATTTTATTTCATTTATATAAACTAAAAATTAATCAAAAATTATGTTTTTTCCTACACATTGAATGATTATATTTCTATTTCTTTTAGTTTGCAACAAAAATTTTGCCAAAAGCCGAATAAATCATTCCTTTTATTTCCAAAACGGTAATCATGGCGTTTACCTGTGAAATCTTTTTATTCAGCTTTCCGCTTATAAACTCCGCCGTTGTTTCTCCTTCTTTTTTTATTATTTCTAATATTTCCAGTTCATCCTTTCCCAAAGCTTCAGTCTCATTTTCTTTTCTGTAAGGAATACCCGTCATGGAAAAAATATCTGCTGCGTTCAGAACAAGTGATGCACCGTCCTGTATCAGCTTGTTTGTTCCAAAGGAGCTTAAATTGTTTATATTGCCCGGCACCGCAAATACCTGTCTCGACTGTTCGGCAGCTTTTTCTGCCGTTATGAGAGCCCCACTGTTTATGCCGGCTTCAACAATAACAGTTCCCAATGACAGCCCGCTTATGATTCTGTTTCTTCTCGGAAATGTAAATCTGCTGCCATGGACCCCCTGCGGATATTCGGATATAATAAGTCCCTTTTCTGCTATTTCGTCCCGGAGCTTTCTGTTAAATGCGGGAAAGCATATATCTATTCCGCATCCCAGCACTGCAATGGTTTCTCCGCCGGCATCCAGGGCACCTTTATGTGCTTCGGAATCAATGCCTGCCGCCATACCGCTCACAACAACTCCACCGCCTTTTACTATGTCTGCCGAAAGCTTTCTTGCTGCCCATTTTCCATAAACAGAAGCATTCCTCGAACCTACCACTGAAAAGCACAGCTTGGATAAAAGCTGCCTGTTTCCTATGCAATACAAGGTCTTTGGAGGATCTGCTATACACTTAAGCAGCTCCGGGTATTCGCTGTCGCCAAAATTAATTTGACCTATTTTAAAATTTTTATTACTGTTGTTTGTCTCCATTTATATTTCCCCTGCTTATCATTACCCATATTCCTTACTTTTCTTAAGACTTTCTGTAGCTCAAGGCTTCTGCAATATGTTCTGCTTTTATGTCTGCGCTTTCTTCCAGGTCTGCTATGGTTCTTGCAGTCTTTACCACCCTGCTGTAGCCTCTTGCGCTAAGACCCAGCCGTTCAAACGCACTTTCAAGCAGCTTTCTGCATTCTGTGTCCAGACGACAGTATTTATTCATAAGCTTCGTATCAAGCTGTGAATTAAAATCAATCCCTTCACCTTTATATCTTATTTTCTGTATTTCCCTGACCCGCTCTACCTGTTTCTTCATATCTGATGAAGAAACAGATTTTTCGTTGCCGGATAATTCTTCATACCTGACAGGCCGTACATCTACCTGCAAATCAAACCGATCCAGCAGCGGCCCCGAAAGTTTGCTCCTGTACCTTTCAAGCTTTGCACCGCTGCATGTACACAAATGCTTTTCACTTCCGTAATATCCGCAGGGACACGGATTTGCCGCAGCCACAAGCATAGTATCACAGGGAAAAACATAGCTTCCTGCATTTCTTGTAACAAGAACCTTTTTGTCCTCCAAAGGCTGTCTCAAAGTCTCCAGTACACCTCTTCCAAATTCGGGTATCTCGTCCAGAAACAGGACTCCTTTATGAGCCAGTGATATTTCTCCGGGTTTTGGTCTTCCTCCTCCGCCTATCAATGCAGTTTCGGAAACAGTATGATGAGGTGCTCTGAACGGCCTTTCCCTGATAAGCGGGACTTCATCCGACAGTTTCCCTGCTACGCTGTATATCTTTGTTACTTCAAGACATTCATCATAGGTCAGTTCCGGCAGCACCGTGGGTATTCTCTTTGCAATCATGGATTTACCTGACCCCGGCTCGCCTCTGAGAAGAAGTCCGTGATTTCCCGCACAGCATATAGTCACAGCTCTTTTTACTCTCTCCTGTCCAAGCACGTCACTATAATCTATACAGAAACTTCCTATATTATGTACCTCTTTTTCCCTGCCGGAAAATTCCTTTATTTTTCCTTCTTCTATGCCCTCTTCTTCTGCTTTCAGATGTTCTGCTATTTCTTTCAGGCTCTTTGCGGGATACAGCTTTACATTTCTGACAAGCCCCGCTTCCTGCGCATTGTCATAAGGAAGAAAAATTTTTTCAGCGCCGCTCTCTTTAAGCCCCATGGTAAGCGGTAATGCCCCTTCAATCCGTCTCAGTTCACCGTCAAGCGACAGTTCTCCTATAAATGCATACTTTTCATATTCCGGAAGCTTTACCATGCCCGCCGCTACCAGGATTCCCATGGCTATAGGCAGATCAAAATGACTTCCTTCTTTTTTTGTATTGGCCGGTGACATATTTACCGTTATTTTCTTCATTGGAAACCCAAATCCGGAATTTATGATAGCAGGCTTTATTCTGTCGCGGGCTTCCCTCACCGTCGTATCAGGCAGGCCTACGAGAATGACACAGGGGAGCCCTGCAAGCAAGTCTGTTTCAACCGTCACCTTTTTGGCTTCCAGCCCCGTCAGGGCAGCCGTATGTATTTTCGACATCATTATTTATTTCCCTCTTTCCCAAACCTTTTTTTCTACACTGCATTTTCAGTATGGCGTATATACGCTTTTTCTCCGATATATAGAATCTCAATAACATCAATTCTCTGTTCCGCATTTTCCACATGATTCTTTAAAGAGTAAAAGCCTGCTGCTTTCTTTATGCGATGTACCTTTCCCGGTGTAACTGCTTCACATGGCAGCCCGTATCTGCAGTTGTTTCTCGTTTTTACTTCTACAAATACCAGCACCCGCCCGAGTGCCGCTACTATATCTATTTCACCGGTCCTGCATCTGAAGTTGCGCTCTAAAATCTTAAAGCCTTTGTTTTCCAGATAGTTCGCCGCTATTTCTTCTCCTCTTTTCCCTAAGCTCATGTTTCCACCCCCGTATTTGCTATTTTCCTCTCTAACATTTTTACATTTTTTTACATTTGTAATTATAATACATCTTTTTACATATTTTGTCAAATCATAGTGTAAAAAAACAGGGATAAATCATATCCCTGTACTAAACTAAAGCAAACTTCCTGATTGCATGTGCCACACCGTCTTCGTCATTTGTCTTTGTCACATATTTTGATTTTCTTTTTACCGACGGCAGTGCATTTCCCATGGCAACGGAAATTCCCGCCGCAGACAGCATTTCTTCATCATTTGGGCTGTCACCGCACGCCATCATCTCACTGCTGTCTATACCGAATTTTTCACACATGGCAAGAAGTGCAGCCGCCTTGCTTGTGCTCCTGCCGTTTATCTCCAGGTTATTTAAAGAAGAGCTTGTTACGGTGACATTATCAAGCTTTAACAGATGCTCTCTCATATATTCCTTCTCTTCCATTGTTTCAAAGCAGACATTTATATTCTCCACTTTTCCGCTGTTTTCAAGCATAAAGTCGAGAACTCCTTCATATGGCTTTCTGGTGGTTCTCACATATTCTATGTGTCCCTTTGAAAAACCCATTTTTTCAAGATTTTCAAAGATTGTTTTCTCCACATAGGCCTTGCCCTTTACAAATATCTCAGTCATAAACGGCTGGCTGCTGAGCAGCCTGTAAATATCCTCCATAGCCTTCTCTTCTATATAGTTTTCATATATTATGCTGTCCCTGTGCAGGTCAATAACAGCCGCTCCGTTAGAAGTTACCGCATACTGTATGCCTTCCACTGATAAAACCTGCTGGGGAAGTGCCACGCGCGGTCTGCCTGTTGCGATAACCACATGTATGCCCTTTTCAGCTGCCTCCTTCAGGGTTTTCGCAGTAAAATCCGTAATCCTGCCTCTGCTGTTTAAAGTTGTTCCGTCCAAATCCAACGCAATAAGTTTTACCGCCATAATCTTCTCCATCCGTAAAAAACTTTTCACATCAATTTTAGCCTAAATTATATCATCTTGCAAACAAACTTGTAGTCCTAGTTTGTTTACATTTAAAATTATTGCAAATACTTATGAATAAGGCTTGAATTTAAAAAAAGAAGTGGTAGAATATTGGATATTGTTGCTACTTTTAATAAGTAGTGTTTTTGTCATGTACAAAAATCATAATCATATTTATGATTAAAAAATTTACAGAAGAGGGAATGAAAATGAAGATAGCTATTGCCGGTGCAGGAAAGCTGGGAATAAAAATTGCCGAATCACTGTTGGTAGGCAACCATTCCATTACAGTTATCGATAAAAACGAAGATGTAATACAGAAGCTTATAAACCACATGGACGTATTGACTATTACGGCAAACGCAAAAGAAATAAGTGTATATAAAGAAATGAATATTGCAAGCTATGATTATTTTATAGCTGTTACAGATAAAGATGAAAAAAACATAGTAATCGCCAGCTTCGCAAAAAAGCTGGGTTGTCCTAAGGTTATTGCAAGAGTCAGAGACCCCGAACACATGAATCAGATTGAATTCATCAAAGAAAATATGGGCATCGACTACATCGTAAATCCCGACCTTGCCATTACATTGGAGATTTATAAATATCTCGTAGAAAAATATTCTCTGAGCAACGGTATTTTTTCAAGCGGTCAGGCTTCTCTTTTAGAGTTTCCCACAAGAAAAATGCCCGAGCTTATAGGCACCTCCATGTTTGATATAGGTCAGAAGCTTCCCGGTATGCTGATGGTGGCCATTTCCAGAAACGGAAAAGTAATAGTTCCTCACGGAAGCACCACCATACAAAAGGGGGACGGACTTTATGTTATCGGTGAAAGTCAGGTTATAGCGGAGCTTGCAGAAAAAGTTCATGAAAAGGGTCAGTATACCAACCTTCAGAAGGTAATGATTATCGGCGGCGGAAAAACCGGTCTTTACCTGGCTAAAAAACTGGCTGCATTCGGAATAAAAGTAAAGATTATCGAACGTGATAAAGCAAGATGCCATTATCTTGCCACACATCTGGAGAATGTCATGATTCTTCACGGCGATGCAACTGACATCGGACTTCTTGAAGAGGAAAATCTCAACGACATGGATGCAGTTGTTACCGCAACCGGTTTTGACGAAGAAAATCTGCTGCTTGCACTTACTGCAAAGCACCACGATATAGAGGACGTTATCGCTAAGGTCAGCAGGGAAAGCTACATTGAACTTATTGAAAAGATGGGTATCGATATGGCATTGAATCCTTTAAATATAACTTGTGCCAACGTGTTAAGATTTGTACAGGGCTCAAAAAGAGTGCTGTCATCCCAGCTTATTCAAGGACAGGCGGAAGTTATGGAAATCGTCGCTGCCAAGGGCATGCCCCTTGTAGGGATTCCTTTAAAAAAGCTGAAGCTTCCTGACGGCGTTATCATTGCTGCCATACACAGAGGTTCAAAGGTTATTATTCCTAACGGAGACACTAAAATACTCGAAAATGACAGAGTTATAATCCTGTGTCTTCTTTCGGAACTGCCTGACCTTGAAAAGCTTATCAGCAGCAGTCGGCTCAGTTTTTTCAACAGAGGTAAACTTATATGAATCTGAATTGGAAAATTTTTATCAGAGCTACAAGTGTCATGTCACTTTTAACAGGCTTGTTTATGACACTTCCGCTTATTATCTCTTTTGTCAACGGCGAAAACAATGCTGCCGCTGCTTTTCTGATTTCAATGATTCCACTGATGATAATAGGCGGACTTGTTTACTCAAACTCAACTCCATCCCACACTTCTCTTACTGTGAGGGATGGGTTTCTTATTGTATCATTTTCATGGGTTCTTGTTTCCCTGATGGGAGCATTGCCTTATTTTATTTCGGGAGAATTCCCGGGCTTTGCGGATGCATTTTTTGAAGCTGCTTCCGGTTTTTCGACAACGGGAGCATCTATCCTGACAGATATAGAAGCAATGCCGCGCGGCTTGCTGTTCTGGCGTGCTTTTACACACTGGATAGGAGGTATGGGTATACTTGTCTTTACCATAGCCATGCTGCCTTCATTGGGTACCGGTGCAAACATCATAGCCTCAGCTGAGGCACCCGGACCTACTATGGATAAAATAACTCCGAAAATGTCAGATACAGCAAAGCATTTATATATCATATACAGCATATTCACCTTTGTGCTGATTGTGCTTCTGAAGATTGCAGGTATGAACTGGTTTGATGCTTTCACAAACGCATTCTCTACCATAGGCACCGGAGGCTTTGCAAGCTACAACAACAGTATAGCCTATTATAACAGTCCTCTTATTGAGGCAATTATCATAGTATTTATGATTCTGGCGGGCACTAACTTCAATCTCTACTTTTTTGCATTTCACAAGAGAACAGGAATTGCACAGCTTTTTGCTGACGAGGAATTCAGATATTATATCGGAATCATCGGTGTTATTTCAACGCTGATAGCCATTAACCTGTGTCTATCGGATATATACGGAAGCTTTCTTGAATCTTTCAGGTATTCTTCTTTTCAGACCGTATCGATAATGACCACTACAGGTTTTGCCACCGCCGATTTTGATGTATGGCCGACCTTCAGCAAAATGCTTATATTTCTGCTGTTTTTCATAGGCGGCTGTTCCTCCTCCACCAGCGGAGGCATAAAGGTGGTAAGAGTTTTAATCATGCTGAAGCTTATAAAGCGCGCAATACAGGTAAGCCTTCATCCAAATGCAATTGTTACAATAAAGCTAAATGAAAAGAAAATAAGTATTGATACAGTATCAATCATTGCCAATTTTATATTCTTAACTGTGCTGACAGCCTTTACTGCCACATTGATAGTAACCCTTAACGGCTTTGATCTGGTTACAAGCTTCAGCGCCGTTCTGACATGTATTGGCAACATCGGTCCCGGGTTTAACCTTGTAGGTCCGTCTATGAATTTCAGCATATTTTCAGCTCCTGTCAAGGTCCTTCTGTCATTTCTTATGATTGGAGGAAGACTTGAGCTTTATACATTTATTATAGTCTTTACCCCACATTTCTGGGCTCAGGACAAATAGTAAAGGAAAAGGTCATGTTTAATTACAGAGTTATATTTAAAATAATGAGCACGATTACCCTTTTCGTGGGAATGTCCATGTTCATTCCTTTGGCAACTGCGATAGTCTACGGAGAAGACCCCCAGGCACATGTATTTTTTGCTCAGGGGGCTGTCATGCTTACACTGTCGGTTGTCATTCTCCATAACATAAAATATGCCATAAAGTATATAAAGCTCCGCGACGGATTTCTGATTATTTCCGGCAGCTGGCTGTTTCTTTCGGTTCTGGGAGCTATTCCTTTTATACTTTCAGGTTACACGGATTCTTTTATTGATGCGTTTTTTGAATCCTCTGCAGCCTTTACAACAACAGGAGCAACAGTTTTTAATCTGAATGCCATGCCAAGAAGCCTTCTTATGTGGAAATCCGTATGCAGCTGGTATGGCGGCATAGGCACACTTGTGCTTGCAGTTTCGCTTATTCCTGCTCTGGGCATTGACGGAAAATCTTTTGCACAGTCGGAAGCTCCTGCTATTTTTACAGACAGAGTTTCCATAAAGATATCCGTAACCATCAGAAATCTTTATATAGTGTACACTTTATTTACACTTATGGAATTTTTCCTTCTTCTGATTGGACCCATGGACTTTTATGAAGCTCTGCTAAACACCTTTTCAAGTGTAAGCACAAGTGGGATTCCAAGCGAAAAGTATTCAGCTTCATTCCACAGCAGCGGCTACGTTCAGGCAGTTTTAATAATCTTTGCTCTGCTTTCTTCCCTGAACTATACCCTGTATTTCAGTGTTCTGAATAAAAAGCTCAGCGCAATCATGTACAATATCGAACTTCATACTTTTCTTTTCATAGTATGTGCCGCATCTCTGCTTACCGGTGCAAGTCTGTATTTTAACAACATCTACGGACTGAAGGATTCCCTCAGAAACGGCTTGTTTCAATGTGTGGGAATGGCAACCACCTCATGCTATACACTGGAGGGATTTGAAAACTGGCCTTCATTTGCATGTCTTATACTGATTACTCTTGTATTAATAGGCGGCTGCACATTTTCAACTACAAGTTCAATAAAGGTTTACCGCCTTCTGGTTTTTACAAAGCTTATTATCAGAGGGCTGTACAAAAGAATTCATCCCCGTTCCGTAGTTGCTGTCAAGGTAGGCAAAAAGATTATTTCTTCGGAACAGGTTTCATACATCACATCATATATAATCTTTTTCTTTGTGACTATACTTCTTGGCAATGTGGTTCTGGCACTTCAGAATCTGGATTTTATGACTACTATTTCATCCTCCGTTGCCATGATTACAAACAGCGGTATAGGCTTCGGCGAAATAGCCAACGGCTGCTATGACATATATGACCGTCCGTTAAGACTTGTTCTCTGCTTCCTTATGTTTGCGGGCAGACTTGATATTTTTACATTTATCATTGTCTTTTTACCGGGCTTCTGGTTCACAGATATGCACAAGAAGGTTCTGGAAAACTCATATATAAAACAGTAAAAAAAGGGCATACTATTTTCAGAGATAGTTTGCCCTTTTTCTATGCTTTTTTAAGTTCATCCCAAACTGTCTGTAATATCAAAAGAGGAGGTTAAGCAATTTTTATATTGCACAATCAGTATGCTGGTAAAAGATTTAATGACGCCCTGCGTAAGCTGTGTACGTCCCGAGAGTACACTCTCCCAGGCTGCAGACAGGATGAAATGCGAAAATATAGGCTCTCTTCCCGTATGCAATGATGCCGGAAATGTTCTGGGTATCATAACCGACCGCGATATAGTAATCCGGGCTTTATCTGACGGAACTGTCAGCCGCGGCATAAAAATCGGAGATATTATGTCCACAAATATAATATCTGTTTCTCCTAACACGAATACCCATGATGCTGCTCTGATTATGTCAAAACACCAAATCAGGCGGTTGCCGGTAGTAATGAACAACCGCCTTGTAGGTATTATTTCCCTTGCAGACATAGCCAGAAGAACGCTCTATATAGACGAAGCCGGCGATGTATTATCCGCAGTATCAAAGCCAAACGGTCTGAGTTAGTCCCAGACCGCTTTTATTTTTCTTATTAAAACTCATTGTCATTAACAACTACAAAATCTATTTCCTTTTCTTCTATGTCCGCTCGTATAAGCTTAACCTTTACCTTATCGCCCAGGCCGTAAATTTTATTGGTTCTCTGGCCTATATATCTGTACTTAGCCGGTTCATAATCGTAATAATCATCTTCAACAGATTCTATTCTTACAAGACCCTCAATAGTATTCGGCAGTTCAACATAAAAGCCGAAGCTTGTCACTCCGCTTATAATGCCCTCAAATACCTCTCCTATATGATATGACATATATTCTGTCTTTTTAAGCTTCTCAACTTCACGTTCCAGCTCCTGTGCCTGACGTTCCATGGCTGAAGAAGTTTCCGCCGCAACTGATGTTTTAGCCTTGTAATGATTAACTCTGTCATCATCAAATTTCCCGTCGATTGACTCTTTTATAATCCTGTGAATAATCAAATCGGGATACCTTCTGATAGGTGATGTGAAATGGCAATAAAACTTTACACCCAGTCCGAAGTGACCTTCACACGCAACTCCGTAAAATGCCTTTTTCATTGAGCGAAGCATAACGGTATTTACAACAGTCTCAAAAGACTGACCCTTTACCTGTTCCAGGATTTCACTCAGCACCCTCGGATGAACCTCATCAAGGCTTCCCTTCATATTTATGCCAAAGCCTTTTATAAAATTCTTAAACTCCTCCATGCGGTCTGCATCCGGAGTTTCATGGATTCGGTAAACAAAAGGTATCTCAAGCCAGTAAAAATGTTCCGCAACCGTTTCATTTGCGCAAAGCATAAATTCTTCAATCATGCGGTTTGCAGTTCTCCGCTCGGCAGTTTCTATCGTTACGGGTATACCGTTTTCATCAAGTGAAATATATGCTTCATCAATATCAAAATCCAGGCTTCCTCTTTCCTCACGCTTATGGTGTAAAATTTCAGCAAGTTCTTTCATTAGCAGAAGCTCTTCATATATATCTCTGTATTTTCCAATGATTTCTTCGTCACCGTCTTCAAGCATATCCGAAACATCATCATATACCATTCTGTGCATGGAGTTTATAACACTTTTGTAAATATCGTGATTTACCACTTTTCCGTCAGGTGAAATTTCCATATCCACAGACAATGTCAGCCTGTCTGTTTTTTCATTCAGACTGCATATGCCGTTTGAAAGTGCCTTTGGAAGCATAGGAATCACCTGATCTACCAGATATACGCTTGTACCTCTTTTTAAAGCCTCCCTGTCCATTGGTCCGTCTTCTTTTACATAATGCGTAACATCGGCAATATGGACTCCTAGCAGATAGTTGCCGTTTTCAAGCTTTTCAACAGAAACCGCATCATCCAGGTCTTTTGCATCAGCACCGTCTATGGTAATAATCTTCCTGTCGCGCAGATCTCGCCTGCTTTTACGTTCCTCTTCCGTTACAGGTTCAAAATCTGCTTCCTTTTGCTGTTTAAGCCTTGCTACGGCTTTTGCTTCCGCATTTACCCTGCTTGGAAAAGTTGCAAACAGATTGTGCTGCCTTATCAGCGCTTTTATATCTCCTCCCGGTTCACCGAATCTGCTGATTATTTCGGTTATTTTCCCCTCTGCGCTGCTTCCTGCCTCGGCATATTTAGTAATCTGTACTACAACTTTATCTCCGTTCTGTGCGTTTTTCCAGTCACTTTTTCTTACAAATATATCGTCATTGCTGAATCTTTTATCATCGGCAATAACAAACCCGAATTTTTTGCTCTTTTCAAAGGTCCCTATGATTTCCGTAACTCTGTGTTCAAGGACCTTAAGAACTATTCCTTCCCTTGACTTGTTTTTAAAGCCCTCCGGCAGCAACGCTGCCTCAACAAGATCGCCGTTCATGGCGAAGTTCAGGTTTTTCCCTGCGACAAAGATATCCTCAGGCCTTTCTTCTTCAGAATCCTCATCCGCAACAGGAGTAACAAATCCAAAACCTCTTTTATGCCTTGCAAGAACTCCCTGCACGATTTCCGCATCAGGCCGTAGGAAAATTCTTTCATCTCTGAATCTGCCTCTGCTGTTCTTTTTATTCTTTGTTGTTTTACTTTTTTTAAATATCTTCTTACTCATGTTTTTATTGTACCATAAATTTTTATTTATTACTCTTTCAATCTGCATATAATATGACAAAAAGGTGGCCTTGAAAAGTTTAACTGAAAAATTAAAATTTCATAAGCCACCCTGCGGTTGATTTTTATCTAGCTTTGTTTTTTATGGATTTATAAATTGTTGTTTCTGTTGACATTGTTATTGTTGTCATTTATACCGCCGTCCGTTACCAGATCCGTAACAGCATTGCCGGCGTCATCAACCATATCTCTTAAATCGTCACCTACGCCTGTGCCTCTGTTTCCGGGATCGTTGTTATTTGCGGCATTGTCATTTACTACTCCGTTGTTGGGGGTAGTATCAGGTGTGTTTGCATTGTTGTCATTTGTACATCCTGCAAACAGAAACAAAGAGATAATTAATAAAGCACTAAGAAAAATTCTTGTTTTCTTCAAGATTTTCACTCCTCTCATTGATTTTATCCTTAGTATTATCAAATTGTTTCTTTTTTAATCACATATAAATTAAATCTAATAATAACCAATTTTAAAATTTAAAAAAACCGGAATCCGTGTTTATACGGACTCCGGTCTGAAATTTAAATTTTTAATTTTAAGCTTTTCTGATTTTATGCTTATGCCTTTAATTATAAAAGACCGCCGATTGCAACAAATAATGGAGCAAATACAACTGAAACGATTGTCATAAGCTTAATCAGGATGTTGATTGAAGGACCTGAAGTATCCTTGAATGGGTCACCTACTGTGTCACCTACTACTGCAGCCTTGTGAGGTTCTGAACCCTTACCGCCGTAGTTGCCTTCTTCGATATACTTCTTAGCATTGTCCCATGCACCACCGGCATTAGCCATCATGATAGCAAGAAGAACACCTGATGATAAAGCTCCGCCTAACATACCGCCTAATGCAGCAGGTCCAAGAATGATACCTACGGCAAGAGGAGCGATAACTGCGATAAGACCGGGAGCAACCATTTCTTTAAGAGCAGCCATAGTTGAGATATCTACGCATCTAGCATAGTCAGGCTTTGAAGTTCCTTCCATGATACCCTTGTCTTCTCTGAACTGTCTTCTTACTTCTTCAATCATTTCGTTTGCAGCCTT
>JBJETA010000030.1:0-4790 GCA_051883075.1 Anaerovoracaceae bacterium
TATGTATGATGTTTACTGTTAGATAAGCTGTGCAATGATACTGCCGGCTTCTTTTGTACCGATGGCATCTTTACCTGCACATATATCATAAGTTCTGTAGCCCTTTGCCAGAAACTGCTTTACAGCGTCTTCAATGTTGTCCGCCTCCTTGGAAAGACCAAATGTATATCTGAGCATCATAGCTGCGGAAAGTATTGTGGCGATAGGGTTGGCGATATTTTTCCCTGCGATGTCGGGAGCTGAACCGTGAACAGGCTCATACATACCGAAGTTGCCTGTTGCAAGGCTTGCAGAAGGAAGCATGCCGATGGAACCTGTTATCTGGCTGGCTTCGTCAGACAGGATATCACCAAAGATATTGCTCGTAACTATAACATCAAACTGCTTTGGATTTCGTACAAGCTGCATAGCTGCGTTGTCTACATAGAAGTTTTCAAGCTCTACCTCAGGATATTCTTTGGAAACCTCGGCAACAACACGTCTCCAAAGCCTTGAACTTTCAAGAACATTTGCTTTATCCACGCTTGTAACCTTTTTATTTCTCTTCATAGCCATGTCGAAAGCTACTCTGGCGATTCTTCTTACTTCCTCTTCAGCGTACTGCTCCACATCATAAGCGGCAGGACCAAGCTCTGTCTGCTCTTTTATGCCTTTTTCACCGAAGTAAATGCCGCCTGTAAGCTCTCTGACTACCACTATATCAAGACCTCCTTCAATGAGCTCAGGCTTTAGAGGGGAAGCATCAGCAAGCTCATCAAATACCATGGCAGGTCTGATATTGGCGAATAAGCCTAAAGCCTTTCTGAGACCCAGTAAAGCTCTTTCAGGTCTTTCGTCTCCGGGAAGATCGTCCCATTTAGGGCCGCCCACAGCTCCGAGAAGCACGGCATCGCTTGCCTTACAAATCTCTATAGTTTCATCGGGAAGGCATTTTCCTGTTTCGTCTATAGCTGCACCTCCTGCGAGAACATCAGTATATTCAAATTTATGATTGTATTTCTTTTCTATTTTATCAAGGACCTTTATTGTTTCTTTCACAACTTCAGGACCTATACCGTCACCCCGCACTACTGCGATTTTATAATTCATAGTCGTAACCTCCAACTTATTTGTTTTTGATACTGTTCAAAAGTCCGCCCTTGGCCATGATATCTTTGATGAAGTCAGGGAAAGGAAGGGCCTGATAAGTTTCGTTTTTCGTTATATTTGTAATAGTTCCTGTGCTGAAATCAATGCTGACCTCGTCACCGTTTTCTATTCTTTCACTTGCCTCCTTGCATTCGAGAATCGGAAGACCGATATTTATGGCATTTCTGTAAAATATTCTTGCAAAGGTATTTGCTATAACACAGCTTATTCCGGACTCTTTAATGGCAATTGGAGCGTGTTCTCTGGAAGAACCGCAGCCGAAGTTATCACCTGCAACCATGATGTCGCCTTTCTGCACTTTATTTATAAAATCAGGGTCGATATCCTCCATGCAGTGGCTTGCAAGTTCCTGATGGTTCTGTGTGTTCAGGTGTCTTGCCGGGATAATTACATCTGTATCAACATTGTTTCCGTATTTATGTACTCTGCCTTTTGCGTCCATGATTAACAACTCCTTTCAGGTGCAGCTATTTTTCCTGCTATAGCGGAAGCTGCTGCCACAGCAGGGCTTGCAAGATAAACCTCTGATTTAGTGTGTCCCATTCGTCCTACGAAGTTTCTGTTTGTAGTAGCTACGCATCTTTCTCCTTCGGCAAGGATGCCCATATGGCCTCCTAAGCATGGACCGCAGGTAGGGGTGGAAACTACACAGCCCGCATCGATAAAGATATCAAGATATCCAAGTTTTATGCAGTCTTTATATATCTGCTGTGTGGCAGGAATTACGATTGCCCGCACATCCTTATGAATTTTCTTTCCTTTTAATATTTCAGCGGCGACTCTCATATCAGACAGTCTGCCGTTTGTGCATGAACCGATTACTACCTGGTCGATTTTTACATCACCCGCTTCATCAACCGTCTTGGTGTTTTCAGGAAGGTGAGGGAAGGCAACAGTAGGCTTAAGCTGTGATAAATCTATATTGTAGACTGCATCGTATTCAGCATCTTCGTCAGCCTCATATACTGTATATTCTCTGTTCACACGGCCTTTCATGTATTCTTTGGTTACTTCGTCAACAGGGAATATGCCGTTTTTTCCGCCGGCTTCAATAGCCATATTTGCTATACAAAGTCTGTCATCCATGGAAAGACTTGCAACACCGTCTCCTGTAAACTCCATAGACTTATATAAAGCTCCGTCTACACCAATCATACCTATGATGTGAAGGATGACGTCTTTTCCGCTTACATATTCGGGAAGCTTTCCTGTTAAATTGAACTTTAATGCGGAAGGCACCTTGAACCAGGTCTGGCCTGTTGCCATAGCGGCAGCCAGGTCGGTAGAGCCTACACCTGTTGAAAATGCTCCCAATGCTCCGTATGTGCAGGTGTGTGAGTCGGCACCTATGATTGCTTCTCCTGCGGCAACAAGTCCCTTTTCAGGAAGAAGGGCATGCTCTATACCCATATTTCCCACATCGTAGAAGTTATCTATATCAAACTTTCTTGCAAAGGTCCTGCATTTTTTACATTGCTCTGCACTTTTTATATCCTTGTTAGGGGTAAAATGGTCCATTACAAGAGAAATTTTGCTTTTATCGAAAACCTTGTCAAAACCGTTTCCTTCAAATTCGTTGATGGAAACAGGGCCTGTTATGTCATTGGCAAGTACCATATCAAGTCTGGCATTGATAAGCTGTCCTGCTGTAACTTTTTCAAGTCCCGCATGAGCAGCCAATATTTTCTGTGTCATAGTCATACCCATATTTTTTTCCTCCTTATAAAACTAAAATACAAAGTGTAGTTTTTTGTTCATTCTGTTTAAAGCACTTACCAAAGCATTTACAGAAGCAAGTATGATGTCCGGATGAGTTCCGACACCCCAGTAAAAGTTATCCTTTTCATCGGCTATACATACATAAGCAGCAGCCTTTGAATTAGAATCGGCGCTGATTGCATGCTCCGAATAGGTGATAAACTTGTAGTTGAAGTGATACTGGGTTTTCTTTAAAGCGTTGCTTACGGCATCAAGACGTCCGTTGCCCTGTGCTTCAAGATTAAATACTTCACCGTTTATTTCCGCTCTCATCTTTACGCTGATACTGTCTGTATCGGTTGACTTTGTAGAAGACAGATAATTAAATGTAGCATCTGTTATATCAATAGGTGAAAAGTCGTTTATGTATTCCTTTTCAAATGCAGAGAATATTTCCTCCGAAGAAAGCTCTTCATGTCGCTTGTCGGAAATATCCTTCATCATATATCCGATTTCGGCTCTCATAGCCTTTGGTATTGTGAAACCATAGTCTCTCTCGATAATGTATGCTATGCCGCCTTTACCTGACTGACTGTTGATTCTGATAACATCACTTTCATATTCGCGTCCCACATCGTGCGGGTCAATAGGAAGATAAGGAACAGTCCATCTTGAAGGATCCATTTCTTCTCTCCATTTCATGCCTTTTGCTATAGCATCCTGATGTGAGCCGGAGAAAGCAGCAAATACAAGATCTCCTGCATAAGGCTGTCTTGGACTTACTTTCATGCCTGTATATTTTTCATAAACCTCAACGGCTTCAGGCATATTGGTAAAATCAAGTCCCGGATCAACACCGTGGGTAAACATATTCATGGCGATTGTAACTATGTCCACATTTCCTGTTCTTTCGCCGTTTCCAAACAGTGTACCTTCGATTCTGTCTCCGCCTGCAAGAAGTCCAAGCTCCGCATCGGCAACTCCGGTGCCCCTGTCATTGTGAGGGTGAAGTGATACTATGATGTTTTCCCTGTTATGAAGGTTGCGGCACATATATTCGATCTGATTTGCAAATACATGAGGCATGGACATTTCAACAGTAGCAGGGAGATTTATAATAACCTTGTTTTCAGGTGTTGGCTGCCATACATCTATGACTCTGTTGCAGATTTCTGCCGCAAATTCCATTTCAGTTCCGGTAAAGCTTTCAGGGGAATACTGGAATCTGAAGTTTGTTTCAGGAAACTGGGCTGCATATTCCTTAATAAGTTCTGCACCTTCAACGGCAATCTGTATGATTTCTTCCTTAGAAGCACGGAATACCTGCTGCCTCTGGGCAAAGGAAGTGGAGTTGTAAAGATGCACGATAGCATTTTTTACTCCTTTTAACGCTTCAAAGGTTTTATCTATGATGTGTTTCCTTGACTGTGTAAGAACCTGTACGGTAACATCATCGGGAATTAAATCTTCTTCTATCAATGTCCTTAAAAACTCATATTCAGTTTCGGATGCAGCAGGAAATCCTACTTCAATTTCCTTAAAACCGATTTTTACAAGATATTTAAAGAATTCAAGCTTTTCTTCCAGACTCATGGGAACAATCAAAGCCTGATTTCCGTCACGCAGGTCAACACTGCACCAGACGGGAGCCTTTTCTATATGATCTTTCTTTGTCCAGTTTGCGTCTGCCGCACTCATATCAGGGGCAAAATATCCGACGCTGTACTTTTCATAATTTTTCATTGCACAAAACCTCCATATATAATAATTGTAGCTTCAGCTTTTATATGAGCATTACAGATATAAAAAAAGCCTCCTTACATAATGCACTTAATACTGTCGTGCAAAAGTAAAGAGACGAAAACTTCATATAATTAATGGTCTGTGTTTCCGCGGTACCACTCTTTTTGACATCTGTAAATGATGTCCGCTCATTTATATAC
>JBJETA010000031.1:0-4749 GCA_051883075.1 Anaerovoracaceae bacterium
TCCGTAGTTAAAAACATAGTGCCTGCATCCAAGGCGCATGGCAACGCTCCGCGCATCCTGGACATCCGACAGCGAGCAGCAGGTTTTTTCCTTGTCCTCTCCTATATCTTCATTGTCAAACAGTTTCAGTGTAGCTCCGCTCACCTCATATCCCTGCTGTTTAAGCAGGAACGCGCAGACCGAGCTGTCCACACCTCCGCTCATACCAACTAAAACCTTCGCCATAAAATTTCTTTCTCCTCCTACCAGATAGGTCCCTTCATATCATCATATCTGGTTGCAATCTTAAGCTTTTTAGGCAGAACTGTAAAATGCAGAGGGAAAGGTTCTCCCTTTTCACCGTCAATATCCGTCGAAACATCAACAGGTGATTCCAGGGTAAGCTCTGCCGTCTTAAAGTAAATAACATTTTTGTTTTCCTGATGGTTGCCCTGAAGCACATTGATTAAAAGCGGTGCAAAGTCAATAACGGGCATTTCCTTGAACAGCATAACATCAAGCAACCCATCGTTTACCTCCGAATGAGGTGAAATCCTCTTGAATCCGCCTGCCGAGCGTCCGTTCATTACAAGCATGAAAAACATATTTTCCTCACCTGTAAACTCCTCGCTTGTAAGCTTGATAGGAATAGGCTTCAGGCTCGTAACCTCCGTAAGACCCCTCAGATAATATGACAGAATACCTAAAGTGTTCTTCAGATTAGGGTCTGTTTTCTGGCTCACGTCAACAAGCATACCCATAGCTGCAACATTTATAAAGTACCTGTCGTTTACCTTTCCTACATCGGCATAAGTGAATTTGCCTCCCAGGATAATGTCCATCATCTCATTGATGTCACTCGGAAGATCAAAATAATACGCAAAATCGTTTGCTGTTCCCGCAGGCATGATTGCCAGAGGAAGCTCTATGCCGTTATTAATCATGGCATTTACGCAAATGTTTATAGTTCCGTCACCGCCTGCGGCAATGACCATCTTGTATTCGCTCTGGTCTATCTCACTGAAAATCTGATTCAGAACCTGTCCGTGGGCCGCCCTGACAGGAATTACAATCATGCCTGCCTTCTGCAGCCGTTCTATAATCAGGTCCAGATTATTTTTAAAAAGTCCGTTTCCCGAATGAGGGTTATAAAACAGTATTACTTTCTTTCTCTTCTGTCTTCTTGGTGCCATAATAAAACCTCCTTCTGTTCTGCAGCATCCGGTTACTCCGAAAGTTTCTGCAACAATCCCCTTATTTTTCCTATTAGATAAAGCGACCCTGCCACAAGCAACACATCATAGTCACCGCTCTTCTCAAACGCATAGGCACATGCCTCTGCAGGATCTTTTTTCACAACACAGTTTTTATTTCTGGCTTTCAAGGCTTCCGCAAGCTCTTCCGCACTCCATTTTCTCGGGCTGTCAGGCTCCGTTGCGACAAAATCATCCGCTATTTTTCCAAAGCTTTCAAGTATTTTGTCAGTATCCTTGTCTGCAAGCATACCTGTTACCATTAAAACCTTTTGGTTCGGCAGCAGGTCCGCCACTGCTTTTTCAAGCGCCGCAGCTCCTTCCTCGTTGTGTGCTCCGTCTATGATTATGTACGGTATATCACATTTTCTTTTTTCTTCCCATGCCCTGTCTATGACCTGACGGTTCAGAAGTTCAAATCTTCCAATCTGCTTTGCCTTTTTCAATCCGGCATACAAATCTTTTCTGTTTACTTTTATTTCTTCAGCTTTTCGGAGAATCTCAAGAGTTGTAAGTGCTGTAAGCAGATTTCTGACCTGGTGTGCTCCCACCATGCCGATTTCAACCTCTGAATAATCCGTTCCGTATATATTCGTATCTACCATATATCCGAACACTGACTGCTCCCTTATGCCGTATTTTATCTTTGTCACATCATAAAGAACGCAGTCATTATCATAAGCCTTTTTAGCAATAACCCTTGCCGCTTCTCTTCTGTCTACATTTGAAATCACAGGCACACCTTTTTTTATTATTCCTGCTTTTTCCGAAGCTATTTCTTCAATGGTATTTCCAAGCCTGTCTGTATGGTCAAAGGAAATGGAAGTGATAACACAGGCCAGCGGTTTTCTGATAATGTTCGTTGAATCTCCGCTTCCTCCCAGTCCTACCTCCAATATAACAAAATCGGCTTTTTTCATGGCAAAGTACACAAATGCCACTGCAGTTATAACCTCAAACTCAGTAGGAGAGTCAATTCCCTCAGCTACCATTTCATCAACTTTTTCAACAACCCGGTCTGTGCAGAGTTTCAAATCTTCATCCGAAATAAGTTGCCTGTCAAACTCTATTCGTTCGTTGAAAACCTCGAGAAAGGGTGATGTGAAAATGCCCACCTTGTAGCCGTTTTCCTCAAGTGCCTCATATATATACCTGCAGACAGAACCCTTGCCGTTTGTTCCCGCAACATGAATATACTTTAACCCTTCCTGAGGATTTCCAAGTCTTTCCATGATTTCACTCATGCGTTCAAGTCCCAGTCTGCTTCCAAATTTCTCAAATTCCTTAAATTTATCTATTGTATTCGTTTCATGCATAATATGTCCGCCTTTTTAATAGCTTAAATTTGTGCCTATCTAATTAATTATAATACTATTGTTAAGACTTTGCACTTTATTTTTTCTAACCCCACTCTTTCAAAAATGCCTTAAGCATAAATGTGCAGAAATACGGAAATGTATATATATTATTAGAACAACCAATATTAAAATCTCCGAATTTTATACCATGTTTTATATCACTATAATTTTCATTTTTAATCAAGGCTGTCAATGACTTTGAGCTATTATTGTTTGATTTAACCTCAACAGGAATCAGTTCATTCTTAGTTCTTACAAAGAAATCTTCCTCAAGCGTAGAATTATCCTTTTTATAGTAGAACAGACCCAAACCTTGTTTAACAAAAGCTTCTGCAACAAAATTCTCATACAATGCTCCTTTATACACACCAAGATTCTTGTTTACTCTTAAATCGTCCTGAGCCTCTTCGTCCAAGGCTGAAACTAATAGACCTGTGTCAGGATAATACAGCTTAAATTTACTTACATCAACATTTCCTTTTAACGGCAATTCCGGGAAAGTAAGGCAATTGCATTCTGTTATAACTCCTGCATCTGCTAACCACTCAATACATCCCGTATATTCTCTTGATCTGGCATTTTTTTCAATTTTACTAAACTGAAATTTCTTGTTTTCTTTTGACAATTGTGCAGGAACACTTCTATATACACTTATTATTTTAGCCTGATCCAAACCTTCTGCATATTTTCTAACATCTTCCTCATAATCCATTCTTATTTGTCTCTGAATCTCCAATGATCCTGAAAATGTTCCTGTTTCTATATATCCACGAACTACATCCGGCATTCCGCCCAAAACACAATAATCCAGAAACAAGGACTTATACACATTCATTTCCATTTCACTAAATGGTGCCATAGAAGTCATATGTTTTAAAATGTCTGCAATTTGAGCTTCCCGATATCCTTTTGCCCATAAGAATTCCTCAAAGTCCATTGAAAACATTTCGTAATCAGTTTTATTTCCCACGCTGTTGCTATGAATCCTTTTATAATTAATGCCTAGCATAGAGCCGCTGCAAATAACGTCAAATCTTCCATCTATATGAAAAGCTTTCAAAGACGTTGCAACATCCGGATACTCCTGAATTTCATCAAATATAATTATTGTTTCTCCCGGTATAAACTTAACCGAAGGATCTGCCAGAGATATATTTTTTATGACAGTTTCAACATCATATCCATCGCTTACTATAGCTCTATACTTTTTATCAAGTACAAAATTTATATATACTACATTACTGTATTGTTCCTTTGCAAAATGTAAAATGGATTCGGTTTTTCCAATTTGTCTTGCTCCCTTAATTATTAAAGGTTTATGTGAAGGCTCATTTTTCCATCTCATTAAGAATTCATCAATTTTTCTTTTTAAATACATACTTTACACCTCCCTTTCCAAAGTCTATCACAAAAAAATAGCCTATTCAACAGAGTTCTTCACATTTTATGAGCCACTTTTCTAATTTCCTCCACATTTTATGAGCGTATTTTATTTATTTCTTCACTTTTCAATTCACTAAAAATAAAACCCGAAGACATATCAGGAACATTCCTACATCTTCGGGTTTAAAACTGTCCTCAGCTTCTATATTTGTCTTATTCTGAATCCCTTAAGCTTCGCTCTGCTTCGAGCTTCATTTCTCTTTCATTCGTCTGATTATACAATCTATTGATTTTAAATTGTTTTAATGTTAAACTGTAAATAATTTACAGTTATATTTTTCCATTATTTTAGCAAATGGGCTTCGACAATTTATTAAGGCTTTACACCGTATTTCAGCTTCTTGTATAATGTAATTAAATATGTTGTATAGGAGGTAGCAAGGGGATGTGTGATGATATGGGAATGACAAATGAGCAATACAAAGGTTTGTTACTGGACGAATTAGAAGATTGGCAGGAAGTTCTGGAACTTGCCCAGGAAGAAAACAATAAAAAGGTTATAAAAAAAGCAGAAAAACAGATTGCTAAAATCAATGAAAAATTAAAATTTTAAATTTGTTTAATTAAAAAAAACGGTGTAAGGTCTTTATAAGTTATCCTAACATTATAATATAAATATTTTATAGTTATATTTTTCCATTGATTTGCTTAAATGGACTTTGACAATTTATTAAGGCTTTACACCGTATTTCAGCTTCTTGTATAATGTAATTAAA
>JBJETA010000032.1:0-20029 GCA_051883075.1 Anaerovoracaceae bacterium
CCAAGATTTGATTTATATCTTCTTTAATAATATTGAAGTCACCTATAAATTCATTCTTTATGTTAACATCAAGATTTCCTTCTGAAATTTTTCCAAGCACATCAGAAACATCAGCAATATATCCGTTCAAAGTTTTTGATGTTTCATTGAAAATGTCTGCAAGTACGCCAAGTTCATCATTTGTTGTAACAAGATTCTCTTCTGATACGGATAAATCGCATCTGCCCATCTTTTCTGCAAGCTCCATAACAGGTTCTACAGGTTTCAATCCTCTTTTTACAGCTCTGCTTGAAATAAAAATCAGAATAAGAAGTCCCGCTACACCTATAGCAATCATCACAAGTGTAATAACTTTTACGGAGTTAAGCGCTTCACTTTTATTAATAACAAAAGCACTTGACCAGTCAACATCAGTTCCCGCAATTCTCAAATCGTTATGTATAATATATGCTTTTTTATTTTTATCGTAAGGGTTAGCAATCGTAGTGCTTACAGTCTTTCCTTCCGATATTGCTTTTAATATTTCTTCATTTTCGGAAACAGTCTGCGGAACAGTTCCTACAACAGACTCATCAAGAGTATGTGCAAGGCATGTACCAAGACTTGTAACTGTATAGCTGTATGAACTTTCGTATCCGCCTGTGTTATAAGCAAGATTCTGAAGATCTCCAACATTGATATCGCAATTTGCAACACCTATAAAGTTACCGTCTCCATCTACAACAGGAGAGCTCAGAGTAACGAGCCATACTACTTCTCCGTTCGAAAGTTCCCATGAGTACGGTTCCGTAACATGAGTTTCCATTTTTTCTTTTGTTGTTGCATAATAGTCCGCAGGTCCATAGCTGTCATAATCATAAAAAACATCTATGCCTATATCCGAGCCGTCTCTGTAAGCATAATACGAAAGTCCGTCCGGAGTGTCAGCAAAATACTTATTTGGCTCAAAAGCATAATATGCAGAAAAAATCTTATCGTTATTCAATACTCCCTTCAAAGATTCTATCAGCACATTGTTTGCCGACTCCCTGTCCAGATTCTGGTATCTCTGTACCTCCAAAGACAATGCCTGTGAAAAAGTAAGCATACTTTCCAGATATGAACCAACTACATTTGCGTTCTGTTCAGCTATATAATCCAGTTCTTTCTCCGTCATATCCGTAACCGTTGCTCTTGTAAGCCAGTTCAGGCATGAACACATAACAAGAATAACAATCAAAATACCAATAGCCATAATAATAGGTATTTTTACCGAAAGTCGATTCTTCCATAAAACTTCATTTTCCTTCATCAATCTTCCTCCTTGCCGCTGAATCATTGCTTTTATACTATTATATATCAAAGAAAATCAATAACAACTCAGTTTTTTTAAATTTCGACAAATTTCTTAAAATTTTTTAAGATTTACTTTTCTGCACGTTTTTTTCTTTTACTTGAAATGAGGAGATTTTCCACACGTTTTTTCAGTATTTCTTTAACAAAAGGTTTTATGATATAGTCGCTGGCGCCGATTTCAAGCAGTTTTATCTGTTCCTCCGTTCTGTTTTCACCTGTAATAATTATTACCGGTATGTCCGCCATTTCATCAATAGTATTTTTTCGTTTCAGGAACTCTTTTCCGTCCATTTCCGGCATCACCAGATCCAGAAGAATCAAATCCACCCTGTTATTATTTTCTTCAAGAACCCTGAAAGCATCTTTGCCGTTGCAAGCCTCCAATATGTTATATTTTCCGTTAAACATATCTTTGATTACAGCTCTTCCCAGCATGGAATCATCGACAACCATGATAGTTTTTGTACCGTTCTTATCTTCTTTGTCATATTTATCAGTCTCGGCTGCAAGCTTGTATTTCCTCAGTTCCCGATCCATTTCTTTCTGTGCTGTAATATCCATTAGATTTGCAAAAATAGCATGTCTTTCACTTCCCACTTTATTTATATACTTAAGCTTGCAATAAATCCATATCCAGCTTCCGTCACTTTTTCTTCTCAAGTATTCACATTCAGCATCATTTTGTGTCTCCACAACCTTTTTAAATGCCGAATATAAATCTTCCTTATAATCATCGTGACACAGACTCAATAAGTTATTTGTTTTAAAATAGAAAGTTTCCATGCCCAGAACTTCTTCAAAATTTTTATTAACCCTCAAAAGTTCAATATTTTCGCCGTCAAACTCATATACGGCTATTGCCTGCGGTATTGAGTCGAAAAGGAATTCCAGCTGAGGATTCAGAACCCAGAGAGAATTTCCATCCTTATTCTCCGATTCTTTTTTATCAGGAACATCTGCAGTATGTTCTTCTTCCATAAGTTTTTCGTATTCCTGTACAGGCATAGGCTTTGCAAAATAATAGCCCTGACAGTATTCACAGCCTATGCTGTGAAGAAAATCCGCCTGCCTCTTTGTTTCAACACCTTCTGCAATAACAGGAATATTCAGCCAGTTTGCCATACGGACTACAGAAGCAATAATGCTTTCTCCTCTGCCCGGAATAGCTGTATTTGCCAGAAATTTCATGTCTATTTTCAAAACATCTACATTTATATCTTTTAAAAAGTTCAATGATGAATATCCGCTTCCGAAATCATCCATCATGATAACAAAGCCCTCATGCTGTAGCTTCATCATGGTCTGGGAAATGACAGCAGGATTATCTATGTAAGCACTTTCTGTCAGTTCAAGATTAAACAACCTTGGTGGTATATTGTATTTTTCCGTCAGTTCAATCAGAGTTTCCGCAAGCTTTGGATTATACAAATCCACTCTTGAAATATTTACCGATATAGGGCTTACTTTTCGTCCTTCATCAAGCCATCTTCTTATGATAATGCAGACCTCTTCCCATACATAAAGGTCAAGCTTTGTAATAAAGCCGTTCTTCTCAAATACCGGAATAAATTCTCCCGGAGAGTTCATACTTCCGTCAGGAAGCTTCCAGCGTACAAGAGCTTCCCCTCCGGCAGGCAACTTTGTACTTAAATCATATTTAGGCTGTATATATATGATAAACTGCCCCTCAAGGAGAGCTGTATTCATACTGTTTATGATTTCCTGCTCCCTCATCAAATCCTGACTTAGTTGTTGGTCATAAAATGCAATCTCATCCATATAGTTTCCCTTGCATTTCTTCGCTGCCAGACTTGCCCTGTCGAACATACGATCAACCGAAGCCTCATAGTCATCTATAATATATATGCCGTAAGAACACACAACAGTATACTCAGGATTGTAATGCTGTATTGCCTGTGTTATCTGATGAAGTCCGTTTATTATCTTTTCTCCCTCATAAGGTACACAGATTCCGAAAATGTCCCCTTCTATCCTTCCAAAGGTTGAATTTTCAAAGCTTTCGGTGAACTCCTTTATTTTTTCCGAGAAAAGGACAAGAACACGGTCACCTTCCTCCGCACCATAGAAAGAATTTATCAGCTGGAACTTGTCAATATCACAGCGTATAAAAGCAAATCTCTTTTCCGGGTGCAGGTGCAAAAGCTCCATAGTTTTCATAAAAAACTTGGATTTGTTATAAATACCTGTAAGAGTATCGTACTCCGCAAGATATTTTAATCTTTTATATGCCGAAAGCTGGCTTCTTTCAATGGCATTTTTTATTCGGAAGCGGATTATCTCAGGGTCATAAGGCTTTGAAACAAAATCCCATGCACCCAGCTTCAACGCAACCTTTTCACTTTCATTGTCTTTGTTGCTTGAAGCTACCATGATAGGAATATTCGAATATGCGGGATTTTCACTGACTTTTTTAAGAAATCCGAACCCATCCATCAGAGGCATAACAAGGTCAAGCATAACGGCAGATATTTCTTCCGCATGCTCCTCCAAAATGGAAAAAGCCTCTTCTCCGTTTTCAGCCTCAATAATCGAATATTCAACAGATAATATCTTTCCAAGCACTTTCCGGTAAAGTTTATCATCGTCTACAATAAGAATTGTTTTCATAATTTCAGCCTCTTTTTTATAATGTTATATATTTTACCGATATCTATATTCTAACAATATCTTACATTTTTTTCAAGATATATAAGCAAAAAAGACAGAAATTTCTGTGTTTAAGAAATTTCTGTCTTTTCAAAACTTATCTTAAATTATTTTTATCTTTTCAAGCTTACTTTTCCTTCTGCAGCTGCCGTAAACAATACGTCGGTTGAAGAGTTTATGGCAGTTTCACATGAGTCCTGAATAACTCCTACAATGAAACCTACCCCTACAACCTGCATAGCAAGTTCATTTGGTATACCGAACAGACTGCATGCCAGCGGAATCAGAAGCAGAGAACCGCCTGCAACTCCGGATGCACCGCATGCACTCAGTGCCGATAAGAAACTTAAAATAACAGCTGTGGCAAGATCAACATCTATGCCCAGAGTATATGTAGCTGCCATAGTCAATACTGAAATTGTAACTGCAGCACCGCCCATATTTACTGTTGCTCCAAGAGGAATAGAAATGGAATAAGTATCCTTATCAAGTCCAAGTCTGTCACAAAGTTGCATATTTACAGGAATGTTTGCAGCCGAGCTTCTTGTAAAGAAAGCTGTTATTCCGCTTTCCTTCAGGCATTTGAACACTAAAGGATATGGATTCTGTCTTGTTAGGGCAAATACAATAACAGGGTTTACAACTAAAGCTACAAAAGCCATAACTCCTACAAGCAATGCTATAATCTGCAAATACTTTGCAAGACTTTCAAGACCGCTTGTTGAAATTGCGTTAAACACCAGACCCATAACTCCGAGAGGAGCAAACTTAATAACCCATTTTACAACCTGTGAGATACCGTTTGCAATGTCCCCAAGCAAATCCTTTGTACTGTCTGATGCATATTTAAGAGCAAGACCCATTAATATAGCCCATGTAAGTATACCTATATAGTTTGCATTTATTAATGCATTTATAGGATTATCCACAACATTGAAGATTAAATTTTTTAATACTTCAGTCAGTCCCTCCGGAGCTGTAACATCTTCCACTCCGCCTGCCAGAACAAGTTCAACCCTGAACATGAAGCTTGCAACTACAGCGACAAAACCTGCCAGGAATGTACCTACCAGATAAAGTCCAACTATTGACTTCATATTTGTTTTCTGACCTGACTTGTGCTTTGATATGGCTGACATAACAAGAAAAAGTACAAGTATAGGGGCTACTGCCTTTAACGCACCTACGAAAAGGTCCCCCAGAATAGCAATTCCCGCAACCTGCTTAGGGCAGGCAACCGCTAAAACAATACCGATAATCAAGCCAATAATAATCTGCTTTACCAAGCTGATTTTATTCCATGCGCTCAATAAATTTTTCAAACTAAATTCCTCCTGTCTTTTTGTATGTTTTGATAAAAAAATTGCGAATATGTTGTTAATTATAAACTATTTTTTGTTATATAGTAACCCCTTTTCACAAATTTTTTTATATATTTTTTTGATATTTCACAAATTTTATTTCAGTAGTTTTTCAAAAGGACGATTTTTAGGTTCTTTTTTATTATTTAAAAATTTTTCTCTCATCTCTGCATTTAATTTTTCCACATCTTCTTTCAGTTGTGCCGCAGAAATACATTTTGCTCCGTCTCCCCAGCTTATCATCTGCTCAAGGTTATCTGAAGTTGCAACAGTTATATCATAATCGCCGCCCATCTTGTGTACGGCTCTTTCTATATATTGGTCTGCAGTCTGTGATTCTTTGGTATATATTATATATATATTATGATACTTTTCCACAGAGCCCGGATTTCCTTTTACCTTGTACGCATCAAACACTATAATCAATGTATCGTTTTTATACCCCTGATAGTTTGAAAGTATATCAGCAAGACTGTTTCTTGCCGCTTCCAGATTAATATCAGACAGTTCCTTGAGTTCATCCCATGCAAAAATAATATTATAACCATCAACAAGTAAGAATTTCTCTCTTTTTTTCAAATTCAGATTTGTTCTGTATTTTACGGGAGCAGCGGTAACTCTTGCATCTGATTTTTTTCTGAAACGCCTCTCTTCATCTTTTTTTGACTTACCGTAAGTACGCAAAAATATGGCTTCCAGCTCTTCTTCATCAGCATATCCTTCATAATGACTGAGTTTTAAATCAGTTATATCGTTTTCTGATAAAGTTTTATCCGATTCCGATGTAAGCCTTATCTCGCTTTCAGTATGTGCGTATTTCTCAACCTCCTGCCAGCTCACAGCATTTCCTGCACCGTTCATGCAGAATACAGACCCTGCAGGGTTGAATACATCCCTTTCTGCATCATAAGCCTTTTCAGCTATTACAGCTTCTGCATTTTCACATACATCATATCCTTTAAAGCTGCAGAACATTCTCCCCTTTCCCTGAGTATACGAGTTTATCTCAGTCTGGTAGTTCTGCATCTCTGCAACCGGTGCATATCCCCTGATAACAACAGTTTCTCCTTCAATGTCAGGACTTTCAAAATGCCCGTTCATTCGCTGGACATCCGATATTGCTCTTCCCAGCATTTCTACCGGAAGCTCCAGCCTGAACTCATAAAAAGGCTCTAAAAGGACAGAATCTGCCCTCATAAGTCCCTGACGTACAGCCCTATAGGTTGCTTCTCTGAAATCTCCGCCTTCCGTATGTTTTTCATGGGCTCTTCCGCCCACTATGGAAATTTTTATGTCGGTAATCTCAGAACCTGTCAGAACTCCTATATGCTTCTTTTCCTCAAGATGTGTAAGTATCAGCCTCTGCCAGTTTTTTGAGAGTGTGTCCGTGCTGCATTCTGAGGCGAACCGCATGCCGCTTCCTCTTTCTCCCGGTTCCAAAAGCAGGTGAACCTCAGCATAATGCTTAAGAGGCTCAAAATGTCCTGTTCCTATGACAGACTCTTTTATAGTTTCTTTATATAAAATATTTCCTTTGCCGAATTCTACATTTATATCAAATCTGTCCCTGATAACGCTTTTTAGTATTTCCAGTTCTATTTCCCCCATAAGGGTTACATATATCTCCTTAAGTTTAGAATCCCACGATACATGAAGATGAGGTGATTCTTCTTCAAGCAGCTTCATTTTTAATAAAAGCTGGTGTACATCACAGCCGTCAGGTGTTATGACACGATATGAAAAAACAGGTTCCAGCACGGGAGTTTCCGACATATTTTCCGTGCCGAGTCCCTGACCCGAATACGTTGAATTAAGGCCTGTAACAGTGCATATATCTCCTGCCGAAGCCTCATCTCCGGCAACAAATTTCATTCCTGAATAAAATCTTATCTGATCGGCTTTTTCACCGTTAATCAGTTCTTTTACCCTGAGGCTGCCTCCTGTGATTTTCATATGAGTCAGTCGGTTTTCTTTACTGTCTCTGGAAATTTTATATACCTTTGCGGCAAATTCTTCGGGATATTCCGGCATAATGGTAAATTCATCAAAACCTTTTATAAATTCATCCACACCTTCCAGTTTAAGTGCAGAACCGAAATAGCATGGGAAAATATGTCTGCATCTGATATTTTCAGCAATGCTTTCACCGCTTATGAGGGCATTATCAAGAAACTGTTCCAGTAGCTCTTCGCTACATAAAGAAAGCTCCTCCATAAAGCTTTCATCGTGCTGTTCTGTAAAATCTACACAGCTGTCGCTCAGCCTCTTCTTTAAATCTTTTAAAATATTTTTTCGGTCTGTATCCGGCTGGTCCATTTTGTTCACAAATATAAATACAGGTATTCCATAATGTTCCAGAAGCTTCCATACTGTTGCAGTATGACTCTGTACACCGTCAGTTCCGCTTATAACCAAAACAGCATAGTCAAGTACCTGTAAGGTCATTTCCATTTCTGCAGAAAAATCAACATGCCCGGGAGTGTCCAGAAGAACTATTTCCTTACTGCCCATATTGAGTCTTGCCTGCTTTGAAAATATCGTTATTCCACGGTTCTTTTCAATTTTGTCTGTATCCAGGAAAGCATCCCCATGATCTACTCTTCCCTGCTTCCGTATAGTTCCGCTTTTATACAAAAGACTTTCCGACAAAGTTGTTTTTCCTGCATCCACATGGGCAAGTATTCCAACTATCAGTTTATCTGATTTTATTTTCATATTTTTATATTCTCCGCTTAAAATATTGATTTCTGTCAATTTACTGTTTTCATCAGCAATACATTATTTATTCTAACATAATAAAAATAAAAGGCATATACTTTTATAAAGTACACACCTTTTATGTCTTTTCACTACATTGTATATGTTTTGCAGATTACGTTGTTGAACTCTTCAACAGGCATAGGCCTGTCAAAGTAATACCCCTGAAGAAGTGAAACAGGATACTGCTCAATGATTTCCAGAATTTCCGAATTTTCCACTCCTTCAACAACAACTTCGATATTCAGCCTGCTGCAGAGGGAAACTATGCTTTCTATGATTGCAAGGTCTACAACATTGTCTTTTGTCAGGCTAAGTACAAATGAATGGTCTATTTTGACAAAGTCCACAGGCAGATTTCTTATCAGGAGCAGCGTAGAATATGCTATGCCGAAATCATCAAGTGCAATCTTATATCCCTCACTTCGCAGTTTTTTAAAGCTCGTTACAAGATTTTCAAAATCATCTATCTTGGAGCTCTCTGTAAGTTCTATATTTATCAGCTCCGGTTTTATATTATGCTTTCTGCCGCATGCTATCAGCTTTTCAACAAAGGAATGATCCTTAAACTGAAGATAAGAAACATTGAAGGAAACAGAAAAATCCTCATATTTATCCTGCCAGATTTTAGCCTGTTTCATAACACCGTCCATAATCCAGTATCCGAGCTCTCTTATATCACCTGTCTTTTCAAGTATTTTTATGACATTCTGGATTCCTACATTTTTAAAATCATCGTTGAACCAGCGCAGAAGAGCTTCACAGTTTACTGTTTTATGTGAGCTTTTCTCAACAAGCGGCTGGAAATACATCGAAAATCCCCGGAAATCATTTTGCACAGACTGAATAATCGCCTGTTTCAGTCTTATGCCCTCTCTGAATTCTTCACCTAGTTTTCTTGAATAAAATACAAGCTTTCCTCTGTGACTTTTCTTTGCCTTTTTAAGGCAGTATTCCAGCATTTCCGAAAACATTTCACGCTTTATGTCATAATTCGGATAAACAATGGCCCCGCCTATAATACTTAAAGGAAGAACACCTTTATCAGTATTATGCCATATTCTGTTGCTCTCATCTTTTATTCTGTTAAACAGGTTTCTGCACTCATCCTCGGTATACTGCGGAGAAACTATAATAACACCGTTTTCCCTTACCTTATAAATATGGTTATTAGCACTGCAAATTTCCTGAAGCCTGCAGCTGAACTCATATGCAATTTTATCACAGTAATCCATGCCGTAGCTGTTTCCGATGTCCCTGAAGCCTTCTATTTCCACAAGCATAACACATCCGCTTCCGCATTCAAATTCTTTGCTGTTAAAATCGTGTACAGTCATAAGATTTGTCAATGGATCATATTTATTTTTTATATCAAGTCTGTTCATAATGCCTGCGAAAACCTTGGCATCTCCGTTTTCATCCCTGCGTATAACTCCGTTGCACTGCAGCCATACATATTCACCGTATTTGTTTTTCACACGGTACTCAAAGCAGTGCCTGTCCTTTGTCCCGGCAAATACGGATCCTATTTCCTGAACATACGGCTCTCTTTCACTTTCGTGTATCTTCGGTATCCATGCTGCCAGGGCGTCCTCCATATATTCTCCCGGCATATCAAAATAATCTACCGCATTTACAGACCACCTTGATATATTTGTCTTTATATCGCATGCAAATATATACACGTTGTCGGAGGTCATCGAAAGTATGTCAAATAACTCACTGTCCAATATTTCATTTATGCCTTTATCCATATTAACGACCTCCTTTTTTAACTACTGTAAGACTCCTTCATTTTCATCTTTTCCTTATTTTCATACATATTTCTGTCTGCCCGTTCAAATACGCTATGGTAGCTTCTGTCTTCCTCACTGTTGTATACTGCAATACCCGAGGCAACAGATAATTTATCTGTCAGATTTTCAGCGTTTTTATTGTTGATTTCCAGTGCCTTTCTGAATTCATCCATCAGTTTCTCTCCGGTTTCCGATTCATCGTTTTCCAACACAACCGCAAATTCGTCACCGCCAATCCTGTAAACCGACTGCTTATCAAAAATCTCACCTATGAATTTTGCTGTATTCTTAATAAGAATATCACCGAATTCATGTCCGTAAACATCATTTACGGATTTCAGCCAATTAATATCCATGACTATAACTGCAAATTTCTGAATTTCCGAGTCAAGATTCCTTTCAATCCTGTGTACCGTTTCCTGATATGCCGCTTTGTTTCTCAGACCTGTCAGCGAATCGGTATATATCAGATCATTTATGTAGCTTATATATTCCTTCAGATATCCGACCATCTTCTGGATGCTTTCAGACAATACGCCTATTTCGTCTTCTCTTCCCTCAGGAAAATCAACATCAAAATCTCCGTTCGAAACCTGTTCGGTAACCTCTGTAAGCTTTATCAGCGGAACGGTCATCCTGTGAGTAATGACCACTGTTATTGCTATAAAAAACAAAGATATAGCAAGCGTTGCTACAATGCTTCTTTTTATAATAAGCGTTTTAAGTTGATTTATTTCCCATGACGGTACAGTTATGACCAGCTTCATATCATTTGACAGCTCCCGTATAACGGTTTTGCTCTTATTGTCAGAGAGCTGTTCCTTTATATTGGTACCTACTTCAAAATCTTTATGATATACAACATTTTCATCTTTATCTGTCAAAAATGCATATCCGCTGTCATATACCTTTATATTTTTCACATTGCCGGCTATCAGGTTAAAGTCAATGTCCATGCCTGTAACACCGATTAAAACCCCGTCTTTATACACAGGAATGACATAAGACATCATATATTCTTCAACATCATTGTTCATATATGGACCTATCCATAAAGGAGCCTCATTGTGAACCGGCATATAATACCATTTTGCCTTATCTTCTTCATCAGGACCGAACTGAGATAAATCAGTAACCGGGAACTTTGTTATTTCTCCGTCCAATTTATTTTTGCTCCAGAAGAATCCCTCTGCCGGCGGCATTATCAATGGGTTGTAATGAAAATATACAGCGATTGCATCTTCCGTATTTCTTGTAATGCTTACAGCCAGATTTTCAATTTTCTCTGTATATGCATCACGGTATTCTTTATCATCCACAAAATCATGCACATCACCAAGCTGCTCCGAAGAATATTCCGCTATGATTTCCGCCGCACTTTCTATGTCGCCAAAAATTCTTTCCATCTTAGCTACTTCTTCTTCACATCGAGAGTTCATGATTTGATCCGAATCACTGTTTATTGCATCACTGATTACAAAAACACCTGCACTGCTTATGACAACAGCCATTAAAAGCATCCCGGATAATATCAGTGTTATAAATTTTGTCCCTATTGACTTCATATCGCTCCCCCATAACATTTCTCAGGAAATGTTCAGAGATATTCAAAATATTTTGACTACTCTCTTTATTTTAACCTCAATTACATATAAATTTCAAGTGATATACAAATATTTATGCATTTTTTTACAAAATTTTTCAGCATAATTTTTTGCATAAAAAAAACCTGAGTCTATAAAATAAACCCGGGTTTTCTTATAAGAAATGTGTATATTGTTTTAAATAACATAATTATCCGACCAGTCCACTTTCATTAAATCAGCTATTGTAATGCTGTCAAAGTATTCATTGGTCATATCATTGAATTTTTTCCACATAGGAAGCGTACGGCATTCGGCAGTTCTTGTGCACGGCTCAGCGTTGCAGCCCAGACAGGCCACAGGTGCAAGATCTCCCTCCGTAATACGCAGAATTTCTCCCACCTTATACTCTTCCGGTTCGCGGGTCAGTTTATATCCTCCGCCTTTTCCATGTATTCCCTCTATCATGTTGCTTTTTGTCAGTACAGGCAGTATCTTTTCAAGATATTTTAATGAAATCTCCTGTCTTGCTGCAACATCTTTCATGGGTATATATTCTCCGTTTCTGTGTTCTGCCAAATCAATCATTACACGGAGTGCGTATCTTCCTCTTGTCGAAATCATCATATTGTCACCTCATTTTACTTTGCAAGCTCTTTTCATGCCGATTCTGAAGGTTTCTGTTCTTATTCCATAAATAAAGCAGTAGACAAATATCTGTCACCTGTATCAGGAAGCAGAACAACTATGTTTTTACCTGCGTTTTCATCACGCTTTGCAAGCTCAATAGCTGCAGATAAAGCCGCTCCCGAAGAGATTCCCACAAGTACCCCTTCATTTCTTCCTATGAGTCTACCTTTTTCAAAAGCATCTTCATTCGATACGGCAATGATTTCATCATAAACATCAGTATTCAATACTTCAGGTACAAATCCGGCTCCTATTCCCTGTATCTTATGACTTCCGCTGACACCCTTAGAAAGAACCGGTGAAGTTTCCGGTTCTACAGCAACAACCTTTACGGCAGGATTCTTTGATTTCAGATATTCTCCTATGCCTGTAACCGTTCCGCCTGTTCCTACACCTGCAACAAAGATGTCAACCTTTCCGTCTGTATCTTCCCAAATTTCAGGACCTGTTGTTTCCCTGTGAGCCTTTGGATTAGACGGATTCGTAAACTGACCCGGGATAAAGCTGTTAGTTGTTTCCTTTGCCAGCTCTTCAGCTTTTGCTATTGCACCTTTCATGCCTTTTGTTCCGTCAGTCAAGACAATGTCGGCACCATAAGCTTTCATCAGCTGTCTTCTTTCAACAGACATTGTTTCAGGCATTACAATTATGATTTTGTAGCCCTTTGCCGCAGCAACAGCTGCAAGTCCGATGCCCGTATTTCCTGATGTAGGTTCAATAATAACTGAATCGGCGTTCAGCTTTCCGCTTTTTTCCGCATCATCAATCATGGCCTTTGCAATCCTGTCCTTCACAGAACCCGCAGGATTAAAATATTCGAGCTTTGCTATTATTTTCGCCTTCAAATTTAAATTCTTTTCAATGTTTGTAAGTTCAAGAAGCGGAGTCCTTCCTATTAACTGCTCCGCAGAAGTGTATATTTTGGACATAATTCTTTCCCCCTTATTATATCATCAATATGTTTCCTGTTCTGACATTTTTACGGCCGTCTTTCTCCTACCTACCGAGTAGGTTGGTATTATCATAACTTGTGAGTTATATTTTGTCAATAGTTAATTAAAAAAAAACTGCGAAAAAACAATTTATTCGCAGTTTTACGCTTTTATTTTATTTTGCTATGCGTCTGTTTATAACACCTTTTTCATAAGCGACTATTTTTAGCCAGAAGGCATACACATTCTATATGCTTTGTCATAGGGAAATTGTCATACGCTTTTATCTGCTTTATTTCATACCCTCTTTCCGTACAAATCTTCAGATTATCTGTAAGTGATTTCGGATTGCATGAAATGTAAACAATCTGCTCTACCCCGTATCCCAGGATTTTTTCAAGTGCCTTATTCTGAATGCCCACTCTGGGCGGATCAACCACTATAACGTCCGGTTTTTCCTCAATCCTGTCAAGTACAGCAAACACATCCCCTGCCAGGAACTCACAGTTTTCAAGTCCGTTAAGCCTTGCATTCTCTTTTGCCGCTTCAACAGCCTCCTCAACTATCTCGACTCCGATTGCCTTCTTAGCCTTCAGTGCAAGTGCCTGTGTTATTGTACCAGTGCCGCAGAACAAATCGTACACTACCTTTCCATTTACATCATCAATGAGTTCAAGTGCCTCGCTGTACAGTCTTTCAACAGCGTCTACATTTGTCTGAAAAAAAGAAAATGCGCTTACTTTGAAGTCAAGACCCATGATTTTTTCCATGTAATAGTCTCTTCCCCATAATGTTCTGAGTTCTTCGCAGTTTACCGCATCTGCAATATTGTCATTTACAGTTCGCAGTACCCCTGCAAGGACATTATCCAGTTCCAGACCCCTGAGCATATTTACAAAGCCTTCCTCATCAAACTCAATTTGAGATGATGTAACTATGTTTACCAAAAGCTCTTTAGTCCTCTGACCCTTTCGTATAATCAGATTTCTCATAAGCCCTTTATGTGTTTTTTTATGATAAAACGGATAGCCCCTGTCGTTGCAGAAGTCGAGTACAGCTCTTAAAATCAGATTAAAGTCAGGATCCACAAGCTGGCAGCTGTCAACAGTCACAATGGACATAAACCGTCCCTTTCGGTGCATTCCCAGAGTCATGTCCCCGTCCTTTACCTGATCACCGAAAGTATATTCCATCTTGTTGCGGTAGCAATACTGCTTCGGACTTCCCTCCAGACCTAAAAATTTTCCGTATTTTATTTCCTTTTTTTCAAGAAGTCCAAGGACTTCATTCTCTTTCATTTTCATCTGTTCTGCATAAGGAATGCCCTGATGTATGCAGCCCCCGCAAAACTCATCATGTTTACAAATATCCATGTGCCCTCCATTAGAATCTGCCGTACTTCGCATAAAATTCCTTTTTGTATTCAATGAATCTGTCTTCTTCTATAGCTTTTCTGATATTTGACATCATGTTTACAAGGAAATGCAGATTGTGGTTTGAAAGCAGCATTGCCGACAGCATTTCATCACACTTGTACAAATGTCTTAAATATGCCTTTGAATAGTTTCTGCACGTATAGCAGTCACATTCAGGGTCAAGTGCATCAAAATCTCTTTCATATTTGGCATTTTTAATGTTAACCCTGCCGTATGAGGTCATAGCCATGCCGTGCCTTGCTATTCTTGTAGGGAGCACGCAGTCAAACATATCGACTCCACGTTCCACTCCTTCAAACAGATAATCCGGGCTTCCGACTCCCATCAGATAACGTGCTTTATCTTCCGGAAGATAATCAACGCAGTCATCAAGGATGTCGAGCATTAACTCTTTGGGTTCACCTACGCTTAGGCCTCCTATGGCATATCCGGGCAGGTCCATGTCAACTATCTGCTTTGCACTTTCTTCCCTCAGATCCTTGTACATTCCGCCCTGCATGATACCGAACAATGACTGTCTTTCAATATCCTTATGATAATCCTTGCATCTTTTCAGCCATCTTGTAGTTCTTTCGAGAGAGTCCTTTACGTATTTCCTGTCTGCCGGATAAGGAGCACACTCATCAAAAGCCATCATGATATCCGACCCCAGAGCATTCTGTATTTCCATGGATTTTTCAGGTGAAAGCATATGCTTTGACCCGTCAATATGGGAACGGAACTGGACACCCTCTTCCGTAATTTTCCTCAGTGAGCCCAAACTGAACACCTGGAACCCACCGCTGTCGGTAAGAATAGCTCTGTCCCAGTTCATAAATTTATGAAGCCCTCCTGCTTCCTTTACAATTTCATGTCCCGGTCTTAAATACAAATGATAAGTATTTGATAAAATGATTTCCGCACCCATTTCCTTTACCTGCTCGGGACGCATTGCCTTTACTGTTGCCGCCGTTCCCACAGGCATGAAAACAGGAGTCTGTATATCTCCGTGAGGTGTATGGACTATACCTCTTCTTGCCTTTGTTCTGCTGTCTTTTTTTAGCAGTTCGTAAGTAACTGCATGTTTCATATAGTTATCTCCTTTATAAAATAATCATAGCATCGCCATAGGAAAAGAAATGATACTTTTCCTCTACAGCCGTTTTGTATATTTCAAGCATTTTTTCTCTGTCATAAAGAGCCGAAACCAGCATCAGAAGTGTTGACTTCGGAAGGTGGAAGTTTGTAATCAGGCTGTCAACTATTTTAAATTCATATCCGGGATATATAAATATCCCTGTGCTTCCCTGACCTTCCTTCATTACATACTTTGGAATGTCCCCTTCCTCATTTAAAACAGCCGCACTCTCGACGGTTCTGCTTGAAGTGGTTCCTACACATATAATTTTCCCGCCGTTTTTTCTGGTTTCATTTATTGTCTTTGCACTCTCCGCACTTACCGAATATTCTTCAAAATGCATCTTGTGTTCTTCTATTATTTCACATTTTACAGGTCTGAAAGTTCCTATTCCGACATGAAGAGTAACATAAGCAAGCTTTACGCCCTTTGCCTGAGCTTTCTCCAAAAGTTCCTTTGTGAAATGAAGTCCTGCGGTAGGTGCCGCAACAGAACCCTCTTCCTTGCAGTAAACCGTCTGATATCTGTCTTTATCCTCTTCTTCACTGCTTCTTTCAATATATGGAGGCAGGGGCATACTTCCCAGTTCTTCCAGTCTTTCAAGAAAAATCCCGTCATAGTCAAACCTTACATGACGTGTGCCTTCTTCCCCATAAGCTTCAACTACAGCCCTGAACTTTGCCTTTTCACCACCGCACGAAAAATCAACGGCATCTCCCGGTTTAAGTCTTTTTCCCGGCCTTACCATCGTTTCCCAGAGATCACCGTCAAGCCTTTTTATAAGAAGGAATTCAATCTTTGCACCTGTACCCTCTTTCACTCCGAAAAGTCTTGCGGGCAAAACCTTTGAGTTATTCAGTACAAGACAGTCTCCTTCATTTAAATAATCAAGAACATCATAAAAATGTCTGTGCTCTATCTTTCCTGTATCCCTGTGAACAACCAGCAGTCTGGAAAAGTCACGTTTATCCGCAGGTTTCTGCGCTATAAGCTCCGCAGGAAGCTCATAATCAAAATCATTGATATGCATTAAATATTTTTCTCCATTCCGTAAAATTTAAAATATCAAAAACATCACAAAAGGGTTTGCCAAAGGCAAACCTTTTTGATTGTTTTACTTCTCAATTGTCACATCTGTATAATAATACTGTAGAATATCCCTGTATGTAAAGCCTTTTTTCGCCATTTCCACAGCTCCGTCCTGAGACATGCCCACACCGTGTCCGTATCCCAGCCCCGTAAAGGTTACCTGAGGCCCCGACGAACTGTCTTCACCAACGAGAACAACATTTCCCTGCTGTCCGCCGTTTTTATCCGCAGCTGCTTCCTCCTGTGAAGCAGTGCCTATACTCATTTTTCTGCTGCCGTTTGAAACATACAGACCTTCAAGATTTTTCCTTGATGAAATGCCTTCTGCACCAATCACATAAATCCTTTCATCAAGCTTCTCCGTCTGTGAACTGCGGCTGACAATACCATAAACTTCGGAACTGTCTATATTTCCGTTCACATTGTCTGCACTGCTGCCGTTACCGGAGGTTTCTTCATATCTTCCGTTCAGAGTAAACATGGTTGACTTTATATAGGTACCTCCAAGAATGGTTCTTACTCTGTCTTTTGTAACCGTAACTGTATCTGAGGTTCCTACAAACTGAAGCTTTCCCACCGCTCCGGCCTGATTTCGCTCAGCAATAACCACCTTCGACAGGCTTCCGATGCTGTATCCCGCAGAAGACAGCTTGCTTTCGATTTCAGAAAAACTGAATGTTTTTTCCCATTTATAAGCCGGAGAATATTCATCCTTCTTTGCCCTTAAATACCCCAGAGCCGCAGTCCATACATCTTCAGAAGCCTGGGTAAAACCTCCGCTGTTTTTGGAATAAAAAGCCGCCACAGTCTTTCCTTCATATTTTAAGGTTTCACCCTCTGTTTCCTCTACCGCCTGCGTAGTTTCTGGATATTCATCGGCATATCCTTTGTACATCTGGCAATGTGTATTGTCGCAAAGGTCAAATCCGTATGAGTTATGGGTATTAAGCTTGCATACGGTAAAGCTTCTTGCCGCCACTGCCTGTGCTTTTAACGCCTCCAGGGGATAATCCTTATGAAGTTCAGCGTTTATGACTCCATACAGATATTCCTCAACCGGTATGTAATTAACAGCATTCAGAGTTCCCATAAGACTGTTGAACATTACACCGCCTCTGTACAGTGAGCCTGCAATGTTCACCGTGCCGCCGCTGTTGTAATCTGCCGGCATCAGACAGTTGGCCTCAGGATACTCCTGATTTAAAACAAATGCAGTCCCGCTTTGGTCAACAGCCGTCATAATTATGCTGTTGTCCGCCTGCATCGAAACTGTGACATTTCCAACTTGTCCGAAGTTTTTAATTTCAGTAAATCCGTCGTTTCCGGCTGTTCCCAGAATTACTCCTCCCGACAAGCCTATTGTATAGCTTGAAGAAGCCGTGCTTCCGTATTTGATTCCTATCCTTACATATTGTGGAACAGTATCCGCATATGCCTCTGCCGAACCTCCGTACATGAAGGTTGCAGAAAAAAGCAATACCGCCAGCATAGTTGACAGAATATTTTTTACAGTAAACTTCATCTTTTATCTCCCAATTATAATATTATTTTGATTCCTGAAGCTCAAGACCCAAATGCTTATATGCCAGTTCTGATACAACTCTGCCCTTTGGGGTTCTGTGCAGGAATCCCTCCTGTATCAGATATGGCTCATACACATCCTCAATAGTGACCCTGTCCTCTCCTATTGCGGCTGCAATGGTATCTATTCCCACAGGTCCGCCCTTAAATCGCTCTATGATAACCCTAAGCAGTTCCCTGTCAAGGGCTTCAAGTCCATGGTTGTCCACACCCAGCGAGCTGAGCGTCTCTGCCGTAATCTCCGGAGTTATGACACCATTTCCCTTTACCTGGCTGAAATCTCTTACCCTTTTCAGTATTCTGTTGGCTATTCTTGGAGTACCTCTTGAACATTTTGCCATTGCTTCAAGAGAAACTTCATCCACCTCTACGCCCAAAAGCTCCGCTGAACGCGAAATTATCTTTTTAAGTTCTTCTGTTGTATACATCTCAAACTTGCTTATAACACCGAATCTGTCTCGCAGAGGTGCAGAAAGACTTCCTGCACGGGTAGTTGCCCCAATTAATGTAAACTTCGCCAAATCAAGTCTGATAGAACGTGCCGAGGGTCCCTTTCCGATGATTATATCAAGCGCATAATCCTCCATGGCAGAGTACAGAACTTCCTCTACCGAACGGTTAAGTCTGTGTATTTCATCTATAAAAAGCACATCGTTTTCGTTCAGGTTCGTGAGAATGGCCGCTAAGTCACCGGCTCTTGCTATTGCCGGACCTGAAGTTATCCTCAGATCCACTCCCAGTTCATTTGCGATAATGCCTGCCAGTGTTGTTTTTCCAAGTCCCGGAGGTCCGTAAAACAAGACATGATCCAGCGGTTCATGCCTCTTCTGCGCCGCTTCTATAAAAATTTTCAGATTGTCCGCAACCGTCTTCTGTCCTATGTAGTCTTCGAGCTTTTTGGGTCTTAACGACAGCTCAACACTTTCTTCTTCACTTTTCTGGGCCGAAGATGTTATTCTTTCATCAAATTCCGTAAATTCCATTTTTTCACCATTTGAAAGCTGTTTTCAAAATTAAAACAGCTTTTTTAAAGCCTTCTTTATATATTCTTCAACAGTAAGATTCTGCTCTTCCACACTGCACAGAGCCTCTACAGACTCGCTTTTACTGTAACCGAGAGCAATAAGTGCGTTTACAGCCTCATTTCGTGCATCATTTGTATTTCCATCAGGAATTATCACTGCTGCGGTATCTCCTGAAACAACAGCTGTCGCATCTATCTTATCTTTAAGTTCCAGAACTATTCTCTGTGCCGTTTTTTTGCCTATTCCGTTTGCTCTTGTCAAGGCAGCCACATCTTCGTACAATACGGCCTTCTGCAGCTCTGCAGCTGAAAGTGCGGACAATACTGAAAGTGCTGCTTTTGCACCGACGCCGTTTACGGTCATAAGCATACGGAACAGTCTCAGGCTGTCCTTATCAGCAAAGCCGTAAATGCTGACATCATCTTCTCTTATAATCATAGCCGTATAGACCATTATCTCCTGGCCTTCTTTTGCAAGATAAACGGAAGAGTTGTCAGGAACATAAACCTCATATCCCAGTCCTCCCGCCTCTATAACTACGCCGCCCGGAAACTGCATCGCCAGACTGCCTTTTATAAAATGAAGCATAATAATTTTTTCTCCTGTCTACTACAATATATTTATGGTTGATATACCTAACAGCCAGTTAGGTTATTACCC
>JBJETA010000033.1:0-19919 GCA_051883075.1 Anaerovoracaceae bacterium
ATGCCATATCTACAGGGCACTGTCCCGGAGGGCTTGCAACAATTCTTCTTTCAAGATCTTTATATAGACCTTCTACTGTAGTCTGAGCTCTGTCTCTTGTCTTAATATCTAATCTGCTCAATTTATTCATCCTCTCTGTTTATATTTAAATTTCTATTTATTTTCACCGTTATTCTTCTACTTCTTCATAGTCCCTGTCGTCCGGTGTTCTGGCACCGTCTTTTTCGTACACCCCTTCTGCACCGCAGTCCGGACATTTTCCAAAATCATCACCAAATACTGTTATCATGTCAGAGGCATAACTGAATTTTTTTCCGCATTCCGGACAATGATAATAAAACATGCATGGTCCCCAAGTCATTACTCTCACCTCTTTTTACCTATCTTAAGTTCACGTTTTCCGCTCCGTTATTTCTATATAATTACAGAACTGTCATGCTGACATGACAGTTCCATAATTCTAGCTAATATTCAACCAACCTGATACATTTAATGTTTTTCCGCCTTGTGGTCCTTGTTGTACTTGTATTCATCAACAAATGATACCATAACTGTTACCAGAACCGCACCGCAGGCAAAGATAATGTATGCCGTGCTGAGGTTTCCTATTACATTTGTAACAACACCGTTTACTACGAAACACCATGCAGTAACGAATCCCTGAATAGGAAATACAACCGAATTTACTTTATCAAAACCCTGACGTCCGAAAATAGATGTAGGAAGTGATGTTGTGAAATTTGCCGAACCACCGATACCCATACCTATCATAAAGATTGACAGATAGAATAAAGGTCCAACCTGTCCATGAGCAAGTACATTGATTACAAGTGCTGCTGCATACCATACACCAAAGAACTGCATTGTTTTCTTTGTTCCGATTTTCTGGTCAATAACACCAATCAGCCATGAACCGAATACACCGATTAATGCAACTGCTGTCATAAGGGAAAGTGCTCCGCCCTGTGACATTCCGAAATCACGGATGTTTCGGGTTACAAGCTGCTGCATTACACCTACTGAACATACCTGGAACAGTCCTGTGAAAACAGCTGCAAACCATGTTTCCTTTGTTTTTAAAAGCTTTATTGTTGTCCATTCACTTTCTTCATTTGCTGTGAAGTATTCAGTCTTATATACTTCATCTGAAACATTATCAGGGTTAATTCCTCTTTCCTGAGGAGTATTTCTGATTAATAAATATCCTAAAACACCAATGATAATAGCAATTACACCGGGAACATAAGCTGCCTTAGCCATTGTTCCCATAACTCCAATCAGGCCTACCATTGCAGCCACATAAAATGCCGATGCAAGGTTATGGCCCATTGTAGTGTAGCCCATTACAATACCCTTCTTCTTAGGGAACCATGTAGCAACCAGTGTACCGCCTGCTACATAACCGGCTGACATCATACTTGTTGCGGCGATTGTCATACATACGCCATAAAAGGCAACTGAGGTTGCATTTGCACATCCGATATAAGAAAGACCGCCAATAATCATGAATAATGCCGAAGTAGTTCTGGCACCAATCTTCTTATTTATCTGCCCTACAATGATAAATCCGATTACGGCAATCATACCTGCATAACCATTCGTTGCAATGATTGTACCCATTTCAACTCCGCATCTTTCTGCTGCTGCAGGAGCCAGAACGTTTGTGCCATCGTTAATCATACCTACATAGAAGAAGAACATCAGCAGACAGTATAAGATTATACCCCAGCCGACACCAAAGTTATTTAAAGACTGTTTTTCCTTTGTCATATTACTTACCTCTCAATAAAACTAAATGACTTTGAAATTCTTTTATAATTGCTTACTTATTAATGCTATAAATTTCTTATAATTCCGTTAACTTTTTATTTTTTTTACATTTAAATGTAATTAAATCCGCAATTTTGGGATAAAAAAAGCCAACTGCAGAAAACCAGACAGTTTTCGCAGTCAGCTTTTCGTTACTTTTTAAATTATAATGTTGATGTTTTACGGTTACCCGCAGTACAGAAACTATTTCTTATTTCTTGAGAAAAGCTTCTGCATATATTCAAGACATGATGATCCGCCCTGTTCTTCTGTTCCGAATCCTGTTCCGCCGTAAGCGTACTGTCTTTCAGGAACTGACTTGTCAACCTTTTCTTCATCGATAAGAGCAACGCATCTTGCCATTGAACCGTCACCAAGATACCATCTTAGTGGGAAGCAAAGGAATTCAAACCACTGTCCTGCCGGAATCTGGTCAAGATTACCGCCAAGGTTTTCAACACCTACGATACCATGTCCAAGAAGTTCCTTATGACAAGGTTCCCAAGTACCCCATACTCCGATTTCTTCAAGATCTCCATAAAGTTCATCGTAAGCTTCCTGACCGTGAAGTCTGATGTATTCGAACTTATCGAACTTAGCATAAGCTTCTTCACCGAATAATTCCTTGTATTCTTCTGTGATTGGCTTACCTGTTGCGCCAAGAAGGTTCATTCTTGTCATACCGTTGTTACCCATAGCTGTATGTAGTGGGTGGTCAAGAGCCTGTGAGTCCATGGCTACGCACTTAACACCGTGCTTAACGAACCACTTACCTGCTTCAACACCTGTACCTGCTGCATAGTGATAATATGCCTTTGAATCATCGAACAGACGGTGCATACCGGTATTCAGACATACAATCTTGCCCTTTAAATCAGCAGGGTTTACTCCGCATGCCTTACATGCAGCATCAAGATGCTTATCTGTGATTAGTCCCCAAGGTTCGATATCAATCTTAAGAACTACAGCCTGTCCTGTGTAAGCGTCAACCGGCATTTCATGAGTGTATCTTGCTCTTCTGCCGTCAAATTCATATTCCATAACGTGTCTTGGAGCATCGCAGTGAGTACCTGTATGCATTGTGCAGTTGATTCTCTGAGTTAATACGCCGCCCTTAGCCATTGTATGATTATTGTCGATTTGTGGCTTATCGAAATAAGGCCATCTAGGAATTTCTCCGCCGAAAGGATGTGTTAAATCAATATAAACTTTACCCATTTTAAATTTCTCCTTTTACATTAAATATTTATAATAGTTTAATTAACAAATAATTAGCAAGTTAAGTATCCGCCTGAGCAGTCATAGTTACCGCCTGTCATGAATCTTGAAGCCTCAGATGATAAGAATAATGCAAATCCTACAAAATCATCAGGTTCAGCAAGTCTTCCTATTGGTTCTCTCTTTAAGAAGTTCTTGTAAACTTCTGATTCAACGTCAAACATCCACTCAGTAAGTTCTGATCTGAATACTGTTGGACAGATTGAGTTTACGTTAATGCCATACTTAGCAGTTAAGTCACAAGCCATTGATGATACCATCAAGTCTGCACCGCCCTTTGATGTACAGTATCCTGTATACCCTGCCATGCCTCTCTTTGATCTCTGTGATGTTACAACAACCATCTTGCCGCCCTTACCCTGAGCAACCATCTGTTCCGCAACATACTTACATACGATGTAAACTGACTTGCAGTCTGCATCCATGATATACTGCCAGTCTGCTACTGACTGTTCAAGAATATTCTGAGGCTTGTTATATCCGTGACATACAGCAAGAATATTTACTTCGCCGTACTTTGCAACACATTCCTGAATAAGTCTTTTAACATCTTCTTCATTCTGTGGGTCTGCAACACCGTAAGCGCAGTCTAAATCTTCAGCCTTGAATTCTTCCTCAAGTTCCTTAAGCTTAGCTTCATTACGTCCTGTCATGAATACCTTCGCACCTGCATAGCAGTAAGCCTTTGCAAGAACTTTACCTAAAGCACCTGTAGCACCTGTTACCAAAGCAACCTTGCCTTCTACAGAGAACATATTGTTTACAAACTCTTTTTTTACTGGAACCATTGTCTTTTTCCTCCTATTATTTAGCGTCTGGATAGTTGATGATAACTAACATTTCAGCAACTTCGTTGCTCTTGTTTACAAGACCTCTGCCTTCGTTTGGTGGGAATGAAATTGATTCGTTTGCATGAACTACATATTCCTTTCCGTCCTTGTCAGTTACTGTCATTTCGCCCTTAAGTACATAGTATACCTTTTCCAGCGGATTGTCTTCATATGCCCATTCAGCTCCGCCACCCGGAAGGAATATTGACTTACCAATCCAGAATTTTTCAGCACCTGTTTCTTCCTTACCGTGTACTCTCATTGCAACCATGTTGAAATGTCCCGGTGCATCATACGGCTTCAATTCACCTAAAGTTCTTTTAATCATTTTTTTGACCTTCCTTTCATTTTTAAAAGATAGAATTTATTTCAAGATTTATTATTTTAAACCAAGAATTTCTCTTGCTTCATCAGGAGTTGCAGCTTCGCAGCCAAACTCTTCGATAACTCTCTTTGCTCTTTCTACAAACTGTGCGTTGCTTTCAGCTAAAACACCCTTTGAGTACATTACATTGTCTTCCATACCAACTCTGATATTTCCGCCAAGAGCGATTGCCGCATACATAATCTCCATTGCTGAGTGTCCTACACCGAAGCATGACCATGTTGAACCCGGACAAAGCTGATCCATTGTTTCCTTCATGAACAGCAGGTTCTTAACACTGCCGGGGATACCGTTTGCACATCCCATGCAGAACTGGAAGTGAAGCGGTGCCTTAAGAACTCCCTTCTTTAAATAGTAAGCAGCGTTTGCAATCATACCCGGATCGAACGCTTCGATTTCAGGCTTAACATTGCATTCCTGGAAAAGCATACCGCAGTTTTCCAGAAACTTTGGTGAGTTAATGAATAATCCGCTGTTTAACCAGTTCATTGATCCGCAGTCATATGATGCCATTTCAGGCTTCAGCTCCTTTACATGAGCAACTCTGATTTCATCATCTGCATGAATGTCTCCTGAAGTTGTAAGGTTAAGAATGATGTCACAATCAGGATGCTTTTCTCTTAAAAGCTCAACTGTTTTTCTGAACTTTGCTGTATCCATTGTTCCGTTACCTTCATCATCTCTCATATGAAGATGTGCAACTGCTGCACCTGCTTTCCAGCATGCATATACGTCTTCGCAGATTTCTTCCGGTGTCATAGGAACATTTGGGTTGTTTTCCTTCTTAGGCCATGCTCCTGTCACCGCTGCTGTAATAATTCTTTTGTTTTTTAAATTTGACATTTTCTTTTTTCCGTATCCTTTCTGTAATTAATCTCTTATTTGTTATAAAGCATTTTTATAAGATATGTATTTAAATCTTCATTGCACTTTGTTATCTGTTCAGGGGTCCATTTCAAGAAGCCCTCTCCGCTCTTAAAGCCAAGTTTACCTTCTTCAAGCATCTTTGATAACAAAGGGGACGGTTCGTGGGAATCTTCCAGGTCAGCAAGCACATAACTGTGGATGTTGTATGTAAGCTGTGTACCTACCATATCTGAATTTTCAATTGGTGCCAACTGAGGAAGTCTTAGTCCGAATGAATTCTTAACCGCAATATCAACTGTTTCAGCATCTGCAATTCCGTTTTCAACAATTGAAATGGCTTCTCTCCATAACGCATGCTGCAGTCTGTTTGCGATAAATCCCGGAACGTCTTTATTGCAAAGACATGGCTTTTTACCAATTCTTGTCATGAATTCCATAACTGCCTGTGCGGTTTCATCACTTGTAGCATCTGTCTTTACTACTTCTACGAGTGGAATCAGGTGTCCCGGATTCCAGAAATGCGTTCCGCAGAACCTTTCTCTGTGTTTTAATTCAGCACTGATTTCTGAAGGACTCATTACAGATGTATTTGTACAGAAAATTGTTTTTTCACTACATCTTGCTTCTAACTTAGCAAACGTTTCTCTTTTCAGCTGCATGTCCTCGAACACGGCTTCAATTACAAGGTCTGCATTCTTGATTCCTTCACTGTCAATGTCCTGAGTAAAATGAATTCTTGAAAGTCTTTCGGTAAGTTCTTCTTCACTTACGATGCCTTTGTCTACTAACTGCTTTGTATTCTGACGAATACCGGCTTCCACATCTACAGTATTAATGTCATAAACTGTTATTTCATATTCTCCGGCAGATGATACAACGAATGCGATGTTTTTTCCCATCATTCCTCCGCCCATAATAAGAACATTTTTAATGCTCGCCATAATTTTGTCCTCTCCTTTGCTTCCCTCTTTACATTCCTATATTTGTTATATAGCCGACTATTTTAAAACGAGGTGTATAAATATTTTTTATTGTCTTATCAGTTGCTCCTATATAGAGCAATTTCCGTGCCAACTTTTAAGTAACCGGTAAGATACAAGAAAAACAAAGGGTTTTGGGCCTTCTTAGCTATAAGTAATCACACATCCCGACATGTTGCAAAAAAAAGACATGTTGCATTTTTACAACATTAGCGTCTCATTTTTGCAACATGTCCGTTTTTTCTTACTGTTTTTCTTTATGTAATTTTCTATACAGCACGCTTCTGTGAATTTTAAGCTTTTCTGCTGTTTTGTTTACTGATCCTCCATTTTCTTTTAAAACCTTCTGTATATATTTCTGTTCCATAGCTTCTGTAAATTCCTTCAGACTTCCGTAATCCATATATTCTGCCGCTAATCCCTTTTCCTCGGCACTTTCATTAATGTCCGCTGTCGGGGTAGGCGTAAAAACCAATTCATCTCCGGGGCTTACAACAAAAATTCTTTCCACAACATTCCTAAGTTCTCTGATATTGCCGGGCCAATTATGCTTCAGCATGGTATCCATCGCCAAAGCACCCAGAAACTTTTTTTCTCCGCGTTTTTCATTCTGTGCACGGATAAAAAATTCTGCCAGAGGAATAATATCCTCTTTTCGCTCTCTTAACGGCGGTAGCTTTATTTCAAAAACATTTAATCTGTAGTACAAATCTTCCCTGAATCTCTTTTCCTTTACAAGCTCCATAAGATTCGCATTTGTAGCACATATAATGCGTACATCTATAGGAATATTTTTTACACCGCCAACTCGTCTGATTTCTTTGTTTTCAAGTGCTCTGAGCAGCTTTGCCTGAAGACTCAGAGGCATATCTCCGATTTCATCCAGAAAAATAGTCCCACCCTTTGCCGCTTCAAAAAGACCTATTTTCCCTCCTGAAAGTGCTCCCGTAAAAGCCCCCTTTTCATATCCGAAAAGTTCGGATTCCAGCAGGTTATCCGGTATAGCTGCACAGTTTATGCTTATATACGCGTTCTCACTTCTCTCCGACTGGTCATGGATTAATCTTGAAATCATATCTTTACCGGTACCGCTTTCTCCGAGAACAACAACATTACTGTCTGTCGGTGCAACGGCATTTATCATTCGGAGCACTGCCTGCATTGCCGGACTGTTCGCAACAATTGTACTTCTTGACTTTACTCTCAGGTGGTCCAGTTCCCTTCTCAGTCTTCTGTTTATTTCTTTTTCTCCCGAAATAATGGCGTTCCACTCTTTACTGTGCTCATGGCTCATATTTATTGTAACTACCGCATATATGTTGTTTTCTTCATCAAAAACAGGAATACTCTGCGATACGATGCTGTTTTTCTGATCCGGATATAACGCTCCGATTTCAGTATTTCCTGACTCCATTGCCATAAGTACGGTAGATCTTGAGTATAAACCCTCTGCCATAAGCTCCTGCACATTCCGTCCCAGAATTTCTTCACTGGTTGATCCAAGTCTTTTAGAGGCTACATCATTTACATATATAATATTTGCTTTGTCATCCGTAACAAATATTGATTCGGTATAATACTTTTCCAATATCTTAAGAATCCCTTCGGAACTGTAATCATGCTTGAGCATTTTTATTTCCTCTTTCAAAAACAAAATACAAATATATTCTTATTCTATCTTATCAGGCGATACATTTCCACTACATAATATAATTGTACTATTCTTTTAATACAATTTTAGCAACTTTCCGGTCTGCTTTATCATTTTTCTGTAATATTGAACTTTTAGTTTTTTTCTGATATGATTAATGAACAATCCGAAGGTAATATAGGAGATTCCAATGACAAAAAACACAAGTTTAAAACAAATGATATACGATGAGGTTTTCCAGAGCATTATCAGGGGAGAATATGCTGCAAACGATGTAATCAGCGAAAAAATGCTGGTTGAGAAATATCAGGTAAGCAAGTCACCTGTCAGAGAAGCTCTGGTAGAGCTGTGCAACGAAGGTATCCTGAAGAATATGCCGCGCTACGGTTATGTGGTAGTTCAGCTTACAAGAGGTGATATTGAAAACATTCTGGATTACCGGGTCATTCTTGAGGGCGGCTGTCTGAGAAATTCCATCCACAGTATCACAGAGTCCCAGCTTGCGGCGCTTGAGGAAATTGATAAAAACTGCAATCCCGAAGGTATTGAGTGCGACTTTTTTACCCATTGGGGCTACAACATGGAGTTCCACCTAAAGCTGATTTCCTTCTGCGGAAACGAATTCTCTTACAATATGCTGAAGAAATCCCTGGATACTCTGACCAGAGCCTATGCGCAGTTTTACTGGGATAAATGGAACAATTCTGCCGTTCCGGCGGATACAAAATCCCATGCGCAGATTATATCATGTCTGAAAAAAAATGACCTGGAAGGCGCAATACACTTTTTAAAGGAGGACATAAGTGACTTTGGAATGTAGAAAATTATTTATCGGCTGTCATCTGTCCGCTTCAAAGGGCTTTTACCATATGGGCAAAGAAGCTCTTTCCATAGGTGCAAACACTTTCCAGTTTTTTACGAGAAATCCACGCGGAGGCAGGGCAAAAGACATAGATAAAGATGATATAAAGAAATTTCTGGAGCTGGCTGAGGAAAACAGCTTCGGCAAGCTTGTCGCCCACGCCCCTTACACGGTAAATCCTTGTTCAAAGGATCAGAAAACCCGTGATTTTGCACGCATGATTATTGAGGACGATTTAAAGCGTATGGAATACCTCCCGGGCAATTATTACAACTTTCATCCCGGCAGTCACGTGGGGCAGGGTGCCGGACAAGGCATCGAAATTATTGCGGATTTGCTGAATGACCTGCTCAGACCTGAGCAGACAACCATAGTCCTGCTTGAAACCATGGCAGGCAAGGGCAGTGAAATAGGGAGAAATTTTGAAGAGCTGAAAGCCATCATAGATAGAGTCCAGTTAAAAGATAAAATCGGAGTCTGCATTGATACCTGCCATGTCTATGACGGTGGATATGACATAGTGTCAAATCTTGAGAACGTTTTAGATGAGTTTGACCGCATCGTGGGAATGTCCAAGCTTTATGCCATGCATATAAATGACAGCTTGAACCCGGTTGCGGCACACAAAGACCGACATGCCCGAATAGGAGAGGGACACATCGGCCTTGATGCAATCTGCAATGTTATAAACAATCCAAGACTCCGGGGTATTCCTTTTATATTGGAAACACCTAACGAGCTTGACGGATATGCGAAAGAAATTGAACTTTTGAAATCCCGTTATATACTTTAACCGAAGTAGTATTTTTCAAGAAACGGAGTTACAATGCTGCGGAACCCGGACATTATCATGTCAGGGTCTCCCGCAAGCCATACTATCAGGTTATTTTTTATATGGCAACAGCAGTGTGTATCTCGTGTTATACTTACAAGACTCCCCTTTTTATAGTCTGACAATCTTTCCCGTTGTTCTTTATCTAAATCCAACGTCACTTCTTCAGCATATACTGTGCCCGGGTTATCGTACTTTTCCAATACCCTTGTTACGGCACGGCAGTTTTGTTCATTGTCTTTTCCATACAAGACTGCTATATTGCTTTTTTCAAGTGCCTCCGACAGAGCATTTTCCAATTCTTCAGAATTGCTTTTTACCAGAGAAATTCCGGCAGTATCCGCTCCTGATTCCTTTGTCAGAACAGCTGTCATATATGAATTTCTGTCTCTTTCTTTTCCTTCGTATTCTTCTTCAAAGGCTGAAATCCATTCATCCCCAACTGAAATCAATGATACGGAAGGCTTTTTATATACCTCTACAAAGACTTCACCTTCTGTGGCAAGCTCTCCTGTTTCCTTTGCTCCTATTCTTTTACCTTTCAGGCATTTCAATGTCTCATTTTCTTCTCCTCCGGCAAAAAATCTGCCCTCTGCTTCAAGAAGCGGCAGGCTTTCTTTTCCCAGTGTTCCCTGTAAATAAATAAAATGCTCGTCTAAAAACTTTTCAATCTGCTTAAAATCCATTTTTGTCACCTCTGTAAAAAAGTGCAGTCCACCAAAGGCTGAACTGCACTAAAACTGTCTTTGTTCCTGTTTATTAGTCTTTTTCTTCTGCTTCTGTTTTATTGTTTACTGGTTTGCTGTCAGCTTGTCGATTAATGCTACCAGCTTTCCTATTTCAGGCTTGCTTATCTGTGCATCAGCACCAAGCTGCTCACCCTTTATCCTCATTTCCTCACTAATCAGTGAAGAGAACAGTATAAGCGGAATCTTCTTCAAAGCCGGATCTTCCTTAACCAGCTTTGTTAATCTGTGGCCGTCCATCATAGGCATCTCTATATCTGATACGATACAGGATACATGTTCCAGCAAATGATCTCCGCTGTCCTTTACTTCGCACAGATAATCCCATGCTTCCTGACCTGTATCTGTTTTTATTGTGTTGCTGTAGCCCGCCTTATGCAGACATTCCACAATAAGCTTTGAAAGAAGCATTGAGTCTTCCGCAATAAGTATGGTCTTTTCTGAAGCACTTCTCTTCCCCATCTGCTCTATTTCTTCAACCTGAATAGTTGATTCAGGGCTGATTTCGGCTATAATCTTTTCAAAATCAAGAATTGTTATAAGTCTGCCCTGATATTCGGCGATACCTGTTGCAGCTCCGTCCTGACCTCCGTATACAGCCTTATCCGGTTTTTTGATAGCTGTCCATGAGATTCTGTTTATACCAACTACCGCATGCACATGGAAGGCAAAGCACAAATTGTTGAAATGCGTTACGATAAAAATATCTCTTCCATTTTGTTCACATGTAGGAAGTCCTAAATATTTATCCAGGCTGATTACTGTTATAATTTCATCTCTTGGCTTAAATACACCTTCTACAACGGGATGCGAGTTAGGCATAGGCTTTATAGGCTGGGCAACCATTATTTCCTTTACCTTAGCGACATTGATACCGAAGACTTCATCCGCTATTGTAAACTCCATAATTTCAATTTCATTAGTTCCTGATTCCAGCAATATACTGGTCTTATTTGCACTTTCCCCTGCTGCCATAACATTCCCTCCTATTGTAAATAATGTCCTATACTTATAATACTGAAAAATTTATATACATAAATCTGACTATAATTATCCAGAATCTTACTAATTATCATTTTCATTATACAACATTCGTTTTATGTTGCAAATATTAAATCTTTTCTTATTTGCAATTTTTTTTAAATTTTGACAAATCCGCCTGCGTTGCCAGCTCTTCCTTCTTTTCTTTTGTGAGTTTTTTTATAGCACATTCCCTTTTCAACGCTTCAGATTTGCTTCCTACCTCTTCAAGGTACGCAAGAGTTACAGGTCTGCGTGATTTCGTATATTTTGCCGCCTGTGCACCCTTTCCCTCATTGTGTGTTTTAAGTCTTTTTTCAATATCCACGGTCCACCCTGTATACAGGCTGCTGTCTTTGCATCGGACCATGTATACATAATGTTTCCTGTCCGGCATGGTTTACCTTTTCCTTTATTGTTATTTTATAACTATTATATACCCTTTTCCCTGATTTTTTCAAATCTCAAAAAATGAAAAGACCGCAATATAAATCGCGGTCTTTTCATTTTGCTTATAGGTTAAAGAAAGGTTCATTTGTACGCATATTTTATTTGTAGGCTTTTTCCACATAAGCACTTGTAGCAGTCTTTAACATACCGCCATATCCAAGTTCAAATGTTACAATATCGCCTACCTTGTATTCCTTGTCTGACTTAGTCACATCAAGAATAGTGTGGTCTGAGCTTCCTCCAAGGATATCAATTTTTTCATCAAGCGGAGTCATGCTTTCAAGGTCAGTGTCCTGCTTACCGATAGCAATAATGGCTCTCTTGATGATACCTCTGTCTTCATAGTAAGGCTTCTGTCCGAATGCATCTACGCCAACTTCTCCAATAGGAAGTGAAGGCTTTTCCTGAAGTTCGATAATCTGTGCTTCAAGAGTAAGTGCATCTCCTGTTGTTCCCGAAAGCTTGTCACCATAAGCTGTGTCATTGCCAAGAAGGAATGATTCTCCAAGTCTCAGGTTGTTTATTCCTGCAGGCAGTTCGCCCTTTCCGATTAAGTAGATTGAGCTTGAGTTTCCGCCCGAAACCATGTTTAACTTGATTCCGAATTTCTTTTCTATCTTTCCTGCCCATTCTACAAGTATTGAAAGGTTGTCATTCTTAGGAATAATCGCACCATAGCATGTCAGGTTTACACCGATACCATAAAGTTCAATGTTTTCCATGGATAATATTTCTTCAACTGTTGAATAAATCTTTTCTTCGTTTTTAAAGAACAGACCTTCTCTTAAATCTCCAAGGTCTATCATAAGAAGAATCTTATGCTTCTTTCCCTGTTTTGCCGCTTCTGCATTTAAAAGTCTGATTGTTGAAATCTCTGAATTGAAGCTTAAGTCAACATATTTGATTACTTCTTCTATTTCTGAATGCATAGGCAGTCTTAAAAGAACTGTCTGTTTGTTGTTCTTTCTTACAAGCTCAGCATAGGTTGCAATATTTTTTACTCTTGAATCTGCAACAAAGTCAACGGCTTCGTGCTCTGCTACTGTTTTTACCATCTGAGGGTCTGCACATAATCCCTTTGTAACAATCATCAGTGAGCAGCCGCCCTGCTCTTTTGTAATCTTTGCAACTGCATCAAGATTTCCTTTTAGCTTCTGTAAATCAATCACTAATCTAGGATACATTTTCTCTCTCCTTCTCATTGTAGAAAAATTTATTTATAAATCAGCAAATATGTCTGTTTGGACAATGTGTCCTTGTGCAATGCCTGCAATCGTGGGTGCAGTCGCCCATATACTGTCCGTCCTGGTTTTTGTTTGCCCATTTTCCCTGAACGCCGCCGCCGTTTCTAAGAGCTTCTTTATCATCAGGTACCGAAACCTGTTCTCCAAGCTTATGCGCTCCTCCGATAGGTTCTTCATCCTTGTATGCACTCATATCATATCCAAGGGCCTCGCACTCTTCAATATGCTTTCTGTATTCCTCTTCTTTCTGCTTTGCCTCATCGTCAGCTCTGTTTATTTCATCAATATACTTTGCCTGATATGATGTCTCTTTCTTTTCAGGGAACTTGAATCCAAGGCTCTTTTCAAGAAGCTTGATGGCAGCTTCCTTATATCTTGTTGATAATACACCCAGAGATGCCATGATATAATCATTGTCCACAAGGATTTCAGCAGCTTCTGTAGGGAATAAAAGCATACCTGTTTCGTTGTGCTTTGCAATCTCTTTCATGATTTCAACCCTGTGAGGAAGTCTTGTCAATGCCCCGCCTGTACCTACGATATATTTTACCTGTGTTAAGTCCTTGCCTTCAGCAACTGTGCTTCTGCCGGAAGGTCCGTAAATGTATCTGATTTTTCCCGCATGACGTTCAACTGCTTTCAGAACGGCTTCTTTTGTAAGCCTTTCAACAAGCTTAAATTCAGCTTCATTCTTTGGTATAGCTACATAGGAAGCAAGTGTCTCATCTAAATCAATGCCCATCTCTTTACATTCTTCCCTAAGCTTTTCTTCACCTATGGATTCGATTACTTTCATCCTGTTTACATATACTCCAAGGTCACCTTCTACGGTTCTCTTTGCCTTTGGCTCAGGTGAAACCATGATTCTTGCGATTTTATCCGATTCCACGGCAACCGAATGCAGGTCTGTTGTCGCACCTCCTACATCAAGAACAATTAAGTCCCCGAGACATTCATAGAGAAGCTTTGTACATTCCATAACCGCACCGGGTGTAGGAATGATAGGTCCGTTTACCATGTCCCTTACATGTTCCATGCCCGGAGCATTTGTTATATGGTCCTCAAAAGCATCCTGGATAACCTTTCTGCAAGGTTCGACGTTCAGATCATCAATCTTAGGATATACATTTTCTACGTTATAAAGTCTCATACCGCTTTCTTCGTCAAAGATAAGCTTCATTTCTTCCTGGTTTTCTACATTTCCCGCATAGATAACAGGAGTTTTCAAGCCCATTGAGCGAATCATTTCAGCGTTGTCAAGTGCGGTTTCTCTTTCACCATAGTCAACACCGCCTGCGATAAGTATTAAGTTTGGTTTTATTTCTTTTATCTTTGCAAGGTCAGTACGTCTGAGTTTTCCTGCAGTGATGTAGTGGATAATACCGCCTGCACCAAGTGCCGCTTCTTTTGCAGCCTTTGCAGTCATATCATAAACCAACCCGTGAACTGTCATCTTTAATCCGCCTGCAGCTGATGAGGTTGCAAGCATTTCGTCATACTCAAGACTGTCTATATTCATTTTTTTACACAGGTCATCAATAGCTCCCTGCAAACCGATTCTTACATCTCCGTCCATAACCGAAGTCGGTGCCTGTCCCTGTGCCCAGAATATCGGATTTTCTGTATTTATATCTTTAAAAGCGTTTACCACGGTTGTCGTTGAACCGATTTCCGCTACCAAAATGTCAACTTTCATAGTCGTTCTCCTTTGTATTCTTATCTGTCAGAATACCGGGCGAAACCCTTTTTCTTAAAGAATAAAATAAGGGCGGGCTTCTCGCCCGCCCCCAGGTTTATTTTAATTTATATCAAGTTCTGCTGTGCTATAAATTAAAGTTCTCCTCTACGTCTCATAGCTTCTTCAGCTAAGAAAGTAGCAACATCGATACCGTGTGAGTCTCTTCCGAAACCTTCATCGATACCAGTTTCACGAGCCTGTTCAGGAACAACCTGAGTACCGCCGGCAGCAATGATAACCTTATCTCTGATACCTTTTTCGATTGCTAACTCGTTGATTCTCTTCATGTTCTTGTAGTGAACGTTGTCGTGTGAAATGATTGTTGAAGCTAAGATTGCGTCAGCATTTAATTCTACTGCAGCGTCTACAAGCTTTTCAACAGGAACTGAAGTTCCAAGGTATTCTACCTTAACGCCCCACTTTTCAATACCGCCGTGCTTGATGTTGATGATTTCACGAAGACCTACTGAGTGTTCGTCTTCACCAACTGTACCGCAAACTACAGTCATTGGATGTTCTGAGAATTCCTTGTAAAGAACTTCGTCACTTAAGTGATGTGGTTCTGGTGGAATTACAAGAGTCTTAGGGTCGATATCAAATGTTACCTTACCCTTCATTTCGATTCTTGTACCTTCAGCTTCCTGAAGAACTTCCTTACTGATAACTTCAGGGCTTTCAAGACCAAGCTTTTCGCCAATCTGAAGAGCTGTAGCTTCTGCAACTCTTGTGTTTGCAGGAATGCACATAGTTAACAGGATAGTACCGTCAGCGCACCATTCAACTTCCGGCTTAATAGCTTCGCCGTCTAAGTACTTCTTAACCTTTTCTAATCTGTTGTTTACATTATCATCATCAAGTTCGTCGATGTAAACGATCTTGCTTCTGTCTTCAAATGTGCAGCCGCCGATTAAAGCTGATGGGTTCTCAGGATCTCCGCCGTACTGTTCAACGTTGTTATATCCATAGTGAGCAGTTACAGGAGCCATGTAGTCTTCTTCTCTTTCGAAGATGAATCCATAACCTACGCCGCCTTCGATCTTTCTAGCGATACCGTCGCCGTTTCTTTCAGGATATCTTGCTGAGTCTACAAAGAATCCTTCCTGTACAGCCTGGAAGTAGCCGCCAACTTCAATGATTTCTTCCATGAATAAGCAAGCTCTTTCCTTGATTTCTCTAGCCATTTCTCTTAATGGACCGTCCTTCTTAAGTTCAACCATTTCCATTAAGCCGTCAAGACCGATAAGTGTCTGCTTAGCGTTGTCTGTAGCTTCAATGTTGTAGATATGCCAAGGAACGTTTCTTCCTTCGTCAGGAGTGATTGTTGACTGGATATCTGCACTTGTAAGCTTTGAAATAAGCATGTTCAGAACATGAGTTACAGTTGCTTCTCTAGCTGATGAGCAGATGTACTTAGTGTTCTGCTGAGCTCTCATCTTGTATCTTCCGCAGATGTCTCTTAATGCTACTGCATAAGGTAAGTCCATATATACAGCAGGAGCAGGAGTTGCTGTTGGAGGTACAGTTGATAAGCTGATTAAGTCAGGGCTGATACCAACCTTTTCTGAGAACAGTGAGTTGATAGCGTGCTGAACGATAAGTTCAGGCATTACCTTCCATGCTTCTCTTGCAGTTGCGTTAGCGTTGTGAGCTCCGTCAATCTGCAGCATGCCTGCCCAAGCCATGATCTTCTTTGATTCGCATGCATCTACGAATGATCTTACGCAGTTGATATCTCTGTAAAGTACGTTGTACTGAGGGTCCTGGTGAGCACCGTTGATACCTTCTTCAGCGAACATTACAGCTACGTCAGGACCTGCAACACCTGAAACGTATGAATGATAGTTGATTGGACGACCAACTTCATCTTCTATGATGTCAAGAGCCTTTCTCTGAGCTCTAACCTGTTTTCTTGTGATAGGAACACCACCGATACCCTGTGGAGTACCTTCCATAAGTCCGTCAATATGTGACTGACCCATATGTCTGATTACCATGATATGGTCTGCACCATGCCATGCTGCCATTCTCATTCTTCTGATATCATCTTCAAATCTTCCTGAAGCGATTTCAGTAGTGATTACAGGAAGTGGCTGAGGGTCAATATCTCCGAAGAACTTAGCAGGAGGAAGACCAACGCTGTTCTTTAGAGGTTCTGAACAATCCTTGTATTCGAAAGGTCCCATCTTGATTCCGGGAGCAGGCTTTCTCCAGTGCCAGCCTCTTCTTCTTGGTTCGTACTTATCAAGATCCTTTAAGATGTTTCTTACATCTAACTTTTCATTTGGCTTTAAATCGATACCGTACATGCTATTTACCTCCCTTGAATAATGCTACTGCCTGATCCCAGCATTCGCCGGCAGCAAGCTTCTGTGAAGCTTCTCTGATTGACATGCCTGTTTCCTTTGATAACTTGTAAACAACGTGACCAGTACCGTGTCCCATAAGACCTCTGTCGATGCAACCTTCTACAATCTTCTGAGTGTCTAATGATGAAACGCCCATTCTTAAAAGTACTGCTCTTTCTACTGAAGGAGTAGTGTTCTTCTTTCCTAATTCAAGAAGCGGATCAACAACCTTTTCTGTTAATTCCCAGAATCTAGCATAAAGTTCTTCGTCAGTTAGATTCGCAATGTGCTTTCTGCGTTCTGCGAAATCATCTTCTCTTCTCATTCCTGATTTCATGTTTTAAATCTCCTTTTTGATTTAAATAATTTGATTTAAATAAATTTATAGGGCAAGCCCTGCATGCATTAAGCCTGCAGAGCTGCTATAGTTTCCTTAACAAAGTCAACGTTAGTCTTTGTTTCCTTAGCAAGATATTCTAAGTCTGAATCTGAGATGTTAGCTAAGTCATGACCCTTGCAAGCCTTCTTGATTAATGACTTTCTGAAGTGGTTTACATCAGCTTCAACATACTTGAATAAGCTTGGATCTGCAGGAAGAACAACGCTTTCGCCCGGCTTTTCTTCTCTTGGGTTGCCGAAACGTACTTCTACGCCGTTTTCTCTTGCAAATGTAAGCTGAGGCTGAACGTGCTTACCTGCACCTGTGTATTCAGTTTCAGTTACTACTAAGATTGCATCTTCAGGAAGTTCCTGAGCAAGTGAGAATGCTGCTGCAAGTGAAGTGTTTCCGGCAGGTCCTCTTTCAAGACCTTCTAAGTTAGCAAGCATTTCTGTCATGTACATTACTTCACCCTGAGTTACTGTTACATAACGGTCCATGTAACGAAGTGGTCTTGCAGCACTTCTTGGAACGTCTGAGTGGTCAGGGTCAGTTGCATAAGGAACACCGAAACCAGTGTGTCCTGTTGTGCATGACTTCTTGTTGAATGCAACGTCTGATGCCATGTGAAGTCCTGTTAAGTCAATTGAAGCAGCTACAACTGTAGTCTTGTCTGCTCCTGCCTTTAAAAGACCTCTTGCAGTACCTGTTACCATACCGCCGCCTGCGTTTGTGCATACTACCATGTCAGGATCCTTTCCTAACTTTTCACGGCACTGCATAGCGATTTCATATCCTAATGTATCGATACCTGCGATACCGAACGGTGAATATAATGATGCATTGAAGTATCCCTTGTCTTCCAGGATTGAAAGGAATGAGTAGAATAATTCAGGTCCTACTGTAAGCTGAACTACTTCTGCTCCTAAAGCTTCGCACTTTCTTGCCTTTTCAATGATTTCAGGCTGACCAACTCCTCTTGAGTCGAAGCATTCCTGACAGATAACGCATTCAAGTCCCTGCATAGCTGCCTGTGATGCTACAGCTGCACCATAGTTACCTGATGTTGCAGCGATAACGCCCTTATAACCTAACTTCTTTGCGTGAGCTACTGCGCAAGCAGCTCTTCTATCCTTAAAGCTTCCTGATGCATTTGCAGCTTCGTCCTTAACGAAGATTCTTGCACCATAGCCTGGTTTTGCATACTTTCTTGATAATGCTGTGATGTTTCTTAGTTCAAGAAGCGGAGTGTTACCTACGCCTGTTCTGCTCTGGATTCTGTTGATTTCATCAAGAGTATATCCTGTTGATTCCATAAGAGCATCGTAGTCAAATGCAATTGAGCCTGATTCAAACTTTGAGTAATCAAGTCCAAGAGCTTCCTTCATAATTTCGTTTGATCTTCCCATTACGGAAGCGTAATCTTTTGGTAGTCCCTTTGCCATTATTTGTCACCTCCGAACATGATTTCTCTTAACTGCTTGTCAATCTGTACCAATTCAGGAACAAACTTGCCATAGCTGTGTGACCAATATGGATTTACTTCTATTAAAGTTCCCTTTTCTAAACGATTTGCTGCTGTCATTACAGTAACTTCATCACCGATTTCAGCATCTTCCTGTAAAAAACCTTTTGTCCACATTTCTAAATCGCACTTCTGTGTATCTTCAGGAAGCTTAGCAGTTCTTTCTTCTGCCTTCAGAACTACAGAGTGGATTCTTACCCATTCGCCTTTCTTAGCCATTCCTATTTCTCCTTTTTGCGGGCGCAGGACACTTCTGGTGAAGTGTCCCTGCCGCTCTTTAATAAATTGATTTATTGTACTGTGTTTTTATAACCTTAGTTATTCTCTATATTACTGTAAATTATTTTACAAGCTTGCATTCTGGATCGATAAGATCTCTCATATCTCCCATGATTGCTCTTGGAACCGGAATGTCGATCATTGTCTTTAGACCAGGTCTAGCATTGATTACATGAGGGATTGTGTTAAGAATCATAGCCATTGTACCGATTCCGCCTTCGATTTCTGGTGTGTTAACCATGTTTACAGGAGGAATACCCTTGATTTCTACATAGTCACCAGTGTGAACGCCAACCTGTTCAGGTTCGATCTGCTGAGGGTGATCCATTTCAATCTTCATTTCGCCGTCAACATATCCCCAGCCCTTCATAGCAACGCCGGCAACCTGTCCAGCCTTAGCAAATCCGTAAGGTGACTTTCTGTCTACATCTGTAACGATTGGTTCCATGTCCTGTTCGAACTTGTCTAACTTCCAGCCTAAAGCATCTGTAATCATTCCTACTGATTCAGCGAATCCAACGTGACCAGCCATAGTTCCGTCAGCCTTTCTTCTGTTGAATTCTTCAACTTCGATACCGATACCCTGTTCTTCCATTACAGCAGGTCCGAATGGTGATAAGCTGTTAACTCTTCTTGAAACGATATGGTCAACAGTTTCGCAAGCACCTGTCCAAAGGATTACAAGTAAGTCCATGATTA
>JBJETA010000034.1:0-4607 GCA_051883075.1 Anaerovoracaceae bacterium
CCTCTGCACTATGAAGTTTTCAATGTTCTTTGCACTTTTTCAAGTGCTGTTCCGTCGTGCGGAACGTTATATATAATACCATTTCGAATAATCCTTGTCAACAATTTTTTCAATTTATTTTACGAATTATCCAAGAGAATATATACCGTTCACATGGAACGTTTTATATAGTACCACTCTTTAAATCCAATGTCAAGATTCTTTTAGTAATTAAGTTTTCTTATCATTCGTGTCTGCAGCCGGCTTTCAGCTTTTATTTTTCCTACATTATATATATACATTTATTTTTGTGTATTTTTATATGTTCATTCCTTTTATATTACCTCAGGCTTTGTTTCTGTATTGCTTGTTTATTTCTTGCAGCTCACCTGTTCAGGCTAAAAAGCCGTGTAATTTTCGTTTAGAAATAAGTAATTAGGCATTTTTCTATCACTTTATAGCCTTTTAGCAACAAGTTAGTTATTTTTCGCAATCTTCCCATTTTTGCGTCTATTGCTTTAATCCAGGCTATTTTTTTCTGCCATTGCATTTTTTGCAAACCATTAATTACATTTTATTCCTTTTTATGCGCTGTCTTTTTTTAGCCCATCTCGCCTCACAGTACTATATGTATACAATTTCTATTTCTTTGCTTCGCTTTTTATTGTTGATATTTCAACGGATTTTTGTATGTTATTTTTGCAGTAGTCTGATGTTTTCAACGCTTTACTGTAGAAAATTGCTGTTTTTACTCAAACAAGATTGCTGTTTAAATTGTATATATTTGCTGTGTTTTTTTAAATTTTTTTATATATTTATTTCTTGACAATCACAACCTGTATGCCTATAATGAACTTGTGAGATTTTTAGAAATCTTCGCACAATTTATCATTTTTATTTTTTATCATTTTTTTATCATTTTATTTTAGGGAGGAATAATTATGGGCAAAAAAATACCTATGTGGCAATGCTTACTCGCATTGTTAGTCACTCTTATTTGCTTATGCTATGCATTGGGCATCTTCGGTATGCTGTTTGGTCCGGCATTCGAATGTGGATATGGAGAAGTACACATTCCACTTATCATTTCAGCAATATTTGCTGGTGCAATCGCAATTATCAATGGTTATAAATGGTCATTCCTAGAATCCGGTATCCTGGCATCAATCAACCGTTCAATGCAGGCAATGTTAATTCTTATGACTGTAGGTCTTCTAATCGGTTCATGGATCGCTGCAGGTGTAGTTCCAGCTATGATTTATTACGGCTTGGAAATCCTGAGCCCAGGAATCTTCTTAGTTGCTTCTTGTATTCTTTGCGGTATCGTTGCTCTTGCAACAGGTTCATCATGGACAACTGCAGGTACAATCGGTATTGCTCTTATCGGTGTTGGTCACGGCTTAGGTATGAACCCAGCTATGACAGCAGGCGCTATCGTATCAGGTGCTTATTTCGGTGACAAGATGTCTCCTTTATCAGATACAACTAACTTAGCTCCAGCTATGTCAGGTTCAAACTTAATCGACCATATCAGACACATGATGTGGACAGTTACACCTTCATTACTTATCGCTTTAGTTCTTTATGGAATTCTTGGTTTAGGTCATGCAGGTGCTGACGTAGATATGTCAGTTGTTACAGCTCTTCAGGAAGGATTGAAAGAAAACTTTGTTATCAATCCTGCTATGTTAATCCCACCTGTTGTGGTTATCTTAATCGTAGCATTAAAGTTACCTGCTCTTCCTGGTCTGATGGGCGGTATCTTCCTAGGATGCATCATCGGTTCAATCTTCCAGGGTGTTCCTCTTGCTGAATGGCCTGGAATCCTTCACTATGGATTCGCATTCGCTGATCCTGATTCAGTTATGCCTGAATTAGTTGACCTTCTTGAAAGAGGCGGTATGGATTCAATGTTATGGACAGTTAACCTAATCATCTGCGCTATGTGCTTCGGTGGTATCATGGATGCTTCAGGTATGCTGGCAACATTAGCAGGCGGATTATTGAAGTTTGTAAAGAATACAGGTTCACTTGCTGCAATCACAGTATTCAGCTGCTTCTTCATGAATGTAATCGCTGCTGACCAGTACTTATCAATCGTACTTCCAGGAAGAATGTACAAGGAAGCTTGGGAAGACAGAAGATTAGCTCCTCAGAACTTATCAAGATGTCTTGAAGACTCAGGTACAATCACTTCTTGTCTGGTTCCTTGGAACACTTGCGGTGCTACAATGTCAACATTCTTAGGCGTTCCTACTGCAGGTTATGCTAAGTTTGCATTCTTAAATCTGATTAATCCATTTGTATCAATCTTCTATGGATTTACAGGAATTTCAATGACTAAGCTTACTGACGAACAGTATGAAAAGCTTTTAGCTGAAAGAGCTGCTGAAAAGGAAGCTGCTTTAAAGGCATTAGAAGCATAACAGCTTAGAATTAAAAAATAAAAATACTAAAAATTTTAACAAAAATAAAAACGATAAAAAAATGTACAGGGTGCTTAAATAAGCACCCTGTTTTCATATCATGTTATTTGTTTTTACTTTTATAGCTTACCAAAGAATTCAGCGCCTTCAGTCTTTCCTTGTCCATAGCCGGAACATCCTTCAGCCTGTATGCCATATCCAGCTTTTCATATTTATTTACTGCCATGGTATGGTACCCCAACAGTTCCACCTTATCGATGTATTTTATTTTCTCCATAAACCTGTTAAGACTCTCTATGTATTCCTCTGTATCGTTAATACCCGGAACGATTACCTGACGCACCCATACGTGCTTCTCCTGCCTGTTTATGATATCTATCAGTTCAAACAGATATTCCTGCTTTCTGCCGGCTATTCTGTAGAATTCAGATGGATTTGTATGCTTAATGTCCAAAAGCAGCATCTGGCATTCCCTGACCGCATCTTCGGTAAATTCATCAACATAAGTGCCGCTGGTATCAATAATCGAATTAATACCTACCTTCTTAAGTGCCTTTATCGTCTGAATAAGGAACTCTCCCTGCCATAGCGGCTCTCCTCCCGAAAAGGTTACTCCTCCATCTTTTCCATAGTATGTCGCACCCCTCTTCGCTCTGTCTACTATTGCTTTTGTTTCTATTTCATTTCCCCCACGCGGATTCCACGAATCAGGGTTATGACAATATAAGCACCTTGCGGGGCAGCCCTGTAAAAACACTACGGTTCTTATGCCCGGTCCGTCTACTGCACCGAAAGTTTCAAAAGAATGAAGTCTTCCTGTAATCATATCTGTACTCCGTTCATTTATTATTTTTATAAAAGCACTGCCTGTCTAAATTGCAGCATTATTTATAATAACATAAGACTGCCTTAAAATAAAGTATTTTAAGGCAGTCTCAGTTAAGTACATTAAATCATTTATTTGTGAAAGGACAAACGATTTAGAGTGTTTAAACAGCTTCGTGGAAGGTTCTTGCTATTACTTCTTTCTGATGATCCTTTGACAGGGCATTGAACTTAACAGCATATCCTGAAACTCTGATTGTCAGGTTAGGATACTTGTCAGGATTTTCATAAGCATCTACCAGCAAATCTCTGTTAAGCACATTTACGTTCAGGTGATGAGCGCCTCTCTTGAAGTATCCGCTCATAAGACCTACCAGTGTATCCTTCTGTGCCTCTTTGTCTTTACCAAGTGTATCAGGAGTGATACTGAATGTATATGATACGCCATCCTGACAGTCCTGCCATTTAATCTTTGATACTGAGTTTAAAGAAGCAACTGCGCCTAATGAATCTCTGCAGTGCATTGGGTTTGCTCCGGGAGCAAACGGTTCTCCTGCTCTTCTTCCATCAGGAGTATTACCTGTCTTCTTTCCATATACAACGTTTGAAGTAATAGTCAGGATTGATAATGTATGAACTGCATTTCTGTAAGTAGGGTGGCTTCTCAAAGCTTCAATTGTACCCTTTGTCAGTTCTGAAGCGATTTCATCTACTCTGTCATCATCGTTACCAAACTTAGGGAAGTCTCCCTCTGTTCTGTAGTCTACAATGATTCCTTCTTCGTTTCTGATTGGATATACCTTTGCATACTTGATAGCACTGAATGAGTCTGCAGCTACCGAAAGACCTGCAATACCGAAAGCCATAAGTCTCTTAACCTCTGTATTCAGGAATGCCATCTGGCTTCTTTCATAATCATATTTGTCATGCATGTAGTGGATAATGTTCATGATATTTACATATAATCCACACAGCCAGTCCTTGTAGATATTAAATCTTCTCATAGCCTCATCATAATCGATAGGGCCGTCTCCCTGAATCGGTTCCATCTGAGGACCGCACTTCATACCTGTTCTTTCATCAACTCCGCCATTCAAAGCCAGGCACAGAATCTTTGCAAGATTGTATCTTGCTCCGAAGAACTGCATCTGTTCACCCATCTGAATAGCTGATACACAGCATGCAATTGAATAATCCTCACCATATGAAGGTCTCATAACATCGTCATTTTCATACTGGATTGAGTCAGTATCTATTGAAACCTGTGCACAGAATCTCTTGAAAGGTTCAGGAAGTGAATCTGACCCGAGAACTGTCAGGTTTGGTTCAGGTGAAGGTCCAAGGTAGTAAAGTGTGTTCAGATATCTGAATGAATTC
>JBJETA010000035.1:0-19644 GCA_051883075.1 Anaerovoracaceae bacterium
CCCATATACACCCACACATTGTCACCCATTTCAATTTTTTCATTGAAAGTCAGATTTGGAATCATGAGTTTTACACTTGTTCTCTTTTTCCCCGTAAGGGTAAGCCCTTCGGCTGTGGGATTTTCCTTAAATGACTCAATTTTCTCCCTGAGTTCTTCTATCCCGGTTTCCTTTGCAAAATTGTCAACAAACTGCCGGGTATCTGCATAGACTACATTGTCCTGGTTTTTAAACCAATTGATATTCATAATTTCCTTCCTCCTGTATATTTAAAAATTATATTTATTCCTTTAATGTGGAGGGGATACGGCATAGCCCCTGATGGAGCCTGCCATATCCCTTAGGAATGAAAAGAGCAAAATAAAAAGGGCTGCAGCATTACGCTACAGCCCGTTTTTCCTGTAAACTATATAAAAAGGATATATCAATCCATGTATAAGCAAAGCCGATTCCTCGTCAGCAACTTATCGCAATTTATGCAGGTCTTCTGGCTCGTATATCATCGCCCGCACCGACCTTCCCAAGTCATAAAACTCAGTGGTGCAGATAACAGCCTGACAGACCGCATCTGCTTCGATGCAAACTCCTTACTTACAGCGGCGGGACCGCACAGGATTCTAACCTGTTTCCCTCTTAGCTGCTCCGTTTTCCCCTTCCATGAATACTTTGTATATTCATAAGAAAACTTTGCAGAACATAAACGCCTTATTCAATTGTGCAAATTTATGTTAACACCCTTTTTTAACCTTGTCAACCCTCGCAGAAAGAAATTTTTTAAAGCATTGATATTTCAAGGCTTGCATTCAGCATATACAGGTATGCTTCACTTATTTTTACTCCCTGTGCCTCCTCTATAGCACGGCAGTACAGTTCAATCTGTTTTTCATACATTTTCCTGAAATGCTCCTTTTCTGATTCACTTTCAGGATCATGAACCACATTTGTCTTATAGTCCAACAGTATATATTTACCGTCCTCTTTAAAGTAACAGTCAATGATACCCTGTATAATGATTTTTTCTCCCCCGGATTCAATCATAAGATTAAACGGAGTCTCTTTAAAGATTTCTTCAGCCCTCGAAAGGCGCTGTCCCAGCTCCGACATCTGAAGATTTGTTATATACGAACTGTACTTTTCCGCAATTTCGGCTTCCTCCCCGGTCAAGAGGAGCTTTTTCTCCATATTTTTCACAAGTGCTTTCACTTTAATGTCAATTTCATCTCTGCTGCAGTTTCCCGCACATTCCTTGAAATTCCAGTGTTCAAGTACGCTGTGAACAATAGTCCCTCTTTCCGCCGGGGAAATGCCTACACTCTTTTCCTTTGCGAATTCCGGCACTGCCAGTGCCGTATCACAGCTTGATTCATAGTACATTCTCTCAGCCTGTTCTTCCGTCATTTCAATACTTTCAAGCAAATCACCAAATCTGTTGATTTCACTTACGGAAAACTTCGATTTCAGCATCTGTGCATGCTCAAAACCGTATTTAAACGAAAGCTGGTTCTCAATCTGACTATACAGCTCCGCCGGAACCATATCCGGACGTACAGTTTTGAAAAGTTCTCTGAGGCTGTCATTCCTGCCGCTTTCCTGTTCCTTTTCAACTGATATTTCACTGCTGTTATGTAAAACAGTCGTTACAGGAATAATTTCTTCATCTCTCTTCTGTTTTTTTACTGCGGCTAAAATCAGTTCCATATACGAACTTGCATTTTCTAAATCAATGTTCTTCTGAAGCTCGGTCCTGTTGTCCAGCTTATTAAAATCCTTTACAGTTCCTAAAAGCACCAGTTTATCCTGCGCACGCGTAAAGGCTACATAGAGAATCCTTATTTCTTCCTCCAGATCTTCAATACGGTTTATATCCTGTATGATATTCTGAATCATGGTTTTCCTGTAAAAATGCTCTTTTCTGTTTATATACCTGAGCCCCATGCCAAATTCCGAGTGTGTGTCTATAATATTTCTCGATGCCGCATTGTTGAACTTTCTTCCCATTCCCGCCACAATAACAAGCGGGAACTCCAGCCCCTTGCTCTTATGAATGGTCATGATTCTTACCACATCATCGTTTTCACCTACAAGCGATACCTGTCCCATCGGTACCTTTCTGTCCTTTATGGCCTCTACATAGCTTATAAAACCGTACAAGCCTTTCATCTGGGCCGACTGGAACTGGACAGCCTTGTCTATAAGGGCACGGAGATTTGCCTGTCGCTGTGTTCCTCCCGGTAATGCCCCCATAAACGTATAATAACCTGTTTCCCAAAGCAGCTTCCATATAAATTCATCCAGCGGCATAAATTTTGATAATTCTTTCCACCCATCAATTTTTTCAATTGCAGTCCTGCACTTTTCAATCAGTTCAGGACTCATGCTTCTTTCACTGCTGCCCTCATCCGTTCCTTCATCCCCGGACATTCCCAGGGCATATCTTCTGAAAGCATCAAAATATGAAGTATTTTTACAGTTTGTCCTTATTTCAGCAAGTTCATGCACATCAAATTCAAATATATTTGAATGGAGCACGCTGATGAGAGGAATATCCTGCCTTCTGTTGTCAATGACACGGAGAAGATTCAGGAATATCTGTATTTCCAGAGTGTCAAAATATCCGTCATTACCGCTTATATGGGAAGGTATGTCCATATCGGTAAGTATGCTTTGGAACTTTTCCGCATAATTCTTCTGGCCCCTCACAAGTATAACTATATCTTTCAGTGTAAGCGGTCTGATTACAGCTTTTTTCTCTTTCTCACTTGCTTTTACATCGTAAACCGGCTTTCCCAGGTTTTCTTTGATAATCTGTCCTGCTATGAAGGCTTCCTTCTCGGCAGTCTTCATTTCCTGTACTTCCTCACTCAATCCGCTGCCGTCTTCCGTCTTTTCCTCAAGTATGTGAAGCTCTGTAGGATATTGAAGCTCACCATCATAGGCAATGCCTTTATAAAGCATGGCAGCTTCATCATAATTTTTCATCAGAACCTTAAAAATGCTGTTTACAGAATCTATGACACCCTTTTTGCTTCTGAAGTTTGCATTCAGGTCAAGTTTTATATCATCAACGCCTGTACCGGACTTGAAACGTTCGTATTTTTCCATAAAGAATTTAGGCTCCGCAAGTCTGAATTTGTAGATGCTCTGCTTCACATCCCCTACCATAAATACGTTATTTTCTCTTTTAACAGTATCAATGATAGCTTCCTGCACAGTGTTTGTATCCTGATATTCGTCTATAAATATATATCTGAACTTTTCTCTGTATTCCGCTGCTGCCTGAGGATGCCCAAGTATTTCCAGGGCATAATGCTCTATATCGCTGAAATCAATAAGCTTCTTCTCTTCCTTCTCCTCTTTGTAAAGCTCATCAAATCTTTTCACAAGGGAGGCCAGGGTTCTTGCATAGCCGTAGGTACTTTTCATGTCACCCAGCTGCTCTTCCAAAGAACAGAAGCAGTATCTTTCCTGTATTTCCTTTACCGCTTCCTTACATGCATCCCTGTAAAAGGCAACCTCTTCCTTCACATCCTCCAGGGCTTCTTTTTCCGCCTTTACAGGAACCATTCTGGCATATGTCTGGTCAGAAAGACACGTTCTGAAGCCTTCAAAATCTTTTTCTTTCAGTTTTTTAAGTGATTTTTCGAGATTTTTAAGCTCGGGAGCACATTTTTCCGCAAGCTTTTCGGCACCTGCCGTTTTTAAGATATCCACTGCTTCTGCACAGTCCGCAGCTGCTTTTTCCATTCGTTTTCCCAGCATTTCATACATTAGTCCGCAGATTCTGCTTTCAGCAAATTCTTCACTACCGCTGTTAAGCTGTTCCACACATTCATCAAGCCACTGCCATGGACATATCCTGCTCTGTGCAGCATCATAGAGAGTGTAAATCATATCCTTTACAATATCCTCATTTTTGCTTGAAGCATAGCAGTTCAAAAGCTCCGTAAAGTCTTCCTCTCCGCTTTCAAAGCTTTCCTCAAAAAGCCTGTCCATAGCCTTTCCCTTAAGTATAATCTGCTGTGCTTCGTCACAGATTTTAAAATCAGGCTCAAGGTTTATGATATGGAAAAATCTTCGTATCACTTCAAGGGCAAAAGCGTGAAAGGTGCTTATATTCGCTTTATATATGTTATTCAGCTGTCTGCGTAAAAAGGCTGTATCCCCGGAGCTCTCTTCAAGCTCACGGGTAACAGCCTTAATAATTTTTTCTCTCATTTCGGCAGCTGCGGCATTTGTAAAGGTTACGACAAGAAGCTCATCTACAGATACCCCGTCTTTAAGAATAAGCTGCTTGATTCTTTCCACCAGTACAGCTGTTTTTCCTGAGCCTGCTGCCGCCGCTACCAGCATGTTTTTATCCCGTATCTCTATTGCTTCCGCCTGTTTTTCAGTCCATTTCATAAGCTAAAATCTCCGTTGTATTGTCATATTAAACGACATTTTTTCAATAATTTTGCCAATGCATTTCCTTTCGGAAGCATAACTATTTCATGTTCCTCAATAGCCTTTATGTTTATAAGCATAACGCCATAAACCGCCGCTCCTATGCAGATTGAAGCAACAGTTGCCAGGCTGTTTCCAATGATTCCGCACATGAGTTTATAAACACATACTACAATAGCGAACATTACCGCGCCGGATATAACCGGTTTCCATACGGAAAGCTTTATATCAAAGGTTATGCCCGTAAGTTTTTTAACAGCTGCAAAATTCATGATGCCGATAGTTATGTAGCCAAGCGTACTTCCTATAGCTGCACCGTCCACATTCAGCTCAGGCATACCGCATAAGATATAAGTGGAAACACATTTAACCGCAAAGCCTGCCGCCAGACCCCACACTGCAATGCCCGGTCTTCCCAATCCCTGCAATGTTCCTGCCATAGTCTGCGCTATGCACAGGAATACGATACCTATCGAAAGCAGGAACAGACAGCCTGCCGAACCAACCGCACTTTCTTCCTGCATAGGATAAAGCAGACGCATGATAGGCTCCGACAGAGCCATAAGTCCGAAGCTGCACGGTACTCCTATAATCATGGAAGTGCGGAGTCCAAGCCTTACATTCATTTTAAGAAAAGCTGTATCCTTTGTACTTGCCGCTGCCGCAATTGCAGGTACCATGGAAAGTGCCATGGAAAGCGCCAGTGCCATAGGAATATTTATGACAGGTCCCGCCATACCTGTAAGCTGTCCGTAAAGAGCGTTTGCCTCTTCTCCGGTATAGCCGACAGCCTGCAGTCTTCTCATGACGATGACCACATCTGCTATATTCATAATAGGCAGTATTGAAACACCTATAGTAATAGGTATTGCAATCACAGCCAGGGTTTTCAAGATGCTTCCTGCGCTTTCCTTCTCTTCGGAGTTCGTCTGGTTTGAAAGAGGAAGCTTATTTTTCTTTATAAAGTAAATAATAACAAGTACAAGCACGCCTGCAACAGGGCCTATGCTCGTTCCTACAGTTGCCCCGGCAGCCGCATATTCAAGACCTTTTGATACCAGCACAACAGCCAGAACAAGACCGACAGTAACCCTTACCGCCTGTTCAATAAGCTGTGATGCCGCTGTCGGCCCCATTTCCTGCATGCCCTGGAAATATCCTCTGAAAACTGCCATGACAGGCACAAATAGAAGTGCAGGTGCTATGGCAACCATTGCATAATAAGCACCGGGATTTCCAAGAGCAGTCACTATCGGTTCCGCTCCAAAGAAAAACAATGAAAATGCCGCAATACCCATAACAAACATGAGTATAAACGACAGCTTAAAAACTCTGTGCGCCTCATCACATCTTCCGACAGCTATACGCTCAGAGGTCATCTTTGATATCGCTGCCGGTGCTCCGTTTGTTGAAAAGACAAGCAGAAATACATATATCGGATATGCGGTCTGATAATACCCCATGCCTTCATCTCCGATTATGTTTCCGAGAGGGATTCTGAAAACCGCTCCCATGACCTGAACCATAAGACCCGCTATTCCCAGTATTGCTGCGCCCTTTAAAAATGATTTCTTACTCATCTAACCTCTTCCTCCAATAAATCTATGTTAAACCTTTGTCATTTTTTATTAAAATCAGTACATAAATAAGTATACCAAAAAAACATGAGTATTGTATATGTTTTCTTTGTGAATATTTGTTAAACAGGGTGTTTAAATCGACGGTTTCTTTTGATATACTGAAATATGTTGAGATATAAACATTAACAATAAATTAAGAGGTATTTTATAATGAAAAATTTTGCAAAACCAACTATGCTTATGATTTTAGACGGCTACGGCATCAATGCCTGCGACAGAGGAAATGCCATTGCGGCAGCTTCAAAGCCGAACATTGATAAATTGTTTAATACTTATCCGCATACAACCCTGAAGGCCTGCGGACTGAATGTAGGACTTCCCGACGGACAGATGGGCAACTCTGAAGTAGGGCATCTCAATATCGGCTCGGGAAGAATCGTCTATCAGGAGCTGACAAAGATAACAAAAGCAATAGAGGAAGGGACCTTTTTTGAGAATGAAGAGCTAAAAAACGCCATGACACATGTGCTGGGAAACGGCTCTGCACTCCACCTTGTGGGACTTCTTTCCGACGGCGGTGTCCACAGCCATATAAAACATCTTTTCGGACTCCTTGATATGGCAAAGGCAAACGGACTTGAAAAGGTATATATTCACGCACTTCTTGACGGACGTGACGTTCCGCCTCAGTGTGCTGAAATCTATATTAAAGAGCTTGAGGAATATACAAAGGAAATCGGGCTTGGCAAAATAGCCGTTATTTCCGGAAGATATTACGGCATGGACAGAGATAAGCGATGGGACAGAGTGGAAAAATTCTATGATGCCATGACCTTAGGAGAAGGCATTCAGGCAGAAACAGCTCTTAAAGCCCTGAAAATGTCCTATGACGGCGGTCAGAACGACGAGTTCGTGATACCGTCGGTCATTCACGGTGCAGAAGAATCTCCTGCTGTCGTAAACGATAATGATGCAATCATCATGTTCAATTTCAGGCCTGACAGGGCAAGGGAAATCACCAGAGCCTTTGTTGCCGATGATTTTGACGGTTTTGAAAGAAAAAAAGCAATAAAAAACTTAAACTATGTATGCATGACCCAGTATGATGCCGAAATGCCAAACGTCCATGTTGCCTTTAAACCACAGTCACTGAAGAACACTTTAGGCGAATATCTTGCCGAGCAGGGCTTAACGCAACTGAGAATTGCAGAAACTGAAAAGTATGCCCATGTTACTTTCTTCTTCAACGGCGGCGTAGAAGCTCCCAACAGAAACGAAGACAGAATACTGGTGCCTTCACCCAAGGTTGCTACCTATGATTTACAGCCTGAGATGAGTGCGTATACAGTTACCGAAAAGGTTTTGGATGAAATAAAAAAAGACAAGTATGATGTAATCATACTTAATTTTGCCAATGCTGATATGGTTGGGCATACCGGCGATTTCAATGCCGCAAAAGCAGCTATTGAAGCCCTGGATAAATGCATACCTCAGATTGTCGATGCTGTTCTGGCACAGGGAGGCCAGATTCTTCTGACTGCCGACCACGGCAATGCTGACTGCATGCTTGATGAAAACGGCCGGGTCATGACCGCCCATTCTCTTAATGATGTACCGCTCATGCATATTGCAGAAAAGCCTGTTAAGTTTAAAAAAAGCGGCATCTTAGCCGACATTGCCCCTACTATGCTGGATCTGATTGGAATAGCCATTCCCGATGAGATGACGGGACACAGCCTGATTTAAAAAAAGGCACGGTCACTGCTTGAAAATGACCGTGCCTTTATTTGTTATTTATGTTTATTATTAAAATCCTTCTATTTGCTTGCCTTTAAGATGCCTAAAAGCAGTTCCCATGTTCTCTGTACAGAAGGAATGTCCATAGTTTCGTCTACAGAGTGTACATCCCTCAGATCAGGTCCGATTGAAACGCAGTCAAGGTCTTCAATCTTTTCCGAGAACATACCGCATTCAAGTCCTGCGTGGATAGCTTCGATAACAGGTTCTTTTCCGTACTGCTTCTTGAATACTTCAATAACCGTATCTCTTAAAGCTGAATCCTTCTTATACTGCCAGCCCGGATAGTTTCCTACAAATTCAACCTTTCCTCCAAGAACCGAGATAAAGTCTTCAATTCTGTCTGTCAAGGCCCACTTAGCTGATTCAATTGAGCTTCTTAAGCCTGTAACAAAATACAGGTCATCTCCTCTGAGTTCAAAAACACCAAGGTTAAGTGAAGTTTCAACAAGACCTTCTATGTCCATGCTCATAGCCTGAATTCCGTTAGGGATATTAAGCAGCAACGATACTGCCTTTTTAGTGCTTTCGATTGTCAAAGCCTTTTCGGAAGTCTTTCCAAGCTTTTCAACAGAAACCTTTAATCCCGGATCTGCAGTCTTATATTCGTTTTTCACATCTTCTTCAAATGTCTTTGCAGCTTCTTCAAATACGGCAGCATCCGCTACAATCAGTTCAGCCGATTTTGAATTAGGGATGACATTGTCCTTGCCTCCTTCAGAAAGGGATACAAGTCTGACCTCAGTCTTCTTCTGTGCCGCATAAAGCAATCTGCCCATAAGCATGATTGCACTTGCTCTTCCCTTGTTGATTTCAGTACCTGAATGTCCGCCTAAAAGTCCGTTTATTACAACCTTAACTTTTTCTCCCGAAGCATCTTCCTTTTTCATAGGAACAGTTCCTTCTGCCGTAACTCCTCCCGCACAGCTTACTGTAATGATGCCTTCGTCTTCAGAATCAAGATTTATGAATTTCTTTGCCTGCAGCATGGATACATCAATAGCCTCTGCACCAAACAGACCTGTTTCTTCATCCACAGTAAATACAGCTTCAATTCTTGGATGTTCGATTTCATCTGAATCCAGAATTGCAAGTGCCATAGCAATGGCAATACCGTTATCTGCTCCGAGAGTTGTTCCCTTTGCTCTTATCTTATCTCCGTCTATATAGATTTCAATTCCTTCAGTCAGAAAATCGATTTCACGGTCGGCTGTTTTTTCGCAGACCATATCCAGATGTCCCTGAATGATAACAGCAGGTGAATTTTCATAGCCTGCAGTAGCACCCTTTACGATGATAACATTGTGCATATCATCAGTAAAGTATTCCAGGTTTCTTTCCTTTGCAAAATTAATGCAGTATTCGGAAATAGGTCCCATGTTATCTGAACCTCTTGGAATTTTCGTGATTTCCTCAAAAAATCCGAATACACTTTCAGGCTTCAAATTCTGTAATACACTCATTTCGTTTCTCCTTTTCTTATTGTGAATCTACATTTACATTGTACACTAAAACTTGCATAATTACTGCAAAATTTTACTTACCCATTCAATATTTATTGCCTGATAGCCTTCTCCCGTATTGCTCTCAATTTTTTCTCCGAGATTGTCCATGGTTTCCTTCATCAGCTCTTCCTCAATAGGAATTCTTGCCTGGCGCCCGTCATTAAACATGATAAGTATTTCATGGCTGCCCTCTTTTCCCGGATAATAGAACATTCCCGCAATGGTATCAATGTCCATTCCTTCGTTTCCCGATTTAAATAAAATCAACATTTTTATGATTTCAATAACACGGTCATCAAGCTGCATATCATGAATCATAATCTTTTCTGCAAGTTCATTTACCGTTCTTACAGCCCTGTAAATATATCCCTGTCTTTTCTGGATTTCATAGGTTTCAGCAGAATCAAGAAGAACCTTGTTCATTTCTTCTACTGATTTTTCATCCGGCGTCAGATATACAAGCAGTTTTTTTGTCATATCATGATATAAGCAAGGGTATGTAATAGGAAACTTCTTGCCGCATTCTTTGCAGGTGAAAACAAAGAGCTCGCCGTTCAGTACCTTTTCCTTGATTTCAACATCAATATCCCCTATAATGTTCTGCCAGGTCATAAACTCCTGCTTGTTTCCGCATTCAGGGCATTCCACTTCTGTTTTTGTAAACTTTGACATAAATTACTTTTCCTTCCTCGCCATTTCTATGGCATTTTTCAGCATCATTTTCTTGAACTTTTCAATTGTTTCTTTTTCAAGATTAGGGACATTTGCCATGCTTATGATTTCTATCCTGCTGAAATAATCGGTCATTTTCAGACGTTCAACTATTTTCTTATAAATTACCTTCGTTACAGCCTCACTGTCCTCCTGAAGAAATATAAAAAAGCTCATCCGGCCCATCATTTTTCCGAATTCGATATGAACAGGGCTTTCCGTCACTCTCTCCACTATCTGTTCAACCGTTTTTTTCAAATCCGAGCCTATAACATCCATGATAGAGCTGTTTATTATCAGGAAGAAGCTGCCCCCGAAGGCTATTGACAAAATCAGCCCCGGTATGTCTCCCCATGCTCTTACCGTAAAATAATACATAATCATGGAAAGGGGAATGAACAGAAGTCTTACCCCTTTCAATATCAATATCCTTATATTTCTCTTTCCCATCTTTTTTTCCATAATCATTCTCCTTCTTCAGGGGGATTATGCATATACATCTCTGTACCATGGTCCTTTCAGATACTTCTTAAAAGTATTCATCAGAGTAGGAGTTTCGTCCATGAAGTATGAACGTGCCACATTACCGTAGGCATCCCAGTCGCAGCCGTCCCACCATACAGCAACCTTTATCCTGTCATACTTTTCAATAGTATTAAACATGTCGATTACCCACTGATTTTTATCGCCGCCCATACTTGCAGATGCAAATTCGGTAATCATTAGAGGCTGCTGGAATTTAGCACAGTATTCATAGTACAGTCCTTCATACAAATCCCTAAATTCGGTCCATTTCTCTCCTGATGACGCATAATAGGTCCCTGTATTATATGCTGTAAGCCCTACTACGTCAACATATTTATCTCCCGGATAGTACATCATGCTGTCATTCCATTTGAAATTTGGGAAAGAATCGTGGTTTGGATTCCATACCCAGATTACATTCTGTGCGTTTGCTTTATCAAAAAAGCTTCTCACATATTTATAAAACTCTTTATAAATCATGGTATCCCTTGAGGTATTGTAGCTTGAATAAGGACACCAGTCACCGTTCATCTCATTGCCAAGTCTGAATAAAACAGGATGACCGAACTCTGCCACTACCTGTGCATAATCCGTAAGGAATGCATCATACTGTCCCTCAAGTATATCATAAACCATGTTTCCGTCATTTTTCCATGTAGTCTGGAGAGTAAGTTCCAGTATTTTCCCTTTTTCATACGCAGTATCCAGTCTCTGTTTCAGATTTGGATGCTTGTACGTGTTGTCAAACTCGCTGTAATTAAGCAGTATAGGGAACTCATAATCAAAGTAGCTTTCATAGTAATCAAGAGTTGTATAATCAAATCCCGCAGTATCCGGTTCAAAGATTCCCCATGTTAAATCTGCATCATCCCCAAAATAACGGTTGTAAAACTCTTTTGTTTCATCATTCCAGTTTTTGCTTTCTATATCAATTTCTTGCGCCTGACGCATATATGCTGCAGCAGTCGGTGTAAATACACTGAAGTTTTCAATTAAATATGCGTAACCTCCCAGACTTCCTATAGGCGCATTTGCCTTCACGTTGATAGTGTAGCAGTAATTTCCTGACTGGATATCTATGCACATATAGTAATTCTTGTCATTTTCAACCCTTGGAAGCTTGTTTCTGTGCCATACAACAATATTTGCGGTTCTTCCGTTAAAGGTCTGCACACCGTCAAACTCAAGCACATGGTCGTAGGTGTTCTGCAAGAACTTGTTCGAATAATTTATATACCCCGCTTTTCCTGTATTCCCAACATATTCCTTAAATATTTCAATTCTCTTTGTGTCATTTTCCAGAATAGTTCCGACACTTGAATATCTCATGTCAACATTCATACCCTTGTCAATATACATGCTGTATCCGTCTACATAGTTTGTAAACAATTCATAAGTTCCCGCATCCTGGACACTGAACTGCTTTGATGTAACCTCGGCATAAGCCTCATCTGCCGATGCTACAGCACCAATGCTTATGCTTCCAAACACCAGTGCCAGCACTGTTAATACTGATAATACCCTTTTCAATCCTCTTTCTCCTCTCAATATTTAAAACCTCAGCAAAAAGGTTTATATTTTTCCGCTATGATTTCAGCAATCCTTATGCCGTCTACTGCAGCTGACGTAATGCCGCCCGCATATCCGGCTCCTTCTCCAGCAGGATATATTCCCTCTATATTGCTCTCACAGCTCTCATTTCTTAAAATTCTTATCGGAGACGAACTTCTCGCTTCCACTGCCGTCATAACAGCCTCCGGACTGTCAAAGCCTTTCAGCTTTCTGCCAAGCTCAGGCATTGCTTCAAGCATGGCATCAACAGCAAATTCAGGGAGACAGCTTCTTACTTTTCTGCCCGACGGCGTATCCGCATAAAATTCTCCCCAGGTTGTCTTAGGTGCTTTATATCGCCCTCCGCCTTCTTCAAAAGCCTTTCTTTCGTATTTTTCCTGAAACTCCACTCCTGCCAGCGGATTTTCCGAACCGAAATCTGAAGTTCTTACATCTACCAGCAGTGCACTGTTTGCCCTTCCGCTGTTTCTTGCATGGTAACTCATACCGTTTGTAACAACTCCGTTTTTCTGTGATGACGCAACGACAACCTCTCCACCCGGACACATGCAGAAGGTATACACTCCCCTGCCGTTTCTGCATCTGTAAGAAAGCTTGTAATCGGCAGCCCCCAGTTTTTCTATAGTTCTGCCATACTGTGCCCTGTCTATCATTTCCTGGGAATGTTCTATTCTTACGCCTATGGAAAAAGGTTTCTGCTGTATATCCAGCTTTTTTGCATGAAGCATCCTGAAGGTATCCCTTGCGCTGTGCCCCGGTGCCAGAATGAGATTTTCCGTTTCAATCCATTCATCATCATTTACCCTGACTGCACAAAGCCTGTCATTATCGATTTTTAAGTCTGTCACTTTTGCAGAGAAACGGATTTCTCCACCCTTTTCCACAATCTTTTTCCGTATATTTACAACTACTTTTCTCAGGACATCAGTGCCTATATGCGGTTTCTGCTTATAGAGAATATCTTTATCCGCCCCCGCAATGACCATTTCTTCAAGCACTTTCCTGATTCTTACATCTTTAATCTGTGTTGTAAGCTTTCCGTCAGAAAAGGTTCCTGCACCGCCTTCTCCGAACTGCACATTTGATTCCTCATCGAGTATGCCGTTTTTCCAGAAGTTTTCAACATCCTCAACTCTTTTTTCAATGCACCTTCCCCTCTCAAGAACCAGAGGTCTGTATCCCATCTCTGACAATATCAGAGCGGCAAACATACCGCAAGGACCAAATCCTGCTATAACAGGGCGATTTTTCATATTTTTTTGTCCTGTCTGCACATAGCTGTAGGAATTGTCCTCAGGCACTTTGAGGTTCAGTTTCCCTGCGAGCTTTGAAATATCCCTGTCAGCCTCAAAGTCCACCGTATAAACAAGCCGGACATTTCCATGTCTTGCATCCACGGATTCCCTGACAATCTGATATTTTTTTACTTTTATTCCTTTTCCCAGCTTTTTTTCTATTTTTTGTGGAATGTTTTCCGTATTTTCATCCACACCTAACTTTATCTGATTTATTCTATACATTTACCTCATTTTCCCGTTCTGTTTTTCCAAGCAGTTCCAGAGCCATGGCTTTTCCCGCCCTGATGCCTGTTGACCATGCATGGTTCAGATTATAGCCGCCGCACGGACCGTCATAATCAAGGATTTCTCCCGCAAAATATAATCCCTTATAAAGGTTTGACTCCATCGTTTCCATGTTCACTTCTGTAAGCACAACTCCTCCTGCCGTGCATTGTGCCTCTTTCCAGCCCTTTGCCCCGGATACCTCAAATCTGCAGCTTTTCAGGTTCATAACTATCTCTTCCATGTTTTCGTAGTTAAGACTGCCCACGCTGCTGTTTTTATCCTCCAGGACATCCTCCATGATTGCCCTTCCTATTTTACTGTTCACTATGGAGTAGAGAAAAATCTTTGCAGGCATGCGTGACATCCTGAATCTTCTTTCCTCCAGCATATCCAGCACCTCTTCTTCTTCAAGCTCAGGGAGGAAATCAACCTCAATTTCGTAATCCGAAAAAGTGCAGACATTATCTTCATCTATTTTATCCCCAAGAGTGATATATCTTGTCAGGTTAAATATGCAAATACCCGAAAGTCCGTCTGCTGTAAACTGCAGCTCACCTGTTTCGGATGCAAGAAAATGATCCTTTCTGAACAGGCTTATCTTTGCCTTAGCTCTTGCACCCTTAAGTATTTTTTTGACATTTTCACATTCAACCGGCATAAGTATAGGTCTGAGCTTTGAAACCGTATGACCGAAGCTTTTTGCTATACGGTATCCGTCTCCCGACGTTCCAAACTGCGGAGATGCTTTTCCTCCACAGGCAAGAAGTATCTTTTTACAAGGTATAGAAACCCTTTCCCCCTCACAATCTATGTTTATACTGAACTGAGAGCCATCTTTTTCCTCTATATCGAGCACGTTGCATTTTGTAAAAATTGCCACTCCCATTTCCTTCAGTTCCCTGTGCAGCAGCTCCACTACTGCGGAAGCCTGTTCTCCGTAAGGGTACATTCTCCCGTCAGCCTCTTCTTTAAGCATGATATTGCAGTTTTCCAGAAAGCTTTCAACTTTGCTGAAATCCGCACAGGCAGAATTAGTTATATTGCATCTTCCGTTTCCTGTGGCAAGCAGTTTTTTCCCAACTTCGTCCTTCTTCTCAATAATGCACACTTTCAGAGTCGGTGCTGTTTCCATGGCTTTTACCGCAGCTGCCATGCCTGATGCACCGCCGCCTATAATACATATATCAAAGAAAATATTGTATAATGATTTATCTTTCTTTACCTTGTCACTCATGGCAGATATTCCTCACATTTATATCTTTTTATATTTATTTCCTCAATATTCCCCTGTAAAAACGTTTACCTCTTAGTATAACATAAAATGTTGTAAACAAAAACCTTTTGCTAACTATAACTTTTCATGATATGATTAATAGGCTTTAAAGATAGTCTTAAAGATTTATGAAAAGGAGTTTTGCATGAATAAGATTGTAAAAACTGTCTTTGAACTTTTCATGCTTATAATCATACTAGGTTTTACTGCATTCGGATATATGAGATTTATAGAACCTTATACGCTTAAAGAAGTCGATGTTTCCATCAACGGCACCCCAAATGATTTAAAAATAGCAGTTTTTTCCGATACACACTTCAGCGACTGGTATACCGTTGAAGAGTTTAGGGAAGCTGTTTCAAAAATCAACGAAAAATCACCTGACCTTGTTTTTTTTGTTGGTGATCTGATTGATAACTATGATACCTATGCAGGTGATGTGGAGGAAATTTCGGATGCTCTTGCTCAGATAAATGCACCTCTGGGTAAATTTGCCGTTTACGGCAACCACGATTACGGCGGCGGCGCCGAATGGGAATACGAAAGCATCATGACCTCAGGAGGTTTTACTGTACTTTCCGATGAATATTTTGTATTAAGTGATTACAATATCTGCATCATAGGCATCGATGACATTCTCATAGGAAACGGTTCACCCGAAACGGCAGCATGCGGAAGTGAATACTGCTACAACATCGTTTTATGTCACGAACCCGATATTGCAGATGAAGTTCTCGGATACAATGTAGATCTGATGATTGCAGGGCATACCCACGGAGGACAGGTCAGGATTCCGGGCATAACAGAAAAAATGCTGCCTCCTTACGGCGAAAAGTACATCAAAGGCCTTTATGAATTTAATAACAGCTCGGAAACAAAGCTCTATGTTTCCGCCGGATTAGGGATGACAAAGCTTCCTTTGCGTTTTATGGCATACCCGGATATAAGCTTTTTAACATTGAGCAGATAAAAAAACACCGGACATTCGGAATATTTGGGGGCTCCTCAAATCCGAAAGTCCGGCTTTTTATTTTTATTCGTAAAATTCATATCCACAGCTTTCATCTATTTCCAGCATAATGTCCGCAAATACAGGATCAAACTGTGTACCTCTTCCCTCTTCTATTTCTTTTCTGACTTTTTCTTTTGATAACGCTTTACGATAGCTTCTGTTTGAGGTCATGGCATCATAAGCATCCGCAACCCCTATAATTCTCGCAATCTCAGGTATTTCTTCTCCTTTAAGACCCTGTGGATAGCCTTTCCCGTCATATCTTTCATGGTGTCCGTATGCCCCGACAGCAATATGTTCCATATTTGATAGATTTTTCAAAAGATCGTGCCCTATCTCAGGGTGTGTTTTTATCACAGCATACTCAAGGTCATTCAGCCTTGCCGGTTTATTGATGATTTCATCAGGGACTCCTATTTTACCGATGTCATGCAGCAGTCCCGCATAATAAATATTGTTCTGTTCTTCCTCTGTTTTTCCAAGCTTTTCCGCTATCGCCTTAGAATACTTTGCAACTCTCAGGGAATGACCGTTTGTATATTTATCTTTTGCGTCAACAGTGCCGACCAGAGTTTCTATTACCTGCTTTGAAAACTCATCCTGCGTTTCAAAGAGCAGCTTCAGCTGGGCTGCCATATTGTTAATGCCTTCACCTACAATGCCCAGCTCATCCTTTGTTATTTTTTCCACACGGGCATTCAGATTTCCCGAGGATATCTGTTTTATAACCTTGCTCGTATGCTTCAGCCCTCCTGTAATGTATCTTGCAATAAATACAAGCAGGGCTACAATAGCCAGTGTAAACAATGCTGCTATCAGTATGATAGACCTCTGTATGGATGCTATCTGTTCATTCATCTTGTCCAGATATCCGTATACATCAACAAGTGCAATCGGTTTATCTCCGTCATATATAACCGTAATCGCATCAACATAATAGTACGCCTTGTTAGACGTTTTTAAAGCATATGTATTTGAATCACCTATTCTGTGCTCTTCAAGATCCTCAAGAGTCTGAAGGAAGTACGTATTCAGATAAATTTCTTCATCCTGAGGATAGCTTGTAAGCAGATAATTACACTGACTTTCATCATATTCCGAAATTTCAAATGTGAGGAATGTACTCCAGTCCGTATGGTCATCAATCATTTCCTTCAGCTCACTGCGGAGCTTTTCAACATTTCCGTTCTGTATATCGTCGAGATTGTCCAGCTCAAGTATAAGCTCTTTATCAAGACCTGATGCCACAAGTGAGCTTACAGCGATCATTTTCTCATTGAAGTTATCTAAATATATATTTTCTACTTTTTCAACAATTACAACAGTTATAAGTGAAAAGGCCATTATAACAGTAGGTACCAGCAATACTATTGTTTTATTTAAAACAGTAAACCTGTATCTGATTGTATATACCAGTATAATCAGAATGCCCAAAACAACCAAAGCAATACCCGCTGCAAGTGACGCTTCCGCATAAACAGCTGCTGCTGCATATTTCAGAGGAAGCCTGAGTCCCTCATCTGATGCATACAGTGCCTCCAGCTTTCCGTTCTCCGCAATAAACAGGTTTGAATTGCTGGAAAACTCAAGAATATCATTGTGTGCCCGAAGACAGGAAAAAGCATTGTCCACAATCATTCTATGATATTCCCTGTAATCCTCTTCTTCCAGCTTCTCATCCCATCCAAGGAGTTCAGAAAGAGTGTACACCTTTTCATATATGCCATCTTTATATGAATAAATGGCATCATAGAATTTTTCATCCAGAAAATAATATTCATCACCGGCATGTACAAAGTTAGATGCATAAACATTGTCTTCAGCAGAGTTGTTAATCTCAAAATTGAAGCGGTGTATAAGCTTTTCACTTCCATCCGTTCCGGCCTCTAAAATCCTGCCGTCATTTAACGTTACAAGAAAGCTGCCATCATCATAATTTGCACTTACTATTGAGCTGTTGTATGTAAGAGGGAAAACCGCAAGAGTTTCCTTTGCCCCTGTTTCAGCATCAAGCCTCACAATAGAGTAATCTTTTTCATGCTCCTCAACAAAGCTTATATATCCGCCGCATACCTTCATGCCAAATCGTGTTTTATACTCTTTAGCTCCCGGTTCTTCCGAAACAACATATTCCTTTGAGAAATTTCCTTCAGAATCAAACCTGAGTATTCTGTCAGACAAATTCCCCCTGAAATTTTCGCCCTGCTCAACTACATGTACATAAAGAGACTTTTCTTCATCGAAGCACACTTCTGCAGCATAAGCATTATTAACCTTAAAATCCCTTTCGTCGAGAATATATTTTACCGACTCATCCTCAGGGTCAATGCAATATACCATTACGTTGCTGTCATTAACCGCTATAAGCTCCTTATCATCGGTAATGTCCATATATGTGCACCAGTACGGATACGCTTTGGTTAATGCTCCCGTATCATACGGCTCTGTAAAATATCCGCTCGTCAGCAAAAGCAGACCTGAAACAAGAACGGCTATTCCGGTTAACAGCATGCTGCTTACTTTTTTCGTGTGCTGAACCATACAAAATCTCCTCCAAGGCATGTTCATAAGACCTCTATAAATGCATATGCGCTGTTATAATTGCGTGTTCTGCACTGTTAAATACATTTTCTTCTCCTATAATATCAATAACCCCGCCTCTTTCAAGCTCATGAAGAACCTTAGGCTGAGCACTTGTAATCATAACCTCCGTACCGTTTTCATGCAGATTCTGTACAAGTTCAAGTATACCCTGGACTCCTGAAAGATCTATAACAGGTACGCCTCTCATGGATAAGATAAGCACCCTTGTGTTTTCCAGCTCTGAAAGCTGGGTTGTAAGCTTATCCACTACAGCAAAGAAAATAGTTCCTGTCAGATAAGCAACTCTTACTTTGTCAGAAACCGCATCAAAGTTTCTTCCTGTAGCTTCTTCAAGCTTGTCTTTATCTACTTCACTTATTGTGACATCAATATCCGTAAGTCTTACTACAATCAGCACTGCAGAGAAGAATACTCCTATTACTATAGCCTGGGTAAGGTCCAGTACTACGGTAGCACCCATGGTTATAAGGAATTTTGCCATGCCTGACTTGAATTTATGTCCGAAAATATATTTGATATTTTCCCAGTCATTCATCCTCCAGGCAGTAACAATAAGTACTCCTGCCAATGCGGAAAGCGGGATTTCAGACATAATAGGTGCAAGTATAAACATTGATAAAAGCAATACCGCCGAATGAATAATACTTGTAAGACGTGTTTCTCCGCCTGCTTTTATAGCCACGCTGGTTCTCGCAATGGCCGCCGTAGCGGGAACCCCTCCAAACATAGGAATAATAATATTTCCTACTCCCTGCGCAATAAGTTCAACATCTCCGTCCAGCTTTTCGTGCTTCATTTTTCCCGCTGAAGCACCGCAAAGTAAACTCTCAATCATAGCCAAAGCTGCAATTGACAATGCTGGAATAAAGAAATCCCACAGATCCACTGTTTTCAGGATACCAAAGCTCAGTCTGTCATCCAGAAACAAAGTCTTTGGTATAGCACCTACCACTTCAACATCCCATGCTGCAAAATGATTGAAAATCAGGACAATAATCAGGGATGCCAGCGATGATGGAATTTTCAGAGTTCTGTAAACGCCGCATATAAATTTATG
>JBJETA010000036.1:0-4598 GCA_051883075.1 Anaerovoracaceae bacterium
CTTTAAGTTGGAAACAAAGTGGAAAGAGAAAAAAGATTCGGGGGATTATACCAAAAAGATGGAGGCAAGAAAGGCTGCAAAGCAGGCGGTTGAATCCATGGCTGAACAGATGAGGGAAGAAAAGCAGAACTCTGACAAGGATATGCAGACCATTACCTTGAAGCTGGGCAGCGGAAAAAAGCTTTCCCAAAAGGAGATGGAGTATCTCAGCAAAAAAAATCCGCAGCTGTATCAGAAGGCAAAGCAGATTGAAGCGGAAAAGGAAAAATATAAGGAAGAACTGAAACGGTGTAAGACAAAAGAAGAGGTACAGCGCCTCAAAGCATCTTATGTTGGCGAAGCGCTTTCCAAGGTAAACAGTATAGTGAATAATCCTCATATACCTGAAGGCAAGAAACTGGAGCTTGTCATGGAGATTCATGCAAAGGTATGTGCTGTTGTGGAAACAGAAAAAGAATTTGTTGAATCTGGTGAATATGCTAAGCTGCAGACTGAAGCGGAGAGAAACGAGGAACTGAAGGAAAAGGCAGAAGCGGAAGAAATAAAGCCGGAAGAAGAGGTTTCAGAAGAGGAAGCGGAAGAAATAAAGCAGGAAGAAGAGGTTTCAGAAGAGGAAGAAACGAAAGCCGGAACCGGCAGTGAGGCAGTAAATGAAGTTGAAGCCGTAGCCGGAAAGGAAAAGGAGACGGAAACGGAGATGGAGCCTCAGAATCCCGCAGAGGGAGGAACTCTGAGCGTAAAGAAAGAAAACAATGTTCCGAGTGAACATATCAAGTACAGGGAAAACGCAGAAGCGGGGTTCAATGAAGCGGGAAGCGAGCTTAAAGAATTTGAAAATATTTCGGATTTTATGACATGGGGAGCGAAGCTGAAACACAGATACGAAAGCAGGGCATAAAAAATTTAATCAAAATATGGTATGAAAAGCAAAATAAATGATGAAAAAAACAGAAAATGTAGTAAAATTTAAGATACAAATATAAATGAAAGGAAGCGAATAAAATGGCGATAGAAAAATGCAGGGAATATTTCAGACAGTTTGGCATGGAAAACCGCATTCTTGAATTTGATGTATCGAGTGCTACAGTAGAGCTCGCTGCCGTTGCAGTAGGCTGTGAGCCGGAAAGAATCGCAAAGACGATGTCATTTAAAATAGGTGAAGACGTTATCCTTATCGTTATGGCGGGAGATGCGAAGATTGACAACCAGAAGTATAAGGCACAGTTCCATACGAAAGCTAAAATGCTCACTTTTGAAGAGGTGGAGCCAAGCATAGGCCATGGTGTTGGCGGTGTGTGCCCGTTTGGCATAAATGATGGCATAACCGTTTATCTGGATGAATCACTCAAAAGGTTTGAAACGGTATTCCCTGCATGCGGCAGTGATAACAGTGCCATTGAACTGACAATTCCGGAACTTGAAAAATATTCAAACAGCGTGGGGTGGTTAGATGTCTGCAAAAATTGGCAGTAATGAAATGAACCTGACGGAGGGAAGCATTCCGAAACAGCTGTTTCTGTTTGCCATGCCGCTTCTGCTTGGCAACATGCTTCAGCAGGTTTACTTTATCGCTGATTCAATCATTGTAGGAAGACTTATAGGAAGCACTGCTCTTGCAGCAGTAGGGGCGGCTTCAGCCATAACGGTTTTGATGGTAAATTTTTTTGCGGGCATGGGAAACGGTGCAGGTATCATTATTGCACAGTTTATAGGTTCGGGTGACAGGCATAAGCTTTCGGAAACCATAAAGGTTGCGGCTGTGTTTACTGTAATCTTTGGGATAATGACCTCGGTACTCGGAGTTGTGCTCTGCGGAAAGTTTCTTACATGGACTTCCACTCCTCAGGACGTTTTCGCACAGGCATATAAATATCTTGCATTCTGCTTTATAGGGATGCTGCCTATGCTGATTTATAACATGGGGGCCGCTATACTCCAGGCAATGGGAGACTCAAGGACTCCTCTGTACTTTCTGAGCATTGCAAGTGTCATAAATATAGTTCTGGACTTGTTTTTTGTGAAGTATATGAACATGGATGTGGAAGGCACGGCTATCGCAACCTGTATAGCGCAGATTGCGGCAGCGATACTGGTCTGTGCAGTCCTGAAAAAGAAGATTGACATGACAGTGCGTGAGGCAGAAGAAAACATAGGACAGGGCATTATCAGAAAAGAAGAAAATGAAACCCTCGTTCTGTTTAAGAGAATGATGGTTCTGGGGCTTCCAATCGGCATACAGAGCATTGTAATAAATTTTTCAAACATTGTGGTTCAGAGCCATATAAACAGTCTTGGCTCCGACATAATGGCTGCATGGAGTGCGCTCTGCAGGGTAGACGGCTTTATCATACTCCCCATGCTGAGCTTCGGACTGGCCATGATGACATTTACGGGACAGAATTTCGGCGCGAAGAGGACGGACAGGATTTTTAAGGGACTGAAAACCGGCATGGTTATGTGCTGCAGCTTTACCATATGTATCAGTGCAGTTGTTGTTCTTCTTGCAAGACCGTGCTTTGCTGTTTTTACTGAATCGGAAACGGTTATTGATTATGCCTGCGGCATGGTTTACAACATGGTGCCGTTTTATTTTCTGATGGCAGCGGCAAGAATTTATGTTGGAGTTATATCGGGAGCAGGAAATTCCGTTACACCTATGATTATAAATATACTGTTTATGTGCGTGTTCAGAATAATATTTCTGCCGGGTATTTCGGCTGTTATAGGAAGAAACCTGCAGGGTATGTATTATACATACTGGATTTCATGGGTAATGACCTTGATATGCGTGGCATTTTACTATCATTTAAGAATGAAAAAAAGGATAGAAGAAGCCTGATTCAGCAAGAAAATATCAGCATAAATTGCAATTTTATTTAATTTTGCGAAAAATGTAAAAATATGTAGCTATTTTTGTAAAAATGTCTTTAAAGCTGCATAAAAAAGTGTTAAAATTGACACAATAGTAGTAAGTATTTCAGCTTACATATTGCTCATTATTTATTTTGATTCTATTTTGGGAAAGAAGGAGTTTGCCATGAAAAGTATTAGAACAAGAATTATGGTGTTGATTGGCGGCATTGCTATCATAGCTATTTTAATCTCGGGCATTCTTGTTACTAACAAGGTTGGTAACGCTGTACTGAGAGATGAAAGCGACATTGCAAATCTTACAACCGCAAACATTGCAGCTAAGGTGGATGAATATTTTACGGATTATATTTCAACTGCCGATGCGATGGCTTCAGATTACAGCATAAGAGGATTCCTGTCCACAGTTCAGTCAAGAGATGAACTGACGGCGAACGGTTATTTTAACGGAGCGTACAGCACTCTGGCAGATGTTATGGCTAAGGATGGTGACATCTTATCAGCCTTTGTAGTTCCTCTCGGATGTGATGCGGCATTTGATGGAGGCGACTGGATTTCAGATGCGGGATACAACCTTCTGGAAAAAGATTTCTGGTTTGCGGATGCAGCGGATCTTGAAAAGGGCTATATCGTGACAGAACCTTATCAGGATGTGGATACAGGAAGCATGGTTGTAACGGTATCGGCTCCTGTATACGGATTTGACGGCTCAACTGTTGTCGGTGTTGCTGCTATCGATATCACAATAGACAAGCTGAGTGCAAGCGTTGTAAATGCAGACAACCTGTATGAAGAAGGTTCACATATCATGCTGGTTTCAAAAGCATCAGGAACTATTCTGGCAACAGAAAAAGAGGGTAATCTGCTTAAGACAGTAAGCGATGTGGGCTACAGTGAAGAACTTATCAATGAAATAAATAACTCCGAAGGCAATGCCGTAAAATTTGATGATGAAGGTGTTGTTTCATACGGAACTGTTGCAGATGCAGCATCTGTTCCTTGGAGTGTTCTTTTGTGCATTGAAAAGGGAGAATTCCTTGAAGTTACTAAGGGCATGGAACGAACTTTGATTTTCACTTATGCTATAGTTCTTATTGTTCTGTTCATAGCAATCTTCCTGGTATCAAAGAGTATAGTTGCTCCTATCAAGAAGCTGGTTGGAGTTACGGAAGAACTTGCGGATGGCAATCTTGAAGCTGATATTGATATTAACTCGCAGGATGAAACGGGACATCTGGCAGATGCCATGAGACGTCTGGTTGCAAGACTGAGCGAGTACATAGACTATATTGACGAGATTTCGGCTGCACTTGATGAATTTGCAACAGGTCACCTTGAAATCGAACTTAAGTATGCATATGATGGAGAATTTGCTAAGATTAAGCAGTCAATCCTGCAGATGTCACAGGTATTTAAGGGAACAATCGGTCAGATTGTTGAAACATCAGAAAGAGTTGCAAGCGGCTCTGTAGAAATCGCAAATGCTTCACAGATGCTTGCACAGGGAGCTACAAACCAGGCAAGCACAACTCAGGAACTGACAGCTACAATCAACGAGCTTTCAGAACGTGTTACAAAGAATGCAGACCATGCCATGAATGCTTCAGAGCAGGTTAAGATTGTAGGCGGCGCTGCTGATGAAAGTAACGAACAGATGAGAGAAATGATTAATGCTATTGCGGAAATCAATGATAAATCATCAGAAATCGGAAAGATTATCAAAGTTA
>JBJETA010000037.1:0-4509 GCA_051883075.1 Anaerovoracaceae bacterium
TTTTTACTACTTCAAGCTGTGCTTCTGCAGTAGCAGGACCGTTTCCTGACTGCAGGGCATTACCGCCTAAAGCAACTACTAACTTTCCTAAGTTTGCCATTATATTCTCCTTGTTATATTATTTTCGTATTTTTTTAATTAGTTCTGTCTTCCGATTGTAGCAACCATAACAGCCTTGATTGTGTGCATTCTGTTTTCAGCTTCATCAAATACCTTTGAGTGCTTGCTTCTGAATACTTCGTCAGTTACTTCTCTGATGTCATAACCAGCTTCCTTCTGAGTCTTAGCCATTGTAGTTTCAAAATCGTGGAATGAAGGTAAGCAGTGTAAGAAGATTACATCTTCGTTCTTTGTAGCAGCGATCATTTCTTCTGTTACCTTGTATGGAGTTAACATTCTTACTCTTTCAGGAATCTGAGCTTCTTCACCCATTGATGCCCAAACGTCAGTGTAAAGAACGTCAGCACCTTCTAAGCATTCTGGAGTGCTGCAAAGTTCAATCTTAGCGCCTGTTTCCTTAGCAACTGCTTCAACTCTCTTAAGGATATCCTTGTCAACCTGGTCGATTAATTCCTGTGGACCATAAGCAACATAGTGCATACCCATCTTAGCGCAACCATACATCCAAGCATAGCTCATGTTGTTTCTAACGTCTCCGCAGAATACAACCTTTACCTTGTTAAGAGGCTTTGCAACATGTTCTTCGATTGTAAGAAGGTCTGCTAAAATCTGAGTTGGGTGGTCAACGTCAGTTAAACCGTTCCATACAGGAATGCCTGCATACTTAGCTAAGTCTTCTACTAATTCCTGCTTGAAGCCTCTGTATTCGATACCGTCATAGAATCTTCCGAATACCTTAGCTGAGTCTTCTACTGATTCCTTCTTACCGAACTGTGAGCTGTTTGAATCAAGGAAAGTAACGTGACCGCCTTCATCTAATACAGCAGTTTCAAAAGCACATCTTGTTCTTGTTGAAGTCTTTTCGAATAAAAGAACAACATTCTTTCCTTCAAGACAAGTACCCTTGATACCAGCTCTCTTCTTTGCCTTTAAATCCTTTGATAAATCTAATAAATATCTGATTTCTTCTGGTGTGAAATCCATTAATGTTAAGAAACTTCTTCCCTTTAAATTAACTGCCATTGTCGTAATCTCCTTTTCTAAAAAACAAAATTAGTTTAAACTTATATATTTATTTACCCTGCACGGTAAATAAATCCCTTATTATTTTTTTACAAACTATTCTCTTACAAGAGGCATGCTCATACATCTAGGACCGCCTCTTCCTCTTGAAAGTTCAGCACTTGGAATTGTTAAAACAGTAACGCCGTAATCCTTTAAGATTTTGTTTGTTACAACATTTCTTTCATAAGTTACGATTTTTCCAGGTGCAATACACAGTGTATTTGAACCGTCATTCCACTGTTCTCTTTCAGCAGCAATCATATCATCACCGCCGCACTTGATAAGTGTTACCTTGTCAAGACCAAGATACTTAGCAAGAATATGTTCAAGAGTATCTGTAAGCTTTGTTACCTTGAATTCTCCGTTATTTCCGGATTTCTTTATTTCGTAAACAGTAAGAGGTCCTAAGATACCAGGGTGTACTGTGAACTTGTCAACATCAATCTGTGTAAATACAGTATCAAGATGCATGAAAGCTCTTGAGTTAGGAATATCGAAAGCAAGTACAGTATCGATAGTTGCATCCTTGCTCTTGAAGATAGTTCTTGCAAGCGCTTCAACACCATCAGGTTCTGTTCTCTGTGATACACCTACTGCTAAAACCTTATCGTTTAAGTTTAAGATGTCTCCGCCTTCAATATGAGGTCCATTGTATCTTGAATAATATTCTTCAACCTTATCCTTGTAATCTTTATGATACTTGAAGATATATTCACCGTAAATAGTTTCCCTGTTTCTTGTTACGGAATACATTTTGTTGATGCTCACACCGTTTCCTATGCATGCAAACGGATCTCTTGTGAAGTAAAGGTTAGGCATAGGTGCTGCAATAAGGCTTGTTGAAGTTGCCATCATTTCAGCAAGTGAATCAGGTTCGCCGGCTGAGATTTCATTAAGCACGATACCTTCCATAGTCTTCATTACCATGGCCTTCTTGTCATCATTGTACTTCATCATGAAATCATATACTTTACTTCTGTACTTTTCTGTGACAATGCCTGCTTCGTCCATCCACTGATTTAAGAACTGGTCTCTGAGTTCATCGCTGTAATCGAGAACATCAGCTACTAAATCTTCCAAATAAACTACTTCAACTCCGTTTTCTCTTAAAACCTGTGCAAAAGCATCATGTTCTTTCTGAGCTACTTCCAAGAAAGGAATATCATCAAACAGCAGGTCTTCCAAAGTTCCTGGAGTAAGATTTTCAAGTTCCTTACCTGGGCGATGTAATAAAACTTTCTTTAAAGGTCTTATTTCGCTCTTAACATTAATTACCATAGGTCGCCTCCTATACGATTCTCCCACCCTGTGGGCGGTTTTGTTTTTGAATAAGTAATCTGCCGAATAACAACGTAGACTATCATTTAGTATTACCTATTACAGTTATAAAATGTTACAATAATTAAAATGTTTGATAAAATGTCGTTATGTGTTTTTCACACACCTACATAATACAACTTTCTGAAAATAGCGTATGAAGAATCAACCCCGAGTTTTTGTATTATTATTTTTTTTAAAATTTGGAATTTACATTTTTTTGAATAAAAAATTTATAAAACTACCATTTTTCAGACATAAAATAATTCAAGCATACATACCGGCTTTTTAATCATTCTAACATCACACTAAATAAAATACAATATTTTTTGCCATTTTTGTCCTTTTTGTTAAATTCTCACTTCCTCATTTCTTTCAAAACCCCGTATTTTCAATATTTATTATCACTGGCCCGATTATGCGTTTTCCTTAGCCTTTTAAAGAATAACCACATTTTTAAAATATTCATATTTTTTATATATTTTAAAGCAAAATCTGGCAGTTTTTTCGGTCCTTTTTCTCTTATTTAACCACAAAATACTATGTTATTATGCTCCTTATTTTTATTTTTTATGCTTTTTTTGCTATAAAAAAAGGACTATTTTGTTTTTAATCAGTCCTTTTTTTATGTCTTTTAATTTATTCATAGTATGTATACTCTGTTAATTCCAACACTTTGAAATAAATGCAAATCCAAAAGCACAACTTTATTGCTGTACCATGTCCTTTCATTTCTCTTCCTAAAGCCATACCTCAAACTTGTTTCTCGGCAGATGTCCCTTCCGGAATGCCCTCTGTACACTTTTTTCCCCTGAAAACCGTCAGATAAAAATTCACTGCAATCATTGCTATTATTGCAAATCCAATGAAGCCCTCAAGTGGGAAAACATATGCAATAACATTTTTAAAACCCATCAGCCCCAGTGCAAAGCCAATCCAGGCAACGGCTATTATAATAATATTTTTATGCTTTCCATCTTTAATCTTTGTTGTAAACCCGTAAAAATTACTTGTTGCTGTTGCGTATATGGCAAAAAGCATAACACATGTATATATAACATTCAGCGGTCCTGCAATCTTAGCGGAATACGCAAGCATAGGCATGTCCATGGTCTGTGAAAATCCGGGATCCGAAAACAACGCAATCCCCAGTATCATTGCCAACAGGCCCAGAAAACCGCTTCCAAACAATACTCCTATGACTGCCTGCTTTTCACTCTTTGCATGTCTGGATGCATTTCCTGCTATCGGAACAAGCGAAAGGACATTGTAAGATATATATACCATCGCAGATATAAACCAGTTCGGTGTGAGCGGACTTACTACCGGTTCGGCTTCGATTCCCGATTGAGGCAAATCCATAAATATAACCATCAGACAGGTTGAAACCACTATAACCATGAGCACAGGCATAACAAACCGGAAAACCCCCGACACTCTGTCAAACCCGCCGATTACAGTCAGAATAACAAAGGCCACAATCAATGCTCCTCCCAGCACCCTGCTCAGTCCGAACTGCTGATGAAACAGTGCCCCTCCGGCCGCCGACATTGATATAAGTACGGTAAACAGTATTACCGCCATAAAATATCCCATAAACTCAGTAAGTTTTTTGTTTCCGCCCGGTACTATAATCTTACCCATGTCATTCGTGTCAAGAGTTCTCGCTATTTTTGAGGTCATAAGACCTATGAGCATAAACATGATGCCGATAACAACTATGCCGATATAAGCTTTCGAGCCGAATACTCCGAAAAACTGCCATATTTCACGTCCCGAAGCAAATCCTGCTCCCATGATGGCGCCCACATACATAAATGCAATATTAAAAATTCCAAGCTTACGATTCTCTTTCGCGTTCAATTTTAGACTCCTTCATCTCTCCGTATGTAAAATATACAAGTCCTATCCATATGATAATAAATGCCGCCAACTGTATCTTGTCAAAAGGCTCCTTGAAAAGGAAAATTCCTATTATAAGTGATAATGACGGTGATATGTACTCTC
>JBJETA010000038.1:0-19105 GCA_051883075.1 Anaerovoracaceae bacterium
GGCAGAGCCCCCGCATGCAGCAGCATATTTAAGATTTACCTTTTCAAGTTTAAAAAAAATACCCATGGTAAAAGCTATGCTTTTATCATGAGTATTAGAAGCTCAAAATTATTCTTTATCCATTTGCGTTTTATAAGCCAAATCCTTGATTTCATTTCTGTTTGAAACCAATGTGGCATTTATGGTCTGGAAGGTTGATTCCATCTTTGCAAACATTTCAGCAAAATAATTTACATTAAGTTGCTCCATTTTATCCTGAAAATTGAATAAAATACTGTCTATGTAATCAAAAGTGTTTAACTTAAGCTGTTTGCAGTTTTCCTCCGCAATACGCATAATCTCATCAGCCCTCATCTTTGACTGAACCACTATATCATCATTTTCAATCATCACTTCTGCCTGTCTCTTTGCATCTGTAATAACTGTTTCATATTCTTTTTTAGCTTCTTCCAGAATTCTCTGTCTTTCATCCTTAATCCACTGAGCCTGCTGGATTTCATCAGGCAGCTCCACACGGATTTCCTTTACTATTTCAAGAATTTCCTCTGCATCCACCATAATCTTTCCTGTTAAAGGAAAGCTTGTACTTGTATCAACGATCTCTTCTATTTCATCCAATAATTCCAATACTTTCATTGAAATGTCCTCCCATACTTATTGTGCAAATTGTTACTTGTATTTTTCGGTCATATATTCGAGCACCACATCGGGAACAAGACCTTTTATATCGCCGTCAAGCATAAAAACTTCTTTCGCCATGCTTGAGCTTACAAAAGAAAACTCAGGGCATGTCATTAAAAATATAGTTTCTACATTTTCATTATACAGCCTTGCGTTCATTTGTGCCATCTGAATTTCCGATTCAAAATCCGTAGTTGCTCTCAGACCTCTTATAACAACATCAAACTGCTCCTGATTTACATACTGCGCAAGAAGTCCTGAAAAATCATCAACTTCAACATTGTCCAAGTCAGCGGCAGCCTCACGAATAAGCCTTTTTCTCTCTTCAACAGTTAAAAGAGGTTTTTTAGACGGGTTTGCAATGACCCCCACCACCAGTTTGTCATAAAGCTTTGAAGCTCTTCTTATTAAGTCCAAATGTCCGTTTGTAATAGGGTCAAATGACCCTGCATACAATGCTTTTTGTTTCATGTCTTTCCCCTGTTTCATATTTTACCCAAATATTGTAGCATATTTATCCATAAATTGAAACAGCTATTTTTCCATATCTTTTTTCCTTTATTATCCGATATCGCCCTATCTGTTCAGGCAGCTTTTCAGAAAAGCTGTGCTCCGCAACAATCATTCCGTCCTCCTCGAGAAGATCCAGTTCACTTATAAGCTCTATTGCTGAAATCATAAGTCCCTCTTTATACGGCGGATCAAGAAATATCGCTTTGACCTTTTCCGGAATTCTTTTCAGAACTCCCGTATAATCTCCTGCTATAACCGTTGCCCTGTCCTGAACCCTGCAGACCTTTATGTTTTCCTTTATAAATGACAGGCTTTCTCTTGATTTGTCACCAAAATAACAATGTCTTGCACCTCTGCTGATTGCCTCCAGTCCGAGATTTCCGGTTCCTGCAAATACATCCGCAACGGCCTCATCGTAAATTTCATGTGAAATCATACTGAATACCGCTTCCTTCACCTTGTCTGAAGTCGGTCTTACATTGTCACCCTTTGGTGCCTCTATTTTTCTTCCTTTAAGCTCTCCCGCAATGATTCTCAAAGTCTGTCCTCATTTCTTAGTAAATTTATAAAATCAAGTTTTATTTTAACATTAAAAGAAGAAAATATCTACTGTTGAAGCAGATATTTTCTTCTTAATCAAGCTATTTCATTCTCAGGTTAAACTATAGGAAAAATCCTACTTTCCTGATAACTGCTGTTCAGCCATATCAACAAGCTTCTTTGTCATATAACCGCCAACATAACCGTTCTGTCTTGCTGAAAGGTTACCCTTATCCATTGACTCATAGTCAGCCATACCTAATTCAGTAGCAACCTCAGTCTTCAGGTTCTTTAGAGCCGGCTTATAGCTCTTGTTCATTTTGTCCTGTAAAGTCATCTCAATACCTCCATTTCGGCTCAACGTCATCGTCGGCCTATCAAGAAAAAATTTTGCAACAGACCTGTGTTTTAAAATTTAAAACCTTCGGTTTCTGTTTACGTTATTAATTTAACCCGTGGAGTTCTATATATTCGATGTAATAATTTCATCTATTGGTTGCTTTTGGTTACAGACTCAGAGCTGAGTTTTCGTCAAAAAGCTTTAAAATTCTTCTTCTGATTTCAGCAAACTGTTCTGACTGAAGCTTAGGATCCTTATCCAGAATGATTTTTGCTTCCTGCTTTGCAGCATTGAAAACATCTATATGTTTTACAAGATTTGCCAATTTTAAATCCGGAATCCCGTGCTGCCTCATGCCGAAGAATTCACCCGGGCCTCTAAGCTCAAGGTCCTTTTCCGCTATGATAAATCCGTCTGAAGTAGAAGTCATTATTTCTATTCTCTCTTTTGACACCGGAGTTTTTCCGCAGGATACAAGCAGACAATACGACTGGTTTTTTCCTCTTCCAACGCGCCCACGCAGCTGATGAAGCTGCGCAAGTCCGAATCGTTCGGCATTCTCCACAACCATCACCGAAGCATTCGGCACATTTATGCCTACTTCAATAACTACCGTAGAAACCAGAATATCAATTTCTCCCCTTGCAAAGCGTTCCATAATCATGTCTTTGTCGCTTTGTTTCATTTCTCCGTGGAGAAGCTCCACAGTCATATCCGAAAATTCCATACTGAGCTTTTCATAAAGCTCCTGTGCCGAAACCACATCTTCCAGAGATTCAGAAGCTTCTATAAGAGGTGCAACAACATATGCCTGCCTGCCCTTTTTTATTTCCTCCCTGACAAAGCTGTAAACTCTTCCGCGTCCTGAAGCCGTGTACGCTCTCGTTTTTATCTGCTGTCTGCCGGGAGGGAGCTCGTCTATCACGGAAATGTCCAGGTCTCCGTACATTATCACAGCCAGAGTCCTTGGAATAGGAGTAGCCGTCATAACCAGAACATCAGGATTTATACCCTTATCTGCCAGCACCGCCCTCTGGTTTACTCCAAACCTGTGCTGCTCATCGGTAATGACCAGTCCCAGATTTTTAAACTCAACTGTAGGCTGTATTAAAGCGTGTGTGCCTACAAGTATATCAGTTTCTCCGTTTTTTAACGCTTCCAACGCTGCTCTTTTTTCCTTTAAGCTCATGCTTCCCGATAAAAATCCGACACTTATATCATGTGACTTAAAGTCTCTGCTTAAACTATCAAAATGCTGTTTTGCCAGAATTTCCGTAGGAGCCATCATAACGCCCTGATATCCATTTTTAACCGCCTTATATAATGCCATTTCAGCAATTGCGGTTTTTCCGGAACCTACATCTCCCTGAACAAGCCTGTTCATGACTTTATCTGATTCCATATCTCTTTCTATCTCTTCAGCAACACGTTTCTGTGCATTTGTAAGTAAATACGGAAGCTTTTCCGCAAATTCACACATTTTCCCATCTTTACCATTGAAAAGGATGCCGGCATCTTCCTCACCTATTCTGTTCTTTAAAGCCATAAGACCAAGCTGCAGATACAGAAATTCATCAAAAATCAGTCTGTATCTTGCTGCCTTTAAAGGTCCTTTTTCCTTTGGAAAGTGTATGTTTTTCAGGGCATATCCTATACCGCAAAGTTTATTCCTCTCCAGAATTTCATCAGTAAGAGCCTCCTCTGCTTCATCGCACAGCTCGCATACCATTTTTTGCCATTTATTCATTTCGTTTTGAGAAATTCCGTATGTAAGAGGATATACCGGCACTATTCCCTGTGGGTCTCCGCCCCCCTTATGAAATTCAGGATGAAGCAGTCTGGTTTTTCCGTTTTTTTTCTCCGCTCTGCCATAAAAAGTATAGGTATTTCCCGTTTCAAACTGATTTATAAGAAAACGGGCATTAAAAAAAACGACTTCCATACCGCCGGTTTCGTCTGTAACATAAAGTTTAAGTGCCATCTTTTTACCATAGCCGCCTTTTACTTTCAGCTTTACGGTACCCTGCACCAATGACAAACTGCCATGCTCCAAAGCCGCAATTTTTTTAATTTCTCTTCTATCCTGATATTCTCTGGGATAATAATATAAAAAATCTTCTATTGTTTCAATTCCCACTCTTTGAAGAGCCTGTGCCTTTTTCGGTCCCACGCCCTTTATCTCTTTTATGCTGTCTCTGAGATTCATGGTTAATGTCTCCTAACCTCAATATTTCTCCTTGCTATGTTCTTTGAAACAATGCCTGTAACGATAACAGACACGCTGTCCGCTTCTATACCCGTATATTTTTTGACATCTTCATATATAGTATTAATCAAAGTGTTTGTTACCATACCTATACTGGTACCGAATCTGACAACAATATAAACCTTTATATCAATTCCTCTGTCACCGAGGGTTATTTCTATACTGTTAACATCATCGCTTACAGTTTTCTTCAGTGAAAAAGCATTCCCCTTACTTTTATAATTTGAGATAATGACCTTTCCGTTAAACTGCTCTGCCGCTTTTGCCACTATGGCAGCTATAACCGCTTTATCTATTAAAATATTTCCTTGTTCAGTCTTTTCTTTATATAACACTGTCTGTACCCCCGCATCTGTTCAGATTATTATATAATATTTTGATTTTTTGTCAAGGTACGCGCACCTTTGATAATGCCTGTGCATATACTGAAACATATCGCACATAATGGAGGTGAAGGTCTTGTCGGGCAACAAGCAGTACGGCTGTAAAAAGCCGCCGTTAAATCCAAGAAAAAGCTGTAAAAAAAATGACTTAAAAAACCTTGCCTCTATCATGCTCGTTTTCGGAATAGTATCCATATGTGCATTTTTTCTTCCTATTCAGGCATGGATTGTTCTTTTGGGAACAATTCTTATATACTGCGGATATAAACTCAGGAAATACTGAAGCTTTCCTGGCCGCTGCGTAAAAAAAGACCTGCTTGTATAAGCAGGTCTTTATCAGGTTCAATTAAATTAGATGGCACGGTTGATTTTGTTTGATCTGATGCATCTTGTGCATACATTAGCTCTTCTAACAGTTCCGTTATCATTGATTCTGATTCTCTGAATGTTAGCATTCCACTTTCTTCTTGAGTGTCTGTTTGAGTGGGATACAGTATTTCCTGAAACCTGACCCTTACCACAAATTTCACATTTTCTTGACATCCTGCCGCACCTCCTTTAAATATCTTAAGCTTTAAGCATTTCTTCTGTTTTTTCGAGCGAACTCGAACAAATAGCATTCTACCATAAGTTGTACTGTGTTTCAACACTTTTTTTCATTTTTTGTAAGATTTTTATTTTCTACTGCTCTGCCGGAACCAGACAGCCTGCTTCCTTAGACTTCTTTAAATCAATAAAACGCTGGTTGCGGCTACCTCTGAAAGTCAGAGATAAATCTCTCTCGCTCTGGACAAATCTTCCGTCAATCAGATAATCCGCCAAATCCAGCAGCTCACCTATTGAAGCCCTTTCTTTTGACATTTCCGTGAGTTCTTCAAAAGTATAACCCGAAAAGATAACAATATCAAGTTTTCTTTTTTTTACTTCCTTCGCAAGCTCAAGAAAAGCCTCCGGCTGGCACATAGGCTCGCCTCCGCTGAAGGTGACTCCAGCAAGAAGAGGATTTTTATCTATTTCACCAAGAATCTTGTCTATGGAACAATCATAGCCACCGTCAAAGCTGTGGGTGTCTGGATTATGGCAACCCGGACAGCCATGAGGACATCCCTGACAGAATACTGTAAACCTTATCCCCGGTCCATCCACTATGGACTCCCTTACAACTCCCGCAATACGGATACTAGATGGTTTCAAGGTTTCCGTTTCCGACATCATGCTTCACTCTCTCTTCTACTTCTGCTCTCTTGGCATTGTTGAATCTGTCAACAGTACCAACAAGATAGCCTGTAATTCTTCTTATCCTTTCAAAGCCCATATCATCATCTTCTTCTTTTCTGTGGCAAAGAGGACATTCATTGTCTATAATGCCCGTATATCCGCAGACAGGGTCTCTGTCAACCGGATGATTTATTGAGCCGTATCCGATGCCGTTTTCCTTCATGCATCTTACAATAGTTTCAAAAGCATCAAGGTTCTTACAAGGGTCACCGTCAAGCTCAACATAAGAAATATGTCCGCCGTTTGTAAGTGCGTGATAAGGAGCTTCAATCTTAATTTTGTCAAAGGCAGATATGTTATAGTAAACAGGAACATGGAAAGAATTTGTATAATATTCTCTGTCTGTTACTCCCGGTATAACACCGTATCTTTCCTTATCGATTCTGACAAATCTTCCCGACAATCCTTCTGCAGGAGTAGCAATCAGTGAGAAGTTCAGTCCTCTCCTCTGTGATTCTTCATCCACTCTCTTTCTCATATATCCCACGATATTAAGTCCAAGGTTCTGTGCCTCAGCAGTTTCTCCGTGATGACTGCCTATAAGAGCCTTAAGACATTCTGCCAGTCCTATAAATCCAACTGTCAGAGTTCCGTGCTTAAGAACTTCCCTTACAGTATCATTTGGTCTGAGCTTTTCCGAATCAAGCCAGATTCCCTGTCCCATCAGGAACGGGTAATTTTTCACTTTCTTTGACGCCTGTATTTCAAATCTTTCAAGCAGCTGGTCAATAACAAGCTGAAGCTTCCTGTCCAAATCCTCAAAGAAAATATCGATGTTTCCGTTTGCCTTTATGGCCATTCTAGGAAGATTTATGGATGTAAAGCTCAGATTTCCCCTGCCGCCTACAACCTCTCTTGAAGGATCATATACGTTTCCGATTACTCTTGTACGACATCCCATGTAAGCCGCTTCAGTATTAGGATCGCCCTCTTTATAGTACTGTTTATTAAACGGAGCGTCTATAAACGAGAAATTAGGGAACAGTCTCTTTGCAGATACTCTGCAGGCAAGCTTAAACAAATCATAGTTAGGGTCACCGGGATTATAGTTTACGCCCTCTTTTACCTTAAATATATGAATCGGGAATATAGCAGTCTCACCATTTCCAAGACCTGCTTCTGTAGCCAGAAGCACATTTTCAATGACAAGCCTTCCCTCCGGGGATGTATCTGTTCCATAGTTAATCGAGCTGAAAGGAATCTGCGCACCGGCACGTGAATGCATAGTGTTAAGATTATGTACAAACGCCTCCATTGCCTGATATGTAGCTCTTCTTATTTCACTGTCGGCATATTTTTTAGCCCTTTCCTGAAGCTTGATTATTTCTTCCTCGGTAATGTCCAGTCCTTCAACATTTTTCAGAGCCTCAGCTTCCAGTTCTTTATAGTCGTTGTCATCTGCCATGACAGGGAAACAGTCATGCTCGTCCATGATGCTTTTTCCTATGCCCTTAGCTATTTCAACACCGTCTTCAATATCATAAAGGATGTTCATCATCTTTCCGAGGTTTGTCCAATAAAGCTTTCTGTATGTTTTCTTTACTCCTACTGCCATACCGTAATCAAAGTTAGGAACACTCTGTCCGCCATGCTGGTCATTCTGGTTTGACTGTATCGCAATACATGCAAGTGCGGCATAGCTCTGTATGTCGTTAGGTTCTCTCAAAAATCCGTGACCGGTTGAAAATCCGCCTTTAAACAAATTAATCAAGTCAATCTGACAACATGTAGTAGTCAATGTCAGGAAATCAAGGTCATGAATATGGATATCTCCTTCAATGTGAGCCTTTGAATGTGCAGGATTCAGCACATACATTTCGTAAAACTGCTTGGCACCCTCAGAGCCGTATTTAAGCATGGTACCCATGGCAGTATCACCGTCAATATTGGCATTTTCTCTTTTAATATCGTTTTCCTTAGCTTCCTTAAATGTCAGATCCTCATAAATCTTCATAAGTCTTGTATTCATCTCGCGGATTCTTGTTCTCTCCGCTCTATACAAGATATATTCCTTTGCAGTTCTGGCATGTCCGTTTTCAATCAGTATTTTTTCCACGGCATCCTGAACCTGTTCAACAGTAGGAGTTGTAAGATTTTTCTCTTTCACAAGATACTCTTCTACATTTTCCGCCAAATCTCTTGCCATATTAAAGTCATTTCCACCCAATACCTGTGCTGCCTTATAGATAGCCTCTGCTATTTTTTCCCTGTTAAAATCAACTGTTCGGCCATCACGCTTTTTAATTTTCCTTATCAGATCCATAAACTCCTCCTGTAGTATTGTCTTAAAAAGTGCAGAACCTTAAGTCATGCACTTGTCAGCAATTTTAGCTTAAATTGTGGTAGCTTTATATGCGCGATACAATATATTGCGCAACTACAATTGCAATTATACTTTCAAAAAATCAAAAGTCAATAAAAAACTTGTCCAAAAATTATGTTAAAAATATCGATTTAGGGGTAACCCTTTGTTTTATCCTCTGTTACGGTAATAAAAAAATTTTATAAAAAAAGAGCATAAAATAACACAGGATAAATATTTTGTCATAAACCTGTACTAATTTGTCATTTACCCTGTGCTTATATTTTTATATTAATTATTTTAATACTATCTATCGTGCAGCTTGCCATAATATTCTGCTCTTAAAAGTGACAGCAGATTCAGGTTGTAATATTTGCCGTCCTTCTTCGCAGCATTTCGTGCAGTACCTTCATGCTTAAATCCAAGCTTTTCATAAAGTCCTGCGGCTTTTACATTGCCGTCAAAATAATCAAGAGTTACTCTTTCCATGTGAAGATTCATAAAGCAATAGTCGAGCATTGCTCTCAAGGCTTCTTCACCATATCCTTTTCCTCTGTTAGCGGGATCTCCGATATATATTCTTGTTATGTCCAAAGAATCTTCTTCCTCATTCAGCCTGCTTATATAGATTCTTCCTATAGGTTCACCGTCTTTGAAGCATATAGTATACTGAAGTTTCGTTTTATCTGAGCTTCTGGTTATAAACTCAGTAACAATTTCCTCATAATTTCTGTCTGCGTTCATACTGAAAAATTCAGTTACAGAAAAATCACTTTCCCATTTTGCAAAGAACTGACAGTCATCAAATACAGTTGGCCGTATTACTAAGTTTTTAGATTCCATATATATCACCCTTCCTAAAAATGTGTCGCGTGCATCATGCCAAAAAATTATGAAGTTTTGCCTAAATAACTGTAAAAAATTTTTCGGCTATGGTATTATATTTAGGCACAATATTTATTATAATGTAAATTCAAAAAAATATAAAGTATTTTAATTCATAAATATGGAAAAATACAAAAGGAATATGGTGAAAGATATGAACAAAAATATAAAAAGGATTATTGCCCTCGCGTTAAGTGCAGTCTTGATAATGACCTTATTCACAGGATGTAAAAACTCAAAAGATGAAGAAGTCTCTGTCGAAGAAAAAATTGATTTTCAGACAAACCTTTTTTTTAACGATCTTCTTGTAAATCTTACAGACATTACCGATGTTCAGGCTCTGAGAAAACACCTTTGTGAATGGGCTGAAGAAAAAGGCATAGAATATTCTTATGACAAATACAACAATGTCATCATGACGAAGCATGCAGCTGAAGGATTTGAAGAGGCTCCGTCTGCTATAGTACAATGCTCCATGGGCACAGGAGATTCCCTTCTTCAGTATCAGGCCATGGCAGCTGCACTGTATATGATTGATAAGGTCCAGAATCAGGGAGATTTAAGAGTGATTTTTACCGTTGCTGATGAAAACGGATACACAGGTGCAGAAAATATTGATGCGAAATATCTGGATGCCGATTATTTTATAAATCTTACACATGCGGAGAAAACAAGCTTCACAATAGGCAGCGCCGGTACAAGCCACTATGCCTTCTCAAAGGAACTGAACTGGATTGCTCCGACCTATCCGAATGCTTATGAGCTTTCAATCCGGGGATTAAACGGCGGCAGCTCCGGTATAACCTCCGGACCTCATCCAAATCCTATAAAAATAATCGGTGATTTTCTGGCTTCCGCAAAGAGCAAGGGAGTTCTTATGGAAATCGCTTCATTTAACGGCGGACAGGCTGCTGACCGCTACCCTTCCGATGCAACGGCCGTCGTTCTGATAAACCACAATGATGTTTCAAGGTTTGAAAAATGGTCTACACAGGAAATTAAAGAATTTGAAGATAAATATTCTGAAACTGAAGAAAATTACACATTTACAATTACTCCTGTGGAATCACCCCAGACAGCCATATCAAAAGACGACAGCACAAATATCCTGGGACTTATGTACACTATGATAAACGGCACCTATCTGAAAACTGAGGAAAAAGAAGTTATTGCCACTTCCAACATAGGTGTTATAAGCACTTCAACCGGAAATCTCAATGTAGAAATATGCGCAAGAAGCCTTGATTCCGCTGTCCTTGAGGAAATGGGCTCCGCATTTGATGTTATATGCGGTCTTAATGATATTTCCCATACCAATACAGCACAGTCACCGATATGGCTTTCAGATGAAGAAAGTCCTCTGCTCATATCGCTTACCGAAATATTTGACAAGGATTTCGACAAAAAAGTCAAGTATAAAACCACAATGGAAAATACTGAGTGCGCAATATTTAAAAACAGAAATCCTGAGCTTGACATATTGTCCATGAGTGTAAACCTGAAAAACAATGTTACTGAGCTTGCGGCAGTTCAGACATTCCTTGAAAATCTAACCGTACAAAACGCTCAAGAAAGCGAAGAATAATTTTTTTACAGAAAGGACTGACAAAATACTATGAACTTTATAAAAGAAAAATTTAACGGTATCGCCCTATGTGTGGGAATTGCTGTTCCATCTTTTTTCCTTGGTAAAATGTTTCCCATTATAGGAGGCCCCGTGTTCGGCATAATCATAGGCATGATACTGACGCAGATTTTAAAATCAAAAGAAAGCTTTCAGCCGGGCATTGCATTTACTTCAAAAAAGGTGCTGCAATATGCCGTTATACTGCTTGGCTTCGGGCTTAATCTGTCCGTTATACTGGCTACCGGAAAGCAGTCGCTTCCTATTATTATAAGCACAATATCCACATCATTAATCATTTCCTATATCCTGTATAAGGTTATGCATATGCGTGAAAACATTTCAATACTTATAGGTGTAGGCTCATCCATATGCGGCGGTTCCGCTATCGCAGCCACCGCACCTGTCATCGATGCTGATGATGAAGATGTGGCGCAATCCATCTCAGTTATATTTTTGTTTAATGTTATTGCGGCGCTTATATTCCCTACACTTGGAACAATGCTTGGAATGACTACTGAAGGTTTCGGATTATTTGCCGGAACTGCTGTAAACGATACTTCTTCCGTAACGGCAGCAGCTGCTGCCTGGGACGGTATGCATCCCGGAAGCAATGCCCTGGATATAGCTACTATAGTAAAGCTTACCAGAACACTTGCAATCATTCCAATCACTCTTGCCCTTGCTTTCATAAGGACAAGAAAAGAGAAAAAGTCTGATTCAAAAGTAAGCATTAAGAAAATTTTCCCTATGTTCATCATTTATTTTCTTATCGCTTCAATCATAACTACAGTATTTAATCTGCCTGCTGCTGTAACTGCTCCTATCAAGGAAGTAAGTAAGTTTTTCATCATTATGGCTATGTCTGCCATAGGTCTAAATACAAATATAGTTAAACTGATTAAAACAGGCGGTAAACCGATATTTATGGGCTTATGCTGCTGGATCGGCATAGCTGCCGTAAGCATTCTCATGCAGATAGTAATAGGAATATGGTAATCCGAAAATAAAAGAGAGCTATTGAAGCCATATTACGGTTTCAATAGCTCTTTTTCTATTTAAGATTCTTTTTCATGAACTCGGTTATATTTTCCTTCATTTCCGCTGTTACCTGGTGTTTTGCCCCTTCTATCGTTATAAAACGTACATCTGCATTTTCCGTATCCAGAACCTTTTCAAGCTTTCTTACCCCCTCATCAGTCACATAATTATCTGCACCTCCGTTTTGAATAATCATGTCTATGCCTTCAAGGTTTACATAATCTTTAAAAGGTGAACTTTCTCTTATATATTTATTCAATCTTTCGAGTTCCTTTTCATCTGTTTCCAGCCTTACTCCTTTTTCACTGCTGTAAATACTACGTCCGAGATTATGTCCTATAAATTGTTCAAAGTACGGTGTTGTTATTGTTGGTGCCATAACATCAGGCTTATGCTCCCCGTATGTACCGTAATAAAAGCATATACAGCCTCCCATAGAAAATCCTGCAATTCCCAGCTTCGAAGCATCAGCCCTTTTATCTGTTTCATAAAAATCTATGATTTTATCATATTCTTCTGAGGTTTTTACTATGATTTCCACAAGACTCAGGGGTGCTTCTTTTCTTTCTCCGTGAGCATAGGCATCCGGGGCAACAACAAAAAAACCGTTTTCTGCCAGACGTTTTCCAAGTTCCTCTACGGATTCTTTTTTATTTTTAAAGCCATGCTGTAGGATAACCAGCGGCATTTTTTCCCCTGTCTCCTCATAAATTTCTATAACAGGTGTTTCTCCTATCCTTACATTTCTGCTTAAAACATTTTCATGGCCGACAATCCCCAAATTTGCCGCTATGCTGTCGGAGCCCAGCAAGAGAATCAATACAAGCAGCAGTACCAGAACAATCTTCTTTCCTGTTTTCAAGTTTTTTACCCCCCTTTCTTCTTTTATTCTATACTATTTTAAGTGTCCCGTCTTCTAAAAAATTCTTTGCTTTCCGGGGTTTTTTTATCTAATCTTTATATGAGCTTCTCTAAGCTGTATTTCCTCCACAGGTCCGGGTGCTCCAAAAAGCATATCCTGACCATTTGCAGAAAGCGGAAAAGCAATTACTTCTCTTATGCAATCCTCATCAAGAAGCAGCATTACCATACGATCTACTCCGGGAGCCATGCCGGCATGAGGTGGTGCTCCATACTGAAAAGCCTTATACAGCGCACCGAATTTTGTCTTCACATCCTCCTCTGTATAGCCTGCAATTTCAAAAGCTTTAATCATTATATCTCTGCGATGGTTTCTCACTGCACCTGATGACAGTTCCACACCATTTACTACTATATCGTACTGATATGCAAGAATCTCCAGTGGATCTTTTTCAAGGAGGGCTTTCATTTCCCCTTGAGGCATTGAAAATGGATTGTGGGTAAAATCAATCTTTCCAAGTTCTTCATTGTATTCATACATTGGAAAATCAACAATATAACAAAATTCAAAGCTGTTTTTATTTATTAAATCGAGTCTTTTTCCAAGCTCCGTCCTTATAAGTCCAGCATATTTTGCCGCAAGAGCCTTCTCATCACCTATAAAATATAAAATGTCTTCAGTCTCCAGCCTCTGGGATGCTGCAAGTTCTTTTCTCTGCTCATCTGTAAAAAACTTATCTATTGGTCCTTTATAGCTTTTGTCACTGTTTACAGTGATATATCCAAGTCCTTTCATTCCGATACTTTTTGCAAAGACCTCCATTTTTTCAAAAAATGATTTTGGCATTCCTGCCTTTCCCGGAACCTTTATTGCTCTCACAGTTTTGCCTATAAAGGGTTCGAATTCAACCTTTTGGAAAAAATCTGTAAGGTCTGTTATTATGAGTGGATTTCTTAAATCAGGTTTATCGGTTCCATACTTCAGCATAGCTTCTTCATATGTAATTTTTCTAAACGGAGGCTTTGAAACTTCCTTATCGGAAAACTCTCTAAAGGTATCATAAAGAACTTTTTCCGCTACTTCAAAAACATCCTCCTGCTTTGCAAAGGCCATTTCAAAATCCAGCTGATAAAATTCCCCCGGTGATCTGTCAGCCCTGGCATCCTCATCCCTGAAGCAAGGTGCTATCTGAAAATATCTGTCAAATCCGGAAACCATAAGCATCTGTTTGAACTGCTGCGGAGCCTGAGGCAAAGCATAAAATGTTCCTTTATGTTTTCTGCTTGGTACAAGATAATCTCTTGCACCCTCAGGGGAAGAATTTCCAAGTATAGGAGTCTGTATCTCCATAAATCCGAGTTCTTCCATTTTGTTTCTTAGAAATCTAATGATTTTTGAACGCATTATCATCTTTTCATGCATTTTAGGATTTCTTAAATCGAGGAATCTGTATTTTAATCTGATGTCCTCTCTTGTTTCGGTGGAACTATCCACTTCAAAAGGCAGGTTGTTTGAAGCTGAGCTTAGGATTCTTATTGACTTTGCTTTTACCTCTACTTCACCTGTATTAATCTTTGGATTTACTGTATCTTCATCCCTTTTCAGAACCTGTCCACAGACGGAAATAACCGTTTCCCTGTTCAGCCTGTCAGCCATGCTTTCTGTTATAACAATCTGTGTTACGCCGTAATGATCCCTAAGATCCGCAAAGGCAATTCCTCCGTGATTTCTTACCGTTTGTACCCATCCGGCAAGCCTTACTTCTCTTCCGACATCCTCCAAAGTAAGCTGGTTACAGGTTACAGTCCTGTAAGGCATATTCTCTTCATTTTCATCTATTTCTATATCCCAGTCACTTACCTGGTATTTCTTTGCTTTTTCGGCTTTTATTTCTTCGTTGGCTGTTTTTAAGTCCTTGGAATATTTTTCCTTCTCCAGCTTCAATTTTTCAGTAATGATTTTATTTACTATCTGTGGGCTTGCCTTTCCCTGGAGCTTTCTCATAGCCTGACCGACTATGTATCCAAGAGCCTTATTTTTGCCCTCATTGTAATCAGAAACAGATTTCGGATTTTCAGAAACTGCCTCAATGCAAGCCTTTTCAATCATATCCATATCAGCTGTTGCAAGAAGCCCTTTTTCCGTAGCATATTGAACCGGATCAATATTTTCTTTATAAACCAGTTCAATCAGCTGTTTTGCAACATTCCTGTTAATCTTTCCATCTGCTGTCAGTTTAATTATTTCTGCTAATTTCTTTCCATCAATAGGAATTGATGGGTATTCATCCCGTTCTTCCTTTAGAAATTTCAATATTTCTGTGGCTATTATATTCGCTGCAAGCTTCGGTTCACCCGATTTTTCTGCAACATCCTCAAAGAAATCCGCAAGTCTCTTTGTATGTGTCAACGTTTTGGCTAAATCACAGGAAAGCTCCATTTCTTCAATGTATCTTTTCCTTTTTTCAACGGGAAGCTCAGGCATTGCGGCCTTCATAGCCTGAATCCATTCTTCATCAATTTTAACAGGAAGAAGATCCGGATCGGGAAAATATCTATAATCCTGAGCATTTTCCTTTGATCTCATCGCAACACTTTCAGAAGCTTCATCATCCCATCTTCTTGTTTCCTGAGTAACAATACCTCCTGATTCAAGAATCTCAATCTGTCTTTTTGATTCAAATTCAATTGCCCTTTGAATTGCCTTAAATGAGTTCAGATTTTTCATTTCTGTTCTCGTTCCCAGCTTTTGTTCTCCAACAGCCCGAACGGACAGGTTCACATCTGCCCTCATAGAACCTTCCTGCATTTTACAGTCAGATACGCCAAGATACTGCAACATCTGCTGAAGATTTTCCAGAAATGCTACAACCTCCTTTGCAGTTCTGAAATCCGGGTTAGTAACTATTTCAATCAGAGGCACGCCACATCTGTTGTAGTCAACAAGAGTTCCGCCCACATCATGAATCAGCTTTCCCGCATCTTCTTCCATATGTATTTCGCATAAGGTTATTCTTCTTACCTCACCATCGGTCTCAACATCCATGAATCCATTTCTGCAAATAGGATGATAAAGCTGTGAAATCTGATAGTTTTTGGGAAGATCGGGATAAAAATAATTCTTTCTGTCAAATCTGTTTTCCCTTTGTATATTGCAATTCAGCGCAAGCCCCGCCTTTATTGCTCTGTTTACAACCTCTTTATTTAACACGGGAACACTTCCGGGAAGCCCAAGACATATAGGACAAACATGTGAATTTGGTTCTCCGCCAAATTCAGTGCTGCAGCCACAAAAGATTTTAGTTTTGGTTGACAGCTCAACATGAACCTCAAGACCCATCACAATTTCGTATGTCATTTCCTGTCACCTCCCCTTTTATGGAAACTTGTTACCATCTGATATGCATATGCCGCTTTTACAATTATCGGTTCTCCAAAACTATTACCGATAAGCTGCATTCCAACGGGCATGCCATTTTTCTCTGAAATCCCGCAAGGAAGAGCAATAGCAGGAACCCCGGCCAGATTAACAGAAACAGTATAGATATCAGCCATATACATAGCGAGCGGATCCGAAATCTGTTCTCCAATTTTATAAGCCGTTGAAGGACTTACAGGACTCAGTATTATATCGAATTTTTCAAAAGCTTTGTCAAAGCCGGATTTAATCATACTTCTAACCTGAAGAGCCTTTTTATAATACGCATCAAAATATCCTGAACTCAGTACAAAGGAACCCAGCATAATTCTTCTTTTTACTTCTTTTCCAAAGCCCTCGCTTCTGGATTTAAGATAATTTTCCATCAGGTTTTCGGCCTTTTCCCAGCTGAATCCGTATTTTATTCCATCATACCTTGAAAGGTTCGAACTTGCCTCTGCACATGCCACAATATAATAAGCCGGAACCGCATATTCAATTCCGGGCATTTGAAATTCTTCAACCTCTGCACCTAAGCTTTTAAATACTCCTGCAGCGGCAATAATTCTTTTTCCAACCTGTTCATCAAGGCCATCCTCAAAATAATTTACAGGGATTCCAATTTTTAATCCGGCAAGGTTTTCGCTGTAGGATTCCGAAAAATCAAAAGGCTTTTCCATTACTGAAGTGCTGTCATTTTTATCAGGTCCGGAAATAGCTGCCAAAACCTCAGCACAGTCTCTTGCATCCTTTCCAATAGGTCCGATCTGGTCAAGGGATGAAGCATATGCCATAAGTCCGAATCTTGAAACACTGCCATATGTTGGTTTAATACCGGTTAAATTACAAAAGGCACAGGGCTGCCTTATTGACCCCCCTGTGTCTGAGCCGAGGGCATATGGAGCCATATTTCCTGCTACGGCTGCCGCAGAGCCTCCCGAAGAACCACCTGGAACATATTCTGTATTTATAGGATTCTTTGTAATGCCAAAGTAGGAGGTTTCTGTAGATCCACCCATGGCAAATTCATCCATATTTGTTTTTCCTAAAATGACACTTCCCTTTTCCTTCAGCTTTTTTATTACGAAAGCATCATAAGGCGGAACAAAATTCTCAAGCATTTTTGATGCTGCCGTAGTTTCCATTCCTTTTGTACAAATGTTATCCTTTATTGCAACAGGTACACCGGCAAGTGACCACAGTTCTTCTCCGCTGTTAATTTTTTTCTGGAGAATTCCTGCCTGATTTAGAGCCTGTTCTTCATTTATGTTTAAATACGCATTTATGTTATTATTATTTTTTTTAATTTCCTCTAAATAATACTGTGTTACTTCCCTGCAGCTTACTTTTCTCGTCTTTATCAGCTCTCCTATTTCGAAAGCAGACAGGCTCTTCAATTCATTTACCTGCATCATGTGTCACCTCTTTTCATCAAAATTTTATTCTACCACCTTGTGAACCTTAAAATAGTCACCTTTACTTCTTGGGGCATTCATAAGGACTTCTCCTCGTCTGTCCTCATTTGAAACCGAATCCTCCCTGAAGCAATTGTTATTCTTAAAAGGATGGGACATTTCATCCATTCCCTTTGTATCTATCTCATTGAGTTTATCCATATAGTTCAAGATATCTGTAAGGTTTGCTTTTGCTTCTGATTTTTCTTCCTGGCTTAGTTCAAGCCGGGAAAGCTGTCCGATATAATCAATAAGACTATCTGTTATAACCATCCCTGACCTCCTTTATTATTATAGATTTGAATATCCCATAAGGTATTCGTCTACCTGTCTTGCCGCATCTCTGCCTTCTTTAATTGCCCAAACAACCAGTGACTGTCCTCTGTGCATGTCTCCTGCTGTAAATACCTTTTCCCTTGTTGTACTGTAAGAATAGGATTTTTCATTGTCGGTCATTATGTTTGTTCTGTTATCGGTTTTCACACCAAAGGCTCTTGCAACGCCTGCATCAGCCCCTATGAAGCCCGCGGCAATAAGTACAAGGTCTGCCTTGACTGTCCTTTCACTTCCTGTTACTTCAGTCATCTGCAGTCTTCCGCTTTCCGGATTTTTTTCTTCTTTAAGATTTACAAGAACTGCACCCGTCACATTTCCATTTTCATCTGTTTCAAAGGATTTAACTGTAGTTGTATAGACTCTTGGATCCTGTCCGTACAATGCAATTGCTTCTTCCTGTCCGTAATCGGTTTTCAAAACCTTAGGCCATTGAGGCCATGGATTATTTTCCGCTCTTTTTTCAGGCGGTTTAGGCATCATTTCAAGCTGAATCACAGATTTAGCTCCATGTCTTATACAAGTGCCTACACAATCATTTCCGGTATCTCCTCCACCTATGATTATCACATTTTTATTCTTTGCACTAATATAAGTGCCTTCTGCCATGTCATTATCCAAAAGAGCTTTTGTTGTAGAAGTCAGGAAATCAACAGCAAAATATATACCTTTTCCTTCTCTTCCCGATACCTGTATATCCCTTGGTACTGATGCTCCACAAGCCAGTATTACTGCGTCAAAATCCTTAAGAAGTTTTTCAGCCTGCTTCTTTGTATCAATTGCTGTGTTGTAAACAAATTCAACACCTTCCGCTTCCATAAGCTTTATTCGTCTGTCCACTATATGCTTTTCAAGCTTCATATTGGGAATACCATACATTAAAAGTCCGCCGGCTCTGTCATTTTTTTCGAATACAGTAACGTTATGCCCCCTGAAGTTCAGTCTTTCTGCTGCTGCAAGTCCTGATGGTCCGGACCCGATTACCGCAACCTTCTTACCTGACCTGACTTCAATTGTTCTTGGCTGGATAAGATTCTTATCAAAGCCATTTTCAATAATAGCCATTTCATTTTCTCTAACGGTTACGCTCTCACCATTCAGAGAACAGGTACATGCTTTTTCACAAAGAGCCGGACATACTCTCGACGTAAATTCCGGAAAGCTGTTTGTTTTCAATAATCTTTTC
>JBJETA010000039.1:0-18857 GCA_051883075.1 Anaerovoracaceae bacterium
ATTGGATGAATTTAATTGTGACAGATAAATGCACTTTGAAATGCAAAGATTGTATTATGTTTGCGCCATATTTTAAAAATCCTAAACATCAGACTGTAAAAAGTTTAAAAAAAGAAGTTGATTTGGCATTTAATGTTTGGAAGCATATTAAAAGTTATCAGATAGTTGGAGGAGAACCCTTAATTTTTCCATATTTGGAGGAGATAATAGAGTACATTGGAGAAAATTACAGGAAGCAGATTGGGGAGTTTTTAATAACGACAAATGGAACTGTTTTACCGGAGGAAAGTTTTTTTAAAAAATGTGCCAAATATGATATGACAATAAGAATAAGTGATTATAGCGTATCAAAAAAGTTTTTCAAAAAACAAAAGGTAGCAGAATGGAAAGAAAACCTCGAGAGGTTTAATATAAAACATGAACTTTTTGGAACTGGAATATGGCATGATTTTGGAAATCCAAATGCAAAAATGATACATTCAAAGGAAGAACTTATTAATTTGTATCAAAATTGTGATTGTGTACATTCAACGATAAGAGATGGTAAGTGGTATACTTGTTGTAGACAGGCAGCAGCCGTGTGGAGTGGACAAGTAGAAGAAAAAGAAGATTTTTTTGATTTAAAAAGTAATACAGAAAATAAACAAGCAATTCTTGAGTTTTATTTGAAGTTTTGTAAAAAAGGCTGGCTGTCTTGCTGTGAGGCCTGTTTTGGTGATGGAACGATAATGATGAACCGTGAGGTTGATGCAGCAGAGCAATTGGAATAAAGAAAATTTAAAGTATAAAGTAGGGCACAGATATGAAGTGGACGAAACCCGGAAATGAATTTGATATTATAGGGAAGAATCTTTGTAATAAAAGTAAGAAATATATACTCTGGGGTGCAGGAAAAGCAGGACAGATTTTTTTTGACAGGTATTCTGAAAGGCTTAATATAATAGCTTTTATTGATAGCGATAACAAGAAAATTGATTCGGAATACAGAGGTATACCTATATTAAATCCAGATAGCTTAATTGAAAATCCGGATGCAATTGTCATAATATGCGTTCTGGGGTATTATGCAGAAATAGAGGAACATCTAAAGAAATTGAATTATATAAAGTATGAAAACTATCTTTATACAAATGAGTTTACTACATTATATGAAATGTATGCGGAAGATAAATTGGTATGTTGGCATGTAAATGTACCGATTACGGATAAATGCACTTTGAGATGTAAGGATTGCTCAGTTTTTATACCATATATAGAGAATCCTCAGCATAGAGACATTTTGGAGATACAGCAAGATATAGATAGTTTGTTTCATATTGTTGATGAGGTGCCTGAACTTCATTTGTTGGGCGGAGAACCTGTGCTACATAAAGAATTGCCGGAGCTGATTGTATATATAGGTGAAAGATATCGGGATAAAATAGGAGAGCTTGCCATAGCTACGAACGGAACTCTGCTAGCTTCAAAAGAGTTGCTATATTATGCAAATAAGTATGACGTAAGCTTTATAATAAGTGACTATACAAGTTCAGCACATTTTGATGGAAGACAACGGTCAAAGGAATTATGCCTGCAGCTGGAGGAAAACGGTATTGAATACACATACGCTGTAAAGGATAAATGGTACGATTTTGGCTGCCCTTCAGAAGTTGACTTGAAAGTGAGTGAAAAAAAACTTAAGGAAAGGTTTTCCGGATGTCGCAGTATAAACCGTATTTTAATTAATAACAGACTATATTACTGTCATCATCAGGTAGGCGCTGTATGGGCGGAATTGACAGAAGACAATTGTGACGGATATATAGATTTGAATGACATTGATGATAAAAAAGTGCTGATGGAATACAGCTTAGGGTTTACAGAAAAAGGATATCTCGATTTTTGCAGACACTGTTACGGATATGATGGAATAAATGATAGAATCATACCTTCTGCAGAACAGTTATAGAAGAAAAGGTGCAATATGGGAGTGTCAGAGCAGGAATTTCTGTTGAAGAAGTATATAGAAACTTTGAATGAAAATAAAAATAAGCGTGTGGTAATATATGGTATAGGGAGAAATACTAAATATTTATTGGAAAACTACCACGCCCAAAATCTTGTAGGATTAATGGATGCAGAGCATGAGGGGGATGTTTTATATGGATATCCTATCTTTAGTGCAAAAGAAGCAGAAAAAAAGGCTGATATTATTATAATCGTGGCGAGAAGGGCTGCAGTACGTATTATTTATAAACGTATAAAGCCTTTAGAAGAAAAAGGCATCACTATCTGTAACTTACTAGGGCTGGAATTATCTTCAACGATAGAAATAAGCAGGGAAATAGAAGAAAATCCTTATTGGACAAGAAATCTTAATGAATTGTTGAAGAAGATTGATTCTTGCGAAGCTGTTTCGTTTGATATCTTTGACACACTAATAACAAGAAAAGTTTTAAAACCCTCAGATATTTTTAAAATTGTAGAAGAAAAATTGAATCGCAAGGGCAAAAATGTTAATTTTGCCGAGTTGAGGGAAAGAGCTGAGAAGGAGGCATGTCAAAAGAAAGAGTCTCCTACGCTTGATGAAATCTATTTGGAGTTGAGAAACGCTTTAGGAATTTCTGAAGAAGAAGCAAAGTTATTACAAGAAAAAGAAATCCAAACGGAATTTTTATATATTTGTCCAAGAAAAACAATAGTGCAGGCATTGCATTATGCTATTGAGCAAAAAAAGCAAGTGTACTTGATTTCAGACATGTATTTAAAACAAGATGAACTTCGTAAACTCCTAAAGAAGTGCGGCATTGAAGAAGAAATAAAAATCTTTGTTTCCTGTGAGCTCAATCAGACCAAAGAGAATGGTGGATTATATGAAATATATAAATCATATATAGGAGACAAGAGGGCTTTGCACATAGGTGATAATCTTTGCGCAGATGTCCAAAAAGCGGAAGAAGCAGGGATTGATACATATTATATAAAAAGCGGATATGAGATGTTGATGGCATCTGCATTATCAGATGTACTTGCAAATGTCACGACTCTGGAAGAACGAAAAATCTTAGGTTGTTTTGTTGCAAGTACATTTAACGACCCGTTTTGTCTGTCAGAAGCAAAAGGCAGGCTTAAACTAGGAACATTGTTTGAATTTGGATATAATATAGCGGCACCAATATTTATGACATTTGTGTCTATGATGGTTGAATATGCAGAAAAGCATGCGGACACCGAGATTCTATTTTGTGCGCGGGATGGCTTTTTAATAAAACAGTTGTATGAAGAAGTTAAACGAACAGAACGATATAAGAATCTACCTGAAGGGATTTACTTTTTAACCTCAAGAAGAGCAATCTCAGTTGCGTGCGTGCAATCTTGGGAAGATATTGAACTCATTTTGGAAAAAACTACACTGAATGATTGTATGGGCAACCTTCTGGAAAACAAGTTCGGAATAAAACCAAAAGACAATGATTTTGAAAGGGATATTAAGATAGTCGGAGATGAAGGCAGAACGCAATTAAAAAAATATATTCGGAAATATGAAGAGGATATTTTAAGGAAAGCTGAACTTGAAAGGCAAGGATATAAAAAATATCTGGGAGGACTTAGCATACAAAACAAAGACTGTATTGTCTTTGATTTTGTAACTACAGGAACTACTGTATACTACATAAATAAGCTTTTTGGAAAAGGCGAAAAACTGATTTGTTTCGCAACTGCAAATACACCCAATTGTTTTACAGAGCATTTGAAAGAAAGCGTTTCACTATTTGAAAATAAATATTCAAATAGTTCGGAGTGGAACTTTATTAATTCATATATGGTTGGAGAATGTATACTAACATCTCCGAAGGGACAGCTAATTTCATTTGATCAGGACGGAAAACCGATTTTCAGAGGAGAGAATGACAGCTTTGCGAATATGTCGGAAGTTCACAGAGGCATAAGTGAATATTTGAAAGAATTGTTAGAAAGAGAAAACCATTTGTTGGATTACAGAAAATGTTTAAGAGCAGCAGATTCTATTTGGGGGCTTTTAAACAAAAGATATTCAGATGTATCAGAGGTAATCAAAAAAAGTTTCAGAAGTGAAAATGTTTATGACGGCGTAGCAGAACAGGAGATTTGGGAGTATGTAATATAAATCTTCTGAGTGGAGGTACTATGATAAAAGAGCAGGGAACATTATTGGAAGCATTGCAGTCTACGGACGGAATGATTGAAATCATTGATTTTTTATTGGAAAATCAGGTTATTCCACAGAGTGGTGCCATAATAGAGGATTTACAGAAAAATATAGATAACCTGGACCTTTTGGGAACTAAGGTTCAAGAAGAACTCCCCAATATCAAGTTTGAATCTACAATAGGAAATATAAGATATGTTTTAAATAAATCTATTGCAAGAAAAGACTTTAAAATACTTGAATTTAATGTAATTCCGTTATTGGAAGAATTAAGATATATGCTGTACTACTGGGGTGCGGTATATCCTGAAAGAGAAAAAATAGATTACTTTTTGGAAAACGAAGTAGGTACATATTGCGGGAACCTGTACGTAAACCATGCAGAAGAAACGGGAAATTTCAAATATGACTTAAGTATATCAGTGCTGGCATATAACAACTTGAAGTATACAAAGATGTGCGTAGAAAGTATTTTGTCTACTGTACCTGAAAATATTTCTTATGAACTTATTCTTATAAATCATGGTTCGACAGATGGCACTCAGGAATACTTTGAGAGTATAAAACCAAATAAGATATTTGAATTACATAATAACAACGGAAATTACAGTGCTGTAAGCAGAATCATTGAAGGTGAATATCATATTATGTTTTCAAATGATGTGATAGCATTGCCGAATGCCATAGAAAATATGCTTAGACTGGCAAAAGAAGATTCAAAAGTCGCATTTATAGTACCAAGTACACCTAATGTTTCAAACTTACAGACTATATCGGCGTGCTATGAAAATTATAGCGAAATGATTGAATTTGCGAAAAAAAATAATGTTTATGACCCATATAGACATGAGGTACGTACACGATTATGCAATCCTTTGACTTTAAGTCCGTCCAAGTATGCTGTCTCATGCCGAAATGGCATCTTTCCGGCAAGGTATCAATATTCGGCAGACTTTACTTCTTTTGGAGATGACAGAATATCACTTATATACAGAAGACACGGATTAAAATGTATATTGCAAAAAGATGCTTATTGCCATCACTTTGGCTCTGTCACAATAAAAAATGAAAAAGCATTAAAAGAAGAGGCAGACTATTATCAGAGAGGAAGAGTTGAGTTTGAAAAGCTTTTCGGCATTGACCCATGGGGTACAGGCTGTTGCTGGGAACCGGACTTGTTTTCGATACTGCCTTGTGATAAAAATGAAAAAACGAATATCTTAGGCATAAACTGCGGTATAGGCAGCAACTCTTTGAAAGTAAGAGAGAATCTAAAAGAATTGCAGCAGAATCTCGATGTTGAATTAATAAATATAACAGATGATTCGCGATACGAGCTTGACTTAAAAGGAATAAGCGACAGCGGTAGAATAGTCAGCTCGGAAGCGGAGCTTATGGAAATATGTCACGAAAAAAGTTTTGACTATGTTATTTGGGAAGATGAATTTAAAGACGATATATGTAGTGAACAATTTATTGAAAAACTTATTCAAAGCATGAAACCTAAGGGATATATTGCAATAAAGGATGTAAATCGAAAACATATTGACATATTAGCAAAAAAGTTTAAATATGAAAAAGCAGGGCAATGGTATGTGTTCTGCAGTTAGCTAAACTGCAAGGAGGACAACATGAGTAAATCCAATATCCTCTTATCAATCGGTATGATTGTAAGAAATGAAGAAAAAAATCTTGAAAAATGCCTTCAGGCATTGGAAGCACTAAGAAAAAATGTAAGCTGCCAGTTGATTGTAACCGACACAGGCTCAACTGACAGAACTGTCGAAATAGCTGAAAAGTATGCAGATCTGGTAAATCACTTCAAGTGGAACGACAACTTCGCTGATGCGCGAAATTTCGGGCTTGCAGAGGCAAAGGGAAAGTGGTTTATGTTTCTTGATGCAGATGAAGTTTTCTATGATACAAAGGCTATTGAAGACTTTTTCTTATCGGGAGAGTATAAGAAGTACGACAATGCAAGCTACAAGATAAGAAATTTCCTGAAAGTATCAGATGAAAACGATTATGTTGAACAATACATATGCAGGATGTTTGACATGAGCGAAGAAAGGAAATTTGCAGGAAGAATACATGAATATATGCCTATGAAGCCTAAAAACGCTTTTCTGGACTCATGCGTCAAGCATTATTCTTATGCAAATGACCTAAACTTTGCAGAAAGAGAAGAAAAGAAAAAAAGAAACCTTACTCTTCTTTTGAAGTGTACAGAAGAAGAACCGGACAATGTAAGATTTAAATACCTTTTGGCGCAGGAATATAAGGCGGCAGGAGATATGGACAGCTTCAACACGCTTGTTTCAAAATGCTATGAGGAACTTAGGGATGACGAAAAGAATCCGTATTTTTCATATTTCCTGAAGTACAAAGCGATGCAGTATAAGCCCGCAAATCAGGAAACCGGTATCGAACTTCTGGAAAAGAGGGTTAAGCGAAGAAGTAAAAAATGCGCATGGGATTTAGATCTGACAGCAGTCTGGGCTGACCTCCTTTTCTTAAACAAAGAGTATGATAAGTCACTTGAAGCCTGTGACAAGTATTTGGAATTATACAGGAAATATGTCAGCGGAGAACTGGAAAAGGGCATCGGATTTACAGAAGCCCCTCCGAACTTTATATCGGAAAGCTTTAAAAATGCAGTTGTTCTGTTGAAGATTAAAAATTTCTTATTGCTGGAAAACTGGGAGAAAATGGGGCAGGAATTATCTGCGTTGAACTTTGCAGGTATGGCAAAGCAGGAGCTTGAAGAGGCTGCGAAGCTTTGCTGCTTTTATGCAGACGGTTCAAAAGACTTTTCATTACTGGTACGAAAATATGCTGAAGCTTCATCAAGTGAATCAAAAATAGTCATTGCTACAGAGATTGAAAATTTTGCTTTGAGGGACAGCCGCGTTTTAAAATCCATATGCAAGGCATTTGGGGAGGAACAAAACTCCGTATATATGGGAAAGCCGGATGAATTTATGCTTTTGCAGGAGTTCAGGTATAAACTGCTGATAAGCAGGGAAAATGTAGAACCTGTCATAGAAAAATATGTCGCAGCAGAAAAATTCATGCCGATGGAAATGTGCTCTGAAATAGTGGTATGGGCAGTAATGACAGGAAGCGGTTCGGCGGCGTATGTGGCATGGATAGAACATGATGCGGTACAGCTGTTTACAAAGAAGATATTCAACGTCTATGGGGATTTAATAGACATTATCGCAGAAAATGTGCAGGCAAAGACTGAAAAAATGAAAAAGATGCCGGCGCCTGTTTTGTATTTTGCTTTGTGCATCACAGAGATTGCACTGCTTACAAGCAGAAAACAGGATATATTTAAAACAAATGAGGTATTTGAATTTTATGTAACGGCCGGTTACGAATATTTAACTTTGATTTACAGAGAGGAAGTTCTGACTGCAGAGGGTATCGTAAACCTGGGCAGAAGCTCAAGATTTCTGTTCTGGGCTAAAAATGCGCTTGATTTTAAAAAGAAGGGCGAACTGGAAAATGTTATGGCATGCTTCAAAGAGGCAGTAAGAAACTATCCGGTAATGTCCGAAACGGTTAAAACGGTACTTGACAGTCTTACTGCAGAACCTGAACCAAACAAGGAAGAACAGGCACGAAATGAAATTGAGTTTAAATATTATGCCAAAAAGATTAAAGATAAAATCATGGAGATCAACGGCATGGGCATGAGAGATGAAGCGATTCAGCTTTTGGATTCATATAGAAACATAAATCCGGGTGATAAAGAGGGCATAGCAGAGCTTGAAAGAAATCTGGGCATAGATAACTAGCAAAAAGGGGCGATAAATTCGTCCTTTTTTTATTTTTTTGTTAAAGCTTTACATAATATGGCCGATATATTAACTGAAATACTATAATTACACATGACAAAAAATGTTAATTTATATATGAGAGGTGTTAGTTATGAAGATCACGGGCAGTTATTATAATACTCAGATTGAAAAAAAGTCCATGCATAAGACAGAAAAGACAAACAATACAGAGTTCAAAAGCAAACTCCAGAGCATGGATTCAATCACTATTAGTGTGCCTAAAGAAAAAGTGGCTGAGCTGCAGTTTGTAAACTCACTGAAGAGCAGCATTGCAGCTGAGGTGAATGCAGAAAAGCCTGCTGAGCAGCTTGACAGTCTGGCATCGCAGATTGAAAAAGGAACATATGAAATCGGGGCAGCTGAAATAGCAAAGAAAATGCTTTTATCTGATTTTGAAATTTAGGATTAAATGCAGTCATGGGAGAAAAAGAGAATGGATGGATTTATTAAAATAAAAGGGATAATGGACGAATATACAGCCTTGATGGACATACTTATTGCATTTGAAAAAGAAAAGCTTGAGGCTGTTAAAAAGAAAAAAACAAGTGAGCTGGATGATTTTCTGAAAAAGGAACAGGCATATCTTCTTCAGCTCAGGGGGTTGGATGGAAAACGTGAAAAGCTTCAGAAAGAATATAGCTTTGAAGGCATGACATACCGACAGATTATTGATAAAGCAGAAGGCAACATAAAAAGAGAGCTTCAGGAATCCTTTACGGCTCTTTCGGCGAAAACAAACGAATTTAAAAATATTGTAAAAACAATTAATTCATATATAGATATCCAGCTTCACACAATAGATGCGGTGCTGGAAAAAATGGGCGCGCCTGCTCCTTCAAGGACGGAACAGACAGGAATCTATGACAGGAGAAAACAGGGACAGGACGCAGCTTCTGGGGAACTTCACAGATTCAAGCCTACTAAGGCTTAAAAATACGGAGGCAGTACAGATATGCTTAGATCAACATTTTATTCATTTACAACTGCTCTGCGAGGTATGCGTACAGCACAGAAACAGCTGGATGTAACAGGGCAGAATATTTCAAACGCAAATACAACTGGATATACAAGACAGAGAGCGGATATATATTCGGCTGTACCTGCCGGATATGGCGACCGCTATGCTACTTCCGGAAAGCTGGTAGGACAGGGTGTTGTTGTAGAAAGAATCTCACAGTGCCGTGACCAGTTCCTGGATGTCCGTTTCAGGCGTGAGTCTGCAAATTTGGGAGAGCAGGAAGCAAAGCTTGGCGTTATGAATGACCTTTCTCTGGTTTTTGACGAAATAGAAAATGAGGGTCTGATGACTAGCTTCAGCAATCTTGTAACACAGCTTCAGAACTTTGCAAACAATGCGGAAAGCCCTGAATTTGACAGCATCGTACGTGATGCGGCACAGAATCTTGCAAACCAGTTCAACTACTATGCAAATCAGCTTGCAACTGTGCGTGAAGAAGCAGAATATAACATAAAAGAGATTACAGTAGGAACAATCAATGATCTTCTTACAAATATAGCGGCACTTAACAAGAGTATACAGGAAGTACAGTCGGGCGGAGGCTCTGCCCTTGAACTTAAAGACGAAAGAAATCTTCTGCTGGATGAACTTTCAAACTATATGAAGATTGATGTGCGATATGAGCCTGAAACTGTTGCGGGAGGCATTGTGATTGAGGATGTTACTGTAAGCATGGTTGGCGCAGACGGGTCAAAGCAGCCTCTGGTGTACAATGACACGTGTGCAAACCTGCAGATTCAGACTCCGGGACAGGATGGTACATATGAAACAATAGTTACCATAGATAACTCAGCTATACCTGCGGAAAAAGCCGTTGATTTAATCAATAATCTGCTTAGAGGTGTTGCGGCCCAGAACGGACAGCTTCAGTCTCTTAAAAAATCTATTTCTTCGAATGCCACGATTATGGGACTTTTGAAGAATGACGACGGGACAGATTTTGACATTGACGGAGCAACTACTGATGAGCTTCTGACTAAGCTTGAAGCTGCGGTAAACAAGGCAAATGAAAGTGTAACAGGCACAGGCGGACTGAATGAGCAGATTGAGGCTAAAAATCAGGAAATAGCAGATTTAAAGACACAGTATGAAGAAGATATAAAGGATAAAACAGCTGATGAGATTAAAACCATAAAAGAAGCTTATGATCTGAACCTTGCCAACGCGCGAAAAGAACTTAATGCGTTAAAGAACCAAAGGACAGATGTGCTTCTGGCATCCAGTGACTTAAGCAATATTTACAAGGATACAAAAAAAGCGGCAAACAGCTTGAAATCCTATGATGAAGCTTTAAAAAACAAGCTTGCTGAATATGGAGTTACGGCAAAGCAATATTGGAATCCTGTAGGTGATTACTCAACTTGCTATTATGCTTTTGAGGATAATGCGGGCAACAAGATAGAAGATGCTGACGGCAATGAAATCCAGTGGAAGGTAGGCAAAACAATTGAAAAAGTTGACAGGCAGCAGCTGGAGAATGAACTGGGCATTACATTTACTGACAACTTTGATGCCGAGGCCTTTGGTTCACCGGGAGCGCTTAAGGGTGCTATTGACATGCTTAACAGTAAGGGAGTCTTTGATTATGAGGCAAATGAGATAAGAGGTATAGGATACTATGAATCAATGCTGGATACCCTTGCAAACCAGTTGGCAACAACTATGAACTCATTAAACGACATGAAGTCAACGAATGATGTGCTTGAATACCTATTTGAAACTTCTGATGGTTCGAGCGAGTTTACTGCAAAGAATATAAAAATCAGTTCAGGCTGGCTCAACGGAGAATATGGCATAACAAATACGCAGCAGGTTGCACCGGGAGGCAACAATGCACAGAACGACAACATCATGCTGATGATATCAACCATTTCAACCCGTTTGGAATACGGAACAGGTCCTATTGCAAAGCAGGATCAGAACGGCAACTATCTGGATGCTGACGGCAATATTGTTGCAAACGGCAGGGACAGCGACGGAAATTACATATTGACTACAAAAAATGCAAATGGTACCGAAACCGTGAAGAAAATTGCAAACAAGGATTTTATTGCTTATGATACAAACGGTGTGCTTAAGGCAGACACATTGTCCACATATACCGGGAATGTTTATCAAGATGCTGACGGAAATCTTTATACTGACGGAAATGAGCCTGCGGATGCAACGAAATATACGGATACTGTTTATGTAGATAAAAACGGGGATATTGTTGCAAACGGAAGAGATGCCTACGGCAATTACACCATGACTACAACTGATGCTGACGGAAATAAGACTGTTAAAACTATTGCAAACTCAGATGGCGTTATGTACGAGCTTGATGCCAACGGTGATGTTGTCAAAGATGCAAACGGTACAAAGCAGTATCAGAATGCGACCATGAGCGATATAGCCCATCGTGCTGAAAGCTTCCTATATAACGGAACATATCAGGAATTTCTGGCTAACATAGCAAATGTGCTTTCGCTTGATGTGAGCTCCACAAGCAATCTTTCGGAAAACCACAGCACTATACTTGAGGAAATACAGACATCAAAGGATTCTATTTCCAGCGTATCTCTTGACGAAGAGGGTGTAAATATACTGCAGTTCCAAAAGGCATACAATGCAGCTGCAAGGCTTATGACGGCACTTGATGAAGCTGTTGAAAGAATTATAAACCAGATGGGTACGGTAGGAAGATAATCTAACGAGGTGATTAAGATATGAGAGTTACACAAACCATGATGGTACGCCAGTATACAAAACGTGCGAGCAGTACCCTGGGAACATTAAATTATGTAAATAAACAGGTTGGTACGGGCAGAAAATTCTTTAAAGGCTCGGAGAACCCTGCGGGAGCTGCCAAAGCCTATCAACTCAGAAGGCAGGCATCCCAGGTTGATGATTATCTGTCCAATCTGAGTGAAATGCAGTCCACGCTTATGACTAAGGAAAGCACCATGACACAGGTCAGCAAGTCGTTGGAGGATGCTTATGATAGTATACTGGGAGCTATGAATGCACCAAGCAACACAACTGAAACAAAGCAGATTATAGCGCAGCAGCTCAGAACAATACAGGAAACCATTGTAAGCGACATGAATACAAAGTATGGAGATAAATTCTTGTTTGGCGGAGCAAGCGTAAGTGATGCGCCTTTTGAACTGAAGGGTGATACCTTGTACTACCGTGGAGTCGATGTAAGCGGCAGACAGGATTTTACATGGCCTGAAGGAACTCCTCTGGCGGGAACTGTGGTAAAGGGTCTGAACAACGGTTCAAATGATGTGCTTGACTTGCTTAAATCCATGACTGAGGAAGCTATCTATTCAGATCTGGGCTTTGGTCTTAAGTTCAACGGTGAAGATATAGTTTCAAGTACAGCCTACAACAGTGCAACTCCCGGAATTGATGTCCTTGGCTACGGCGGAAGCGAGGATTACCCTGATAACGTTGTTCTGCTTCTTGGAAAGATGGCAGAGATTCTTGAAAATGATTTAGATGTATCTGCTCTGGACCCATATTTGGAGCCTTTTAAGAATCAGAAACAGAGAGTTCTTAACTGTATAACGGCTACAGGCAGTGAATCAATGTTCCTGGAATATACGCAGACAAGACTTGAGGACCAGCAGGATAACATCGATTCAAAGATAAGTGACACTGAATATATAGATGCAGAAGAAGCAATCATGAACTTAAATACGGTAGACTATATGTATCAGGCCATGCTGAAAACGAGCAATAAAATTTTATCCAATTCTTTTATAGATTTTATGGAATAAAATGATATAATAAAAAGATAAATTATATTGATAATGTCTGCTGCAAGGATGCGGGGACATATTAAGTGTGTTAATACAAGGAGGGTGAAAAATGAGACCACTTATTGAGATTAAGACGGTTCCTATCTCCTTCGAGCTGAAGGTTACAGAACCGCAGTTTAAACCGGCAGACTCTACTGCCCAGTTGGAAATGCATACCGAAAAGGGTGGGCTGCAGATGAAAAGCAGTCCTGTAAAACTTAATCTGGATACTTATGAAGCAAGGAAGAGTGCCAGCAACGAATCTGTTGCAAGCAGTGTAAGAACTTACGGGGAAAAAGGCAGGCAGGCTGCTTACAGTGCTACGGCAAGGTATGCGCAGGAAGGCAATATTCATGTTGATGCAAAGTTTAACGATGAGGCATTCCAGCAGATTGCAGATTTGAGACTGAAAAATGGGGAACACAAAACGCCGAATATCAAATGGATTCCTGACAGACCTGTTGACATCGAATATCAGCCCGGAGATTTGACTATTAAATATCAGACTGACAAGCTTAACTTTGACTTCCAGCAGGAAAAGACTCCGATGGAATTCATACCGGGAGATATTGAGCTTGTAGTTACGCAGAGACCATCTGTTGTCATAAAGTATGTGGGAGGACCTATATATGTTCCGCCTAGCGCATCTCCTGACTATGAACCTACAGAATAACAAAAAGAGGTAGTAAACGTATGAACACAAAATATTTCGGGGATATTACAATTAATGAAAAAGACATTTTAAATTTCAGCACAGGACTGTTCGGCTTCGAAGATAAAAAGAAATATGCTCTTTTAAGCTTTCTTAACGAAGACGGAGAAAGCACTGAAGATTCACTTATGTGCCTTCAGTCTATGGAAGATTCACATCTGGCATTTATTCTTATGAATCCATACTATATATTCCCTGATTATGATCCGTATCAGGTGCCTGAAAAGGAACTTGAAGCTATAGGACTGGGAAAAACTACAAAGCATACAGTTTACTGTATAGCCGTGATACGCGACAACTTTGAGGAGTCGACTATAAATCTTAAGTGTCCTATCCTCATAAATCTTGAAAACAGACAGGCGAGACAGTATATATTGGAGGATTCGGGATATTCCATGAGACACCCTGTGGTTTCAAAGGAGGTTTAAGACATGCTTATACTTACCCGCAAGCAGGGCGAGTCCTTTATGCTGGGAGACGACATAGAGATTTGTGTCTCTGAAATAAACGGAGACAGGATACGCATCGCCATAGATGCGCCAAAGGATGTAAAGATACTCAGAAAAGAACTGGTGGATGCCATGAACTCAAACAAGGAGGCGGCAGACTTATCGGTTGCTTCTTCTGAGGCTATTTCCAGCTTTGCAGGATTTGCGGCTAAAATAAAAAATAAAAATTAATAAAAATTTGATTTTTTCTATTAAGTTTTTTATAAAACCCACGATATTAAATATATAAGAAATCAAACAGCTAGGCGTACGGAAGCGGTTTGGTTCAAATAAAAAGTAAATCATTTTAAAAGGGCAAAGGAATGCCCGGTAATATTCAAGGAGGAATTAAAATGAGAATACAACATAATATCGCTGCTATAAACTCATACAGACAGTTAAGCGGAAACAACAGTTCATTAAGCAAGAACTTAGAAAAGTTATCATCAGGTTACAAGATTAACAGAGCCGGCGACGACGCTGCTGGACTGGCTATCTCAGAAAAAATGAGATCACAGATCACCGGTCTTCAGAAGGCTCAGGACAACGCTAACGACGGTATTTCATTAGTACAGACTGCAGAAGGTGCTTTAACAGAAGTACACAGCATGCTTAACCGTATGGTAGAACTTGCTGACCAGTCAGCTAACGGTACTTATGATAACGAAACAGACAGAGCTAACCTTCAGAAGGAAGTTGCTTCACTGAAGTCAGAAATCAACAGAATTTCAGAATCAACTAACTTCAACGGAATCCAGCTTCTTGACGGTTCCATGGGTGGCGCTGGTTCAACAGGTGTTACAATCGCTGCTGGAAATGCTGAAACTACAGGAAAGATTCTGGATGACCTTGGAAATGATGTATCAGTTTCATTCTCATCAATCAACAAGGATGATACAGTTAAGCTTTCAACAGGTACAGAAGGCGTTACTAAGACTTACAACACAGCTCAGAGTACAGCTCTTGGCAAGGATGTATATGACTACACTGTTACATTACAGTCAGGAAAGTCATACACTCAGGCTGACATCGATGCATTACTTGAAGATTCCGGCATTAAGATGAGCATTGGCTCAGACAGAATTACAGTATCAGGAGCTATCTCTACTACTGCTGCAGACGCAGATGTTGCTAGACAGGCTACAGGTACTTTAGGTAAGATTGAAATGCAGTCAACAGTTGCCGGTGCAAAGACTAATGTTATAACTTTCGAGCAGAGCAAAGGTGAAAAGGGAGTTACTTTTGACTCATCAACTGGTGCTGTAAATATTGCTCTTGACTTTGCAAGCAAGACTTATTCGTCAGACGAAATCAATAACATGCTTGCTGATGCAGGTGCTACTGTAAGATTGACTTCAGGCGATATAGAAAAGGGTGGAATTTATGCTGCGGGAACTACTGATGGTACAAGTTCAGCCGTATTAACATTAGGTTCAGATACTGACCTTACTGTAGGCGGTAAAACTTATAAGGGTTCCGGTGCTAAGGCTGGTACAGGTGCTGAAGGTCTGTCAAGTGCACTTACACTTCAGATTGGTGACACAGCTGCAAGCTACAATAAGGTAACTGTAAATGTTGACTCAATGGATGCTAGCAGCTTAGGTATTGCTGATATCGATATCAGCACTCAGGATGGAGCTGCTGCAGCTATCGACAAGATTAACTCAGCTATCAACAAGGTTTCATCAACAAGAGGTGACCTTGGTGCTATCCAGAACAGACTTGAACACACAATCAACAACTTAGGCGTAACTGAAGAAAACATGACATCAGCTGAATCACGTATCAGAGATACTGACATGGCTAGTGAAATGATGGAATACACTAAGAACAATATCTTAATCCAGGCTTCACAGGCTATGCTGGCTCAGGCTAACCAGCTTCCTCAGGGCGTACTTCAGTTATTACAGTAACCTAAGGTTCGTAAAACAAAAAATTTCTAAAATGATTTCTTTGAAAAAAGACAATCGGTTTTTAGAAGATATAAAAAAGCGGGTACCGTACGACCCGCTTTTTTTACATATCCTCGCTCCATTTGATGATAACAACATCATGGTTGCTTAGTGAAGTTGCATATCTCGCATCCTCACCGTTGACCTGAAGAACAAGATTGCCGCGCGGAGCGCTTGTATCAAGGTCGACATATTTAAGAAGATGCATAAGGATAAGAGGCTCTTCAGGTTTTTCCTGTACAAGATGTACAGGTTTTCCGTTCAGCATGACATCTATTTCATCCATGCCGTTTAACGCAATATTTTCTCCAAGAGGTGATGTTACGGCTTCTTCAGGGATTTCCTGCACGTCATCAAGACCTGCGTAATCTTCAAATTCCTCCTCGTCATTGTAGCTGTCTGTTTCATCATTAACAACGACAGCGGTTGAAGTTTCAGGCTCAGATACCTGAATATCATCAGTAAACACAGGGCGAGGGCTTTCATCAGCAAGCAGCAGTGAAACCGTGTTTTTCTCTATATCGTCAGAATAAATCTTATTTATTTCAACTGCATGATGAGTTTCTTCTGCAGGAGCTATTTTCTCTTTAACTTCTTCAACCAGTTCCGAACTTTCCTCAAGGCTTATGCCCATGCGTTCAGCTTCAGCTTCCGGACTTTTTTCAAAAACAGCAATATCATCCATATAGTTGATTTTACGGGTTCTTAAAGTCTCCTCGTCAAGAGGCGTTACAGGAACATGATTGATTTCCACGGCAGCGACTTCTTCAAATGCAGCTTCGGCAAGAACCTCATATAAAGAAACCTCAGGTGCAATGCCGTTTTCAGCTAAAATTGCAGTAATTTCATCACCCTGCTTGATTTCGGTTTCAATAGTTGCAGGTGAGTTGTTGACAAGCAGCTGTCCGGGAACTCCGGGAGTACCCTTGATAGTCTTTCTTTCGCCGTTCAGAGTATATATCAGGCTTGGCGCCGTGATACCTATCAGATTTGCAGGCTTGATGCCTGACAGAACAAGTGCATCAATAACCTTAATCGTCTGATGGTTGAAAAGCATTATTCTTTTTCCGTTTACGGTAATCGAGAAAAAGTCACATCCGCGGTATAGGGAAGATACTATGCCTATTCCGATAGGTGTTACAAAAATAGGACTGTATAAATCATCACTGCAAAGAGTCAGGTTGTTTTCAGTATTCACTATGCCCAGAGCAACTCTGTTTGGAGGCATACCGAGCTTTTCTGCAACAATCCTTGTAAGATCACGCACCTGGCTTCCGCCGCCAACAAGAAATACGGCGGCAGGTGCTGAACCGTTTATACGGAGTATTCTCTGGCTGATAGCTTCTGCCAGATCTGTGACAGCACCCTTCACGGCTTCAAAAGCCTCATCAGGAGTTATGGAATATTGATTGCCTAAGATGTCTTTAAAGTCAATATTTGTTTCACCGCCCATGGCAAGCTTGATTTTTTCGGCTGTTGCAAAGTTTGTAAGATAATGCTGCATCAAAGCTTCTGTGATTTCATCTCCGGCAGTAGTAACCATATCGTAAGCGACAACGCTGCCATCTTTGGAGAGGGCAATATCGGAAGTTCCGCCGCCGATATCAACAAGAGCGATGTTGAGAAATCTCACATCATCAGGAACAACTGCATGAATAGCTGCAATAGGTTCCAGGGTCAGGTTTTCAACCTCAAGACCGCAGCGTGCAGTTGCAGCATAAAGACCTATCAGAACGCTGGCAGGCAGAAAAGCTGCTATGATATTTACTACAGCTTTATGACCCTTCTGTCCTTCAAGATTCTTGATTCTATAGTCATCAAGCAGATATTCCTTAACGCTGTAGCCCACGCAGTAATAATCGCTTCCGCTTTCTTCAAGCCCTGATTCGGCTTCAAAAGCTTCCTGCGCAGACTCAATAGAGGAATATTCCATATATTGAATAAGCTTTTCACTGATTGGCTCGTTTGGTATAAGGTCATATGAAAAGCTGCCCTCAGCAGTGCGCAGGGCACGGCCTGCTGCGGCGATGGAGACTTTTGTAAAGGTCTGGCCGCTTCTTTGCTCAAGCTTGCTTTTTACACTGTTTACAACCTGTGCCACAAGCTCTATATCTTCAATCTGACCGTCACGCATAGCACGTTTGCTGTGAAATTCCTGCTCATAATCTAAAATCGTAAAATTCCCGTTTTTTACGCTGCCTACGATACCGACAACAGAACGTGTGCCTATATCGAGGGCAAATACAGTTTTATTTTCGTTCATACTAGAAATCTGACTCCTTTATATCCCAATTATATTTTTATAAAAATTCTTAACTGATTAAGAAAAGCTTTCGGTATTACATAAGAAAAGGCTAACAAACCAATGTTAGCCCAATGAATTAAGGTGTTTCATCAATAAATTTGGTATTTCACGGTTAGTTGACTGAACTGTAACGGCACCGATATTCTGAGCTACCATAGGCATACCATATACAACACAGGATTCCTGATTTTCCCCAAGAGTATAAGCGCCCTTTTTCTTCATTTCCAATAGTCCTTCCGCACCGTCGCGTCCCATACCCGTCAGGATAATGCCCACATTGTGCTTTGTGGAAACCTCGGCAACAGACTTAAATAAATTGTCTACAGAAGGGCAGTGACCGCTGATTCTTTCAGTTCCGCGGCACTGGAGCTTATATAGGCTTCCAACCTTGGTGAGAGCCATCTGACAGTCACCGGGGGCAACATATACGTGACCCGGTTCAACCACATCACCGTCAACTGCTTCAGTAACCTTCATGGCACATATGCGGTTTAATCTTTCAGCATACAGCTTTGTAAAACCGGGAGGCATGTGCTGTACAATCAGAATCGGAGGGATTTTCGCAGGCAGACGCTGCAAAA
>JBJETA010000040.1:0-4336 GCA_051883075.1 Anaerovoracaceae bacterium
ACAGTAAGTTCCAGTTTGGTGGTGAATGGGCTGGAATTTAAATTTTCAATTCACCTTTTTGAACATTTTTTTAAATTATTTTAAATTTCCAATAGGCTGCCACTAAGTCTATCTACTTCTTTTAGAAGATAATTTCTATCTTCCGAATATTCTAACCTCAGCCATAAAAAATTTTCATACCACCGAAGTCGATGGCATTCGTCTTTATACCATTGAGCCTCCAGAGGTTCCAATTTTCTGTAAAGCACGTACCCTCTGCCCTCATTTAAAATCAAATACTGCATTTACCCTCCTTTTTATCATTTCATCCTCCAACATATTCATATCCCGAAGTTCGGATGAGCTTCGGATCTGTTATATAGTTCAATCTATAATCAAACTCGCCGCAATCAAGTGTTACTATCACTCTTGGTTCATTCACGAGGCTCTGGTATCCCGTCAGAGCCTCGCAAAACATATATGGATATGATATCCCTTCCTCTTCTGCAATTAATTGCTTTCCCTTGTATTTGGACATTTTTCCGTTACCGTCAAAATAATAAACATAATAATTCTCCGGATGTTCCTTTAAATCATGTCCAATGATATATTCAACTGCATCATTTCCCGCCGTTTTGTTAAATATTTTCACGCCCTCTGAAAAAGGCTCCTCCTCATAGTAGAGCATTGCTGCAGCTGAACAGTCATCAGCGACATGTTTTAATTGTTCCTGGTTGAAAGAGAACGTATCATTGTCTATCTGGAATATATTAAAGGTCGTTAGTACAAAGGTCACAGCAAAGAAATAAAGCATTATCTTCATACACCCTCCTTCAGCTTTTCGGAAGCTACAGTTCCCCTAAAGCTTATCCATTTTGTATTTTCTTCATCAGATATGCCGAAAATCTTATTTCCTGCAATAATTTTATCAATTTTAACCTTTACGTCATACTCTATCATTTCTCTTTCGTCAAAGGAATTGGTTCTATATTTAGGAACTTCCGTGGCCTCAATTTTGATATCTTCTGAATTAAATCCAACTTTTTCTATATCACTTTTTAACTGTGCTATCATTTCCGCAGTAAAATATCCTTCTTGGCGTGCTTTTTCTTTCGATATGTTTACTATACTTTCAACTCTGTCCATTTTGGCATCGTTTACCGTTTGCAAGGCATACTGCCCTATGCAAGGTGCCAAAAATACTATGCAGACTATAAAAGCCAACGCAGCTTTCATCTTTTTCCTCCTCAATCATGGAACAATGTTGCCATTTACTACCGTTTGGATCATAACTGCAGACCCGGCATCAACCAAATCTACTGTTATCAAAAGATATATTATGGCCATTATCCCTAATCCAATAAGTGTAAATATAAGCCCTTTCATTACAACAGACTCTCTATTTTAGTTACATTTTCTTGCGAAATTTTTGTCAATACGGATTGCACAGAGTTGTTAGTTGCTCCGATATAAAATGTCGCTAACAATCCTACAAGAACCCCTATCCCAATCAAATCATGTAATAAGCCTTTCATAATTGAAATCCTCCTTTTAAAGCATCAATAATAATTTTATAGAATCAATACATATCAGATATAGAAAATCTGCTACAATTAAAAATCCCTCCAGCATTGCTACTCCATATCTTAAGATATTTACATTTGCATTTTTAGCTTCTCTTCGAGTTCTATGTTCTGATTCAGCTCGCTGTTTTAACATATCAAGCTGCTCAATGAACTCACGTTGCGGCAGCTCATCCATCAAAATCAAAACATTGGCAAACAATTCTCCGAGCTTGGTTCCGAATCTTTCAGTAAATCTTTTTCCTGCCGTTTTAGCATCTCCTCTTCGCATATTTTTAAGGAATTCCGAAAAGGCAGTTTTGGAAAGCTTTGAGAATGGCAAGACTCTTGTTAATATGTAGTCTGCAGATACATCATCACAGCTCAGAATTAAATTTTTCATCTGTATAATGATCCCCGTCAATTCCTCATCCATTGCATCTTTTCTTTTTTTACTTAAATTTTTTAGAATATAAGTAAAAAAGCTTTTTTGGGGTGAAGTTATATAGAATATAAAAACTCCGAGTCCTATGTTTAGTTTTGCCAAAAGCATCTTTCCGCTGATAAGTTTTAATCCGGCCAAAATCAGAAACCCATATAAAATCAGTTTCCTTATCGTTTTGTATTTATCAAAATTCATGTTATTTATACCGGCATCTAAAAAAGCAGCATCCTGATGAGAGCTGTGCAGAACTTCTTTTAGCTTTCGGTATCTGTACAGCGGTCCTGCTCTGTAACGTACATCAAAGATTCTCTTTGGTTCTAAAAAACCTTTATAAAAACAAAATAACCCTGAAGACAGAGTTACAATAAACAAAACATTATATATCAAAGTTACATTCATACGCTTTTTCCTTTTTCCTCCTACAAATCATATTTTCTTTTATAAAGAAGCGGAAGAACAATGATGTTAACGCAAGCTGTCAATATTATAAGCGAAAAAATAAAGATTCCGGTTATTTCTGTAAACTGGTAGCTAAATATTTTACTCCAACTAAATCCCATCATACTTTTTGATATAAAAATCATGCCGATAAAGGTTAAAGGACACAGAACCTTAATAAGTGTATCGGCTTCCCGTCCTTCTTTTTTGCTCAGTTCAATAAACTGATCTATATCCTTGCACTTTTCAAGTAAATCTTCAAACCCTCTTAAAACATTTACATTTTCTCTTATTGCATTGTAAAAATTATCTGCCAGCATTCTTGCCCAAATAGTATTAAAGTTGGCCGTAAAATCTTTTAATGCCTGCTTCAGTTCTTCGTCTCCTACATAGGTTCTCATCTTTATGGCAAACTGAAAAAGAGCCTTTTTAGAAAGACTTTTTTCCGGAAGATTTGACACACATTTATCTATAGTCATATAGATATCAAAGCCACATATCTTATACTGATTCACAATTTCATCAAGGAGCATCTGCCCCTCAAATGACCCTTTCACCTGCTTCATGCTCAATCTGAGTCTTATATATCCATACGGCATAAGTGCCATAAAGACTGCAATAACAATTCCGAATTCAGCTAATTTTTTCCCAAAATAGGCAGCCAATATGAAAATTGCTACTGATAAAATCAGAAAGACATTTCTTTTTCTTTCTACATTCTTTCCGTTTGATACAACACTGAAAATATGATGCAAATGATTATCCAGTTTCATCAATACTGCTGCGTGTTTTCTCATCTTCCTGCCGTTCTGCGGCAGCCTTGGCAATATAAGCAAAGATTTCATTAACATAAAAATTTTTGCTCTGAAAATAAGAAATATACCGGTCATACATAAGAAAGCTTCCGCATATATGACAATCTTATTTAAATCCATTGTTATCACCTGCCTTTCCAAAATTTCAAAAATGCAGGTTCAAATTCATTTTGATATCCTTCTTCTTCAGGGAATTTTTCTGCCAACAGGATAAGTTCCTGCTCAAATTTTTTATAGGCTTCATAATTTTCTTCAATACCGATTTCCGTTTTATCTTTTCCTATATGGAAATTCCAAACCCAATCATCCTCAATTGGACGATATCGACAAATACGATGCATTATAATTCTCATATTTTCGTTGTCATATTGCATCTCCCAAACACCTTTTAATCGTTTTTCTTTTCGATTGTTCGGCAGACTATAAAAGCTTAAAAGATAATGAAAGCTTTTTGCTACTTTTATCATGTTGCATCCCAGGTCACCGCCGCAATCACGGGTTATTTTATCTGCTACATCAAATGCAAAATCAACACTTTCAGAAGTATGCAGCGTTACATTTAAATGACGGGTTCCCATGTTTGCTGCCTCTGCTACTATGTTCATCATTTTCCCATCCCTGGCTTCTCCAACGTTTACTGCTTGTGCATCTGAGCGTTTTGCAATTTTAATAACTTGTTCTCTATATTTTTCGTCCGGAACAAGCTGCATGCTCGGTGCATGCGGTTTAATCTTATGAAGCGGGATCTCAGGATCTGTTTCTATTAAAAGTTCCTCCAGATTTTCATCCTCATAACTTTGAAAAGCCATCATATTAGTTGTTTTTGCCGATTTAACCGGTCCGATATAAGCCTTGTTAAATCCACATTTTATCATGTTTTTAAAAAAAGTGATTGCTTCAAATGGAATTGTATGCTTTTCAGCTTGACCTTCAAGCGTTGATACTTCTTCCAAGTAGCGTCGAAAAATCATTATTGGCTGTCCTTTCTTGGCAACCCCGTTATCATTGTAAATTGTCACTCGTTTTTCATCTTGAAAATATATCTCATGATACGGATCTGATTTTAATTGTCGTGGATCTGCTGCAAGAAGTGTAGT
>JBJETA010000041.1:0-4297 GCA_051883075.1 Anaerovoracaceae bacterium
GATGCTGTAGGCTTTACTGTAAAAAAACTCGAAAATATCCAGTACAGGCTTCCGGAAAGAATGAGAGCTGAAAAAATAATTTTTGTCATTATTACGGACGGAGAGGAAAATGCCAGTCATGCGTATTCTTATAAAATGGTAAAGAGAATGATTGAAGAAAATCAGGAAAAGGGCTGGCAGTTCTTATTTCTGGGCGCTAACATTGATGCTGTAAACGAAGCGGAAAATCTCGGCATCCGTTCTTCCCATGCTACTTCATATAAAAATGACAGCAGAGGTGTGGAGCTGAACTTTCAGGCAACGGGACAGATACTGACATTTTTAAGAAACAATGACTGCGATGAGGAAGAACTGGATTTAAGAATCCCCCATTTCTTAAAAGAAGTAGATTCTCATCTGAAAGGAAAATAAATACAGAAGCAATGCGGACAGAAATTTGAAAATTCAATATTAAAGAAAAAGAAATTGTATGGTATAATCAAAAATACAACTGACTAAATACTTATTGCCGGGGAGACAGAAAAGAACAAAAAGATGTAAACGGAGCTGAAGTAAATGAAAAAGGAAAGGAACAGCAAAACTGCTGCATACGATGTTGAAAAGATGTTAAAAAAAGCTTTTGAAAGTCTGCCTATAGTTTTATTTGCTAAAAATGATGAGTGCAAATATACTTTCTCTTCGTGTGTTGAAGATTTGCTTGATTCCGGTGAGGAACATTCTATATTAAATAAAACAGATATAGAAGTGCAGTTTGATCCTGAACTGGGAAAAACTTATTATGAGCAGGACAAAAGGATTCTTCAGACAGGTGAAAGCTATCGTTTTATTTCTGAATTCCGGCAGGATGAAAATAAGTTTTACCGCGAGATTTCAAAGCATGCGGTTCTTGATGAACATGGAACCCCGGTTGGCATAAGCGGAATTGTAACTGATGTTACCGAGCTTGTAAAGCTGAGGGAAAAATTCCAGCAGATGAGCCTGATTGATTCACTGACAGGTGTTTATAATAGAAACTATGTCATAGAATATGACTTCGATGATGAAATGTATCTGCCATGTACTTATATTGTATGTGATTGTGATGACCTGAAAAAAGTTAATGATGAGTACGGTCATGACAAAGGTGATGAATTTATAAAAAGCATTGCGGAAACTATGAGCAGTGTTGTTGGAAATAAAGGCATTGTGGTAAGATGGGGCGGCGATGAATTTTTGGCTATTCTCCCTAAATGTGATGAAAACGAGTGCGGTGCCATAGTCGGACTGCTTGAACGAAAGCTCAGGGATTTAAAAAACAGGTTGGCTTATGCAGGCGGTACTTTAGGCTGGATGGTCAGAAAAAGTATAAAAGAAACAGAGACACAGATTATTGACATGGCTGATGCAAGGATGTATGCAAATAAGCATAGGAAAAAGAATGCGTCGGAATACGAATGCCTTGATGAATTAGAAACGCTGAAAGTTGAAAAATGGAGTCTTGTTGAGTTCTTACAAACTGCATTCAGAGATATGCCGGAAACGCTATTTGTAAAAGATGCAGAAGCAAAATATATTTTTTCCACTCAGGAATGTTTTGCTCTTAACACAGGTGCAAGTGGAAGTATACTGGGGAAAACAGATCTGGAGGTACAAAGAGAAAAGAACCTCGGAGAACGATATTATATGGAGGACATGGAAATACTGAAAACAGGGAAATCTTATTCTACCATAGATGCGGTTTCTTTAAGGGAAGGGATTAAATATGTTGAAGTTAAAAGAAATGCCATACGCAGCGAAGATGGAGAGATTATAGGAATATGTGGTGTGTGCAGTGATGTGACTGAGCTTGTGAGCTGCAGAAAAAAATTCGAGAAGTTAAGTTTGTATGACTCGATGACATATGCGTACAGCAGACATTATACTTCTAAATTTGATTTTGAAAATCCTGCGGTGATGCCTTGCGGATATATTATGTGCGACTGCAACGGACTGAAAAAGGTAAATGATGAACTAGGGCACCTTAAGGGAGATGAATATATCTGCCAGACCGCGGATATTATGAGAGCCGCACTTCCCGAACGTGCTGTTTTAGTACGCTGGGGAGGAGATGAGTTTATGGCATTTGTGCCAAACAGCTCAGAAAAAGAACAGGAAGAAATAGTTCGAAAGATAAATAAAATACAGAAAAAGGAAAGAAATAAATATCCGTATATCAGTATTGCGGTAGGCAGCATGCTGCGGCATTCTGCAGATATTTCAGAAGACCGGATTTTTAAACTTGTAGATGAAAAAATGTATGAAGACAAAGTAAAGAAAAAAGCAGAAGGAATTTGATAACATTGATGAAAACAGGAAAAATGACACGGCTTACTATCATAATGATTATGATTAGCTTCATGCTTACAACAATTATATCCGTAAGCTCCTTGAAGAAAGTAATAGATGACGATGCGGAAGATATGTCAATGGTTATGACAGCACACATTTACGACAGGCTTAACAGCGAGCTGTTAAGCCCTATTATGGTGGCAAAAACTATGTCAAATGAATTATTCCTGAAAAAGCAGATGAAAGAAGAAGCTTCGGTTCCGGAAGCGGAAATGGTTTCGGAAATTGGAGAATACCTGTATGAGATAGAGAACGAGATGGGATACAACACGGCATTTATTATTTCGGAAGAAAGTAAGAAATATTATACCTATGAGGGAATAAGCAAAATTATTTCACCGTACGAAGACGAATATGACAGCTGGTATTCCACTTTTACGGAAAGCGGAAAAGCTTATGACTTTGATGTAGCTACAGATGATTTGGAAAATGATGTCTGGACTATTTTTGCGAACAGCAGGATAGAGGACGAAGAGGAAAATTTACTGGGAGTATGCGGCGTCAGTATTGTAATGTCAGATATTCAGGAAATTTTGCATGACTTTGAACAGGAATATGGCATAAAGGTATATCTGGTTAACAGTGAAGGTTTTGTTGAAATTGATGCCGATTCGGAAAGCTTTAAAAAGGCGGTCTTTGAAGATGTTGTAGGGGCTGTGGGCAATAGCGGTGATTATGTATATATAAAGGATAAGAACCTTGTGGCAAAATATATGGATGCTTTTGGATGGTATCTTGTTATCAGCAATGAGGGAAAAGATTTCGGTCAGATTTTTTATGACATTATTGCGGAAACCGTTATAGTTTTTGTGCTGATTTTATTGCTGTTGCTTGTTTGTGTAAGAGTGCTGCTGGGCAAAGAGGATAAAAAACTGAAGGAAAGTGCAAGTACAGACCAGCTTACAGGGCTTGCAAACAGAAATTATTTTAAATACAATCTGGAAGAAAAAGCAGGGACTGCTGCAAAGCTGTACCAATCGCTTGCTGTGTTTGATATAGACCGGTTCAAAACTATAAACGATACGATGGGGCATCTTAAGGGTGATGAAATTTTAAAACAGGTAGCCGACATTGCAAAAGAAACCGTAAATGAAAAGGGAATGGTTATAAGGTGGGGCGGAGATGAATTCCTTATACTGTTTAAGAATGAAACTGAAGAGGCCTGTATGATTTGTGAAGAATTAAGGAGACAGCTTGAAGAAAAAACGAAAATTACAGTTTCCATAGGTGTATGCAGCATGTTGGAAACTATTGAACTGAGCTTCTTTAAAGCTGATGAACTTCTTTATATGGCAAAGAAAGGCGGACGAAACAGGGTGGAGTCTTATATTGAACCAAAAGAGCAGTAAGGTTTTTATTACATAAAAACGTGCATATGCACATAAAATAGGAATGAGTATTGAAATTAAGATTGCGCCGTGGTAGAATTTCATTACTAAAAAATGTGCAAATTCACAAAAAAGGGGAATGGCATAATGGAAATTAAAAGAGACTCTTACCTGCAGCAGCTGATTGCGCGAAAAGATAATGGAATGATAAAGGTGATCACCGGTATCCGTAGATGTGGTAAATCTTTTTTGCTGTTTACTATCTTTAAGAGATATTTAATGGAAAATGGTGTTGATGCTGACCATATCATTGAGATTGCGTTGGATGGTATCGAGAATGAGGAACTGAGAGATCCCAAAGTGTGTTTCAAGTATATCAAGGAGGCCATAAAAGATGATGGAAGGTATTATATCCTTCTGGATGAAGTGCAGTTCATGCCGCGGTTTGAGGAAGTGCTGAACAGCCTCCTTCGTATAAGCAATATTGATGTGTATGTGACAGGAAGTAATTCCAAGTTCCTTTGCAGTGACATTGTGACTGAGTTCCGTGGCAGAGGTGATGAGATCAGAATTTATCCTCTCTCCTTCGCAGAAATTTTTTC
>JBJETA010000042.1:0-4203 GCA_051883075.1 Anaerovoracaceae bacterium
CGTTCGCATCGATACCGACCATTACTGTTATAGTACCTCCGAAACTCTTTGCAGTTGAGGTACATGCTGCACCGGCACCATTGTCAGCGATATAGTAATCAACAATGCCTTCATTCAGTTCGCCGTCATAGGCAGTAAATGAATCCCCTTCAGGAAGCACCATTGCTCTGGCTTCATCTGCCGCCTTTGCATCGTTTGCTTCGATAACAGGTTTTGTAAGAGTGTAAGTCTGTGACAAAGCGAATGATGCAACTAGACAAATTACAACTAAAACCAAAGCAGGCTTTATATATTCTTTAAAAGTTGAGTTTCCCATTATTTTTTGCCACCTCCATACATTCTATTTTCACAGAAAGTATTGATATGCGGAGTAACAATGTTCATAAGAAGAATAGCAAATGATACACCTTCAGGATATGAACCGTACAATCTTATAATCATAGTTAAAAGTCCGCAGCCAACACCGAAGATAACCTTTCCTAAAGGAAGGATTGGAGTTGTTACATAGTCAGTAGCCATGAAGAACGCACCAAGCATAACACCGCCGGCAAGAATATGGAAAATTGGATCCTGTCCCACAACAAGGGCAAAAACGCCAACTGTACCGATAAAGCATGCAGGAATAATTGGTGAAATGATGCCTCTCCAGATTAGGAATAGGCCACCGATTAATAAAGCGATAGCACTTACTTCACCAAATGAACCGCCTATGAAGCCCATAAGCATTTCTGAGTTTGAAGGAACAGTGCCGCCGCCTTCAGCCAGGATTCCAAGAGGAGTTGCTCCTGTTACAGCATCTGCTGTCTGTGCAGCTCTTGGTAATGGCCAAGTAGTCATCTGTGTTGTAAATGATACTAATAAAACGATTCTGGCAGTAATTGCAGGATTAACGATATTCTGTCCGATACCACCGAATAAACCTTTCACGATTACGATAGCAACAAAGCATCCGATAATCGCAATAATATATGAAAGGTTTGAAGGAACATTGAACGCAATAAGCACACCTGTAAGTGCCGCACTCAAATCTCCTATTGTCTGCTTTTTATTTGTAATCTTGTTGAAAAGATATTCAAAACCAACGCAGGCTACTACACATACCAGTGTGAGTGTGATAACTCTGAATCCAAAAACGTAAGTACTTACAAGGAAAGAAGGTACCAACGCAAGGATAACAGTAGCCATAATCCTTGTTGTATCAACTTCGCTGACAAAGTGAGGCGCTGATGATACGACTAAATTATCATATACTTTATTTTCCATTACTTACTCTGTGCCTCCTTTAAGATTGCTTTTCCAAGCTTATTGTTGAAGCCCAAAGGTCTTCTTGCAGGGCAAATGTATGAACAGCTTCCGCATTCCATGCACTGCATAACCTTGAACTTTTCTAACGCTTCAGCATCTCTTCTTTCAACTGCTGCCGAAAGAGCTGTAGGCATTAGTTTGAACGGACAGGCTTTGTGACATCTTCCGCAATTGATACATCCTGTTTCTTCCTTAACCCATGCATCATCTCCTGCAAAAGCAAGAAGTGCATTGTTGTTCTTTATAACAGGAAGCTGATCTGTAAATATAGCCTTACCCATCATAGGTCCGCCCATAAGTATTTTTCTAGGTTCTTCCTTGTATCCTCCGCAGAACTCCATAACATCCGCAATTTTTGTACCGATAGGGCACAATACGTTTGTAGGTCTTGCTACAGCACTTCCGTCAACTGTAAGTCTCTTGTTGATTAGAGGTACTCCTGTCTTGAAGTACTGTGCTAAAAAGGCAATTGAAGTGATGTTTGAAAGGATAATGCCCAATTCTGCAGGAAGTACACCTGCATCCATTGTCTTTCCTGTCACTTCATAAACCATAACTCTTTCTGCACCCTGAGGATATCTTGATCTCAAGGAAACAACCTTGATATTTGGATTACCCTTCTGTGCAATCATCTTATTTAAAGCTTCAATAGCATCAGGCTTGTTGTCTTCAACACCAATGAAACCTTCTTCCAGTTCAAGATACTTCATAACAAGAAGCATACCGTCAATAATAGATTCAGTATCTTCAAGCATAAGTCTGTGGTCGGAAGTAATGAAAGGTTCGCATTCCGCACCGTTTACAATCAAAGTGTGAACTTCGTCAATGTTCTTAGGATTGTACTTGATATGTGTAGGGAAAGCTGCACCTCCCAAACCTACAAGTCCGCTCTTTCTGACTTCCTTAACGAATTCTTCTCTGTTTGAAACCTTGGGAACTTCGATTCCTTCCCACAATTCCTGTTTCTTGTCTGTTTCAATAACTACTACAGTATCCTCACCGCCGTTACCGGAACGTATACCTTCTATGCTCTTAACTGTACCTGATACACTTGAGTGGATAGGTGCACTTACAAAAGCATCTGTGTCACCCAAAAGCTGACCTACTTTAACATAGTCGCCTTTTGCAACAAGTGGCTTACATGGTGCTCCGATGTGCTGGGACATAGAGATATACACAAAATCAGGAATAGGCATTACTTCTGTTGCGCATCCTTCTGTGTGCTTGTTATGATGCACATGGATGCTCTGTAAATGCTTTTTCTGTTCAGCCATATTACTCTTCCTTCCTTCCTACAAAATATAAAAGTGATTTTTACACTTTTTTGTCAAAAAATTGTCTACTCTGCCAAGTTTCAGCTTATCACACCAACCTCGTTTTCTCCAATAAAAAACATCTATGAAGATATAGTTTTTTCTTATAATTTTTCGCAGAAGTATTGAATTTTCAAAGAATATGTGATAAAGTAAATAAGGTTATACAAAATGTTCTAACAGGATATTGGTAATAAAATTTATTTTATTGTATAAAAATAAACAGTAACACATTACCAAAATATTTATGCTTATACGAGGGGAATTATGAATATAAATCATTTACGCTACTTTCAGGAAGTATGCAAATACAACAATATCACAAAAGCATCAGAAGCTGTGCATGTCTCACAGCCGTCCATTACCGCTGCCATAAAGGAGCTTGAAAACGAGCTTGGTTACCAGCTTTTCAACAGGGTCAACAACCGTATCTCACTTACTGATGACGGTGCTGTATTTCTGGAAAAATCAAAGTCTTTCGTGGATGCTTACGATAACTTCCACAAGGAGGCCCTTGATATCGGAAACAAAACCCATGTTGTGCTGAAGGTTGGAATCCCTCCCGTGCTTGGAACCTTTATGTTCAAAAAACTCTGTCCTCATTTTGAGGAAATGTATCCGAACATAAAGCTGCAGATGTTTGAAACCGGCACGATTTCAGGGCTTAAGCGGCTTAACGAGGGCACTCTTGATTTTCTTATCGGTGCCATGGATGATGCAGTATATCCCCAGTGCGATTCCAAGCAGATATTCAGCACTAAGTTCAGCCTTGCCGTAGGCAAAAGCAATCCTCTCGCAAAGGAAAAGGTTGCCAGCAGGGAACTGATTTCAAAGCAGCCGTTTATCATTTTCCCGAAAGGTTCTTACCACTATACTTCGATTACTAAACACTTTAAAGATTTTCCATTAAATATAATTATGGAAGCCAGCCAGATTTCTACTATTAAATATATAGTAGAAAACAACTATGCTGTAACCATTACTTACCAGGAAACTTTCGATGCAAATGCAAAAATCGTTCACATACCTCTTGAGGAGCCTATCAACTCCAACATCAACCTGCTGTGGAGAAAGAACTCCTATGTTTCAAATGCCATGAAATCCTTCATCGCATATACATCTACCATCGAAAACCACGACGAGGCAAAAATCGAATCCTTCTGGGATTAACGCAAAAAAAGTCGCTGCACCCGGACTGCAAAAGTACCGGATACAGCGGCTTTTCTTTATTCGTTATACTCGTAGTTTGTAACTTCCGCGATAGTATTGTCTTTATTCATAAACACTACCTTAGGCTTATATGCCTTTGCTTCTTCCTCTTCCATGGCGGCATAGGAAATGATAATGACCTCATCCCCCACCTGCACCAGTCTTGCAGCCGCGCCGTTCAGGCATATGATGCCTGAATCTCTTTTTCCGGGGATAACATAAGTTTCAAATCTTTCTCCGTTGTTGTTATCAACTATCTGCACCTTTTCATTTTCAATGATGCCCGCTGCCTCCATAAGAGTTTTGTCTATCGTTATGCTTCCCATATAGTTAAGCTCTGCCTGAGTTACAACCGCTCTGTGTATTTTGCCTTTAA
>JBJETA010000043.1:0-18068 GCA_051883075.1 Anaerovoracaceae bacterium
GAAGGATTAAGAGCAAACTACATGGGTGAATGTACAGAAGTAGGTATGTACCTGGCTATGGCAAGAGTAGCTCACAGAGAAGGATATCCTGAAATCGGTCTGTACTGGGAAAAGGCTGCATGGGAAGAAGCTGAACATGCTGCTAAGTTTGCTGAACTTCTTGGTGAAGTTGTTACAGACTCAACAAAGAAGAATCTTGAAATGAGAATCGAAGCTGAAGCCGGTGCATGTGCAGGTAAGAAGGACTTAGCTAAGATGGCTAAGGAACAGAATCTTGATGCTATCCATGACACAGTTCACGAAATGGCTAAGGATGAAGCAAGACATGGCTGTGCATTTGAAGGTTTATACAACAGATATTTCAAGTAAACGCTGCTGAAAACGGACAGCATAAAATAAAACCTTTTAAAAATCAGAGGGTATACGGTTTGTGTACCCTCTGTTTTTGTTCATCTTAAAATTCTACAGTTTCAGGTGCGGCTGTAAATGAGCTGAAAGTAGCAGATGCGTTTTTCAGATAAAATACCTGTGTGTTTCCGTCATTTTCATTGTACATGCCGCGAAGGTCAGGATAAGCGTCAAGCATGGATTTTCTTGCTTCTGTACGGTCGTCTTCAACAAGCTCGCATGCGATTCGCAGCCATACCCCGTCCTTAAAAGCACAGATTTCAGCTTTCGGATTTTCAAGCAGCTGTTTTGAAACAGATTTTGACTTTCCCGTCTGGATGTAAAGTCTGCCTTCAAACAGATTGACAGTACCGAAAGGTCTTACTCTTGGCTGGCTGCCCTCAACGGTTGCAAGGTAGTATACGTTTGCTTCTTTTAAAAATTCCAATACTTTTTCCAATTTAAACACCTCCGTTAAAGCATTGATGAATTCGGGTATCCGTTAATAACTTTTATAACACTGTCAAAAGAATTTGTAAAGAAGTACAGGCAGTTGAAAAAAACAGTATTTTTTGATATGATAGGAATGTTATGGGAGTATTGACGGCAGAATAAAAAGAAAAGAAAGGTATAGAGAGACAGAGAGGAAAATCCAGTATGAAAATGTTTAGTTCAAGGAAATTTAAGCTTAAAAGGGCAGCGGCAGCAGCTCTGACAGCATTGCTGGCTGTTAATCTTACGGCGTGCACAACCTATGAAAGCTTTAAAAGTACATTTATAGATAAGGAAACAGAACCTGAAGCTACGGTCAGAATCGGAGTTTTTGAGCCTCTGAGCGGTGAAGATAAGGAAAAGGGAGAACTTGAGGTACAGGGAATAGAGCTTGCACATGAGATGTTTCCGAGAGCCCTGGGAAAAGAGGTTGAACTGATTTACGGAGACAATAAATCTGATATGTATGTTGCTGAAAGCGTGGCAAAGGAGCTTGTAGATAAGAGGGTTTCCATCGTTTTGGGAAGTTACGGAAGCGCAAATTCACTGATTGCGATTAAAATATTTGAAGAAGCAAAGATTCCCGCCATTGCAATAACAAATACGAACCCGTTGGTGACCAGCTATAATCCTTTTTATTTCAGGGTGTGCCTGCTTGACTCGTTCCAGGGAACATCGCTTGCAAAATATGCGGTTGAATCTCTGGGAGTAAAGACAGCAGCGATTTTAAAGCCTGAGAATGACGATTATGCCATAGCGGTGTCACAGACCTTTTCAGATAAAATGATACAGATGACCGGAGATTCCGGGGCTGTAGTCGTTTCGTGTGATTATAAGGCTGATGCGGAGGATTTTACAAAGGAGCTTACGAAGATAAAGAAGTCAGGTGCAGAGGTGGTGTTCCTGCCGGAAGAAACGGAATTGTCTGCAAAGATTTTAAAGCAGGCGAAGAAGCTGGGCATTACCGCATCATTTCTCGGAACAGACCACTGGGACTCGGAAGACTTCATAGGCAGGCTTGCGGAGGAAAAAATAGAAAATGTATCGTTTTCAACGGTATTTGACCCCAATACGGGAACCACGATAATGTCCGAAAGCTTCCTGAAAGCATACAAGGCAAAATACGGACAGGATGCAGTGCCTGACAGTGCGGTAGCTCTTGGTTTTGATGCATATATGATTGCTGTTGACTCACTGAACAAGGCTGAAACTGCCCTGGACGGCGATGCCATAAGAAAAGCCGTTGCAGATACGGAAATGTTCCCGGGCTCATCGGGCACGATTACCTTTGACGGAAACGGAGATCCTATAAAATCGGTGGTTGTTAAAACAATTGTAAGCGGTTCGGCAGTATCTGTTTATACCATGGAGCCGCAGCTTGTAAACCTTGCAGAGCTTTCGGCACAGGCGGCGGCACAGGCAACACAGGAAGCCGCACAGGAAGCCGCACAGGCAGATAAGACATGAATTGATATTATATAAAAAAATATCTGTTGAAATACTGCCTTTTGTGTTAAAATAAAAAAGTGCAGATTTATGTACAAAAAAGATTCGGAGGATAATAATTATGGAACAGAAGATAAAAGAAGCATTGGAAAATATCAGACCTTTCCTGCAGAGAGACGGAGGAGACATTGAGTTTGTTGAACTTACTCCGGACAATATCGTTAAGGTAAAGCTTCAGGGACACTGTGCAGGCTGTCCGGGTGCTGCCATGACCTTAAAGGCTGTAGTTGAAAAGCTTTTAAAGGAAACAGTTCCTGAAATAGCAGGCGTTGAAAACGTACTTTAATTTGAGAAAAAGGAAACGGGGTATTATGAAACAGGCAAGATTTGAATATCTGCCGGTATTTCACAAACTTGTTTTTCTGGCAGTGGCGTGTGTGATAGCATTGCCGCTGCTTTTTACTAGTTGTGCAAAAAATACCGATACAGGCAGTGAAAATGAACAGCCGGTGCAGGTACAGCAGGAGGAACAGGAAGAACAGCCTGTGGAACTCAGCATTATGTGTGTGGGTGATGTGATGGTACATAAGTCACAGATTTCATGCCAGTATGACAGTGCAGCCGGAAAATATGATTACACTAATAATTTTAAATATATTAAAGACTATATATCAGGCGCAGATCTGGCCCTGTGCAATGTGGAAACGACCTTTGGAGGAGAACCGTACAACGGTTATCCGGCATTTTCGGCTCCTGATGAGCTGGCAGAGGCTCTTAAGGATGCAGGTTTTGATGTGGCAATAACTTCAAACAACCATATGATGGACAGAGGCGGGGCAGGTCTTAAAAGAACCCTTGATGTTCTGCAGAAAAACGGACTGCAGACCGTGGGAAGCAGAAGCAGTGCGGAGCAACCCAGATATGCCATGTCACAGGTCAAGGGGCTGAACATAGCTACAGTAGCATATACCTATGAGACTTCGGGGAACGGAGGAACATCTTTGAACGGTTCACCTGTTTCTGCGGAGAATGCAGAGCTGATAAACTCTTTCAGCTATGATACTTTGTATGAAGATTTGGAAAAGGTAAAAGCGGTCTGTGACGAGGCAAGGAACGCAGGTGCTGATATAATCATTCTTTATTACCATTGGGGAGAAGAGTATCAGCTTGCGGCGAATAAATGGCAGAGGGAAATGGCACAGTACAGTGCTGATAACATGGATGTTGATATTATATTCGGTTCTCACCCTCATGTGCTTCAGGAGATGGAATATATCACTAAAACAGGTACGGAAAAGAAGGTCCCTGTTTTCTACAGCATGGGAAATCTTATCTCAAACCAGAGAAGAGAAACTCTGGGAGATACCATGAACAGCCAATATACGGAGACAGGTATTATGGCAAATGTGAAGCTGACTTATATGAAATCAGAGGGAAAGCTTCTGGACATTACCATGAGTGCAGTACCTACATGGGTTGATAAATACGGAACATCGGCAAGACCGATTTATGAAATAATACCTCTTGATGAAAATCTGCAGAACAACGAAACTCTGAAGGTTTCGGGACATTTGTCAAGAGCACAGCAGGCATTGGAGGATTCAAATGGAATACTTAAAGCGAATTGATGAATACAGGGATGAGATGGTTGCTTCATTGCAGGAGCTTATAAGGATAAAAAGCGTGCAGGATAAGGCAGAACCCGATGCACCCTTTGGCCGCGGTGTTGCGGATGCGTTTGAGTATATGCTGAAAAAGGCTGAGGCAGACGGATTTGACACGGAAAATGTGGACAATTACGGGGGACATATAGAGTTCGGAGGCTATTTCCTTGATGACGAGGGAAATATAGAGGGAACAAATGACGAAACCGTAGGTATCTTAGGTCATCTTGATGTGGTTCCCGAAGGAAGCGGATGGAAGCATGACCCGTACAGCGGAACTGTTGAAGACAACAGAGTTTACGGAAGAGGCGCAATAGATGACAAAGGTCCTCTTCTTGCAGCGTACTATGCCATGAAGGCACTTAAGGACTGCGGATATGTTCCGGAAAAAAAGGTAAGACTTATCATGGGTCTGGATGAAGAAACAGGCTGGAGCGGCATGAGATATTATCTTTCAAAGGTTAAAGCTCCTGATATGGGCTTTACTCCCGATGCCAACTTCCCGGCAATCCATGGAGAAAAGGGTATACTGGTTTTCCAGCTTGCAAAAAAAATCGGAAAGACAAATGCAAAGGGTCTTGAGCTGCGAAGCCTGAAGGGCGGAGAAGCTGCCAATATGGTTGCGGATTCGGCAAGAGCCGTTGTGCGTGCCGAGAAAACGGAAAGCTATGATGAAATCAGACAGCTTGCCGTTGCGTATAAAGAGGAAAACTGTAAAGAGGGCGGAAAGGCCCACGGCGCAAAGATTAACTGCAAGGGCATAGGCAAGAGCCTGGAAATCTCTGTTTCAGGTATTTCTGCCCATGGAGCAACTCCTGAAATGGGTATGAATGCAGTTACGGTTCTGATGGATTTTCTTTCACAGCTGGACTTTGTAAATGATGATATAAGTGAGTTTATTGACTTTTACAACAAGCATATAGGCTTTGAACTTGACGGTGCTTCACTTGGATGCGGCTTCTCGGACGAACCTTCGGGAGGACTTATTCTCAATGTAGGCGGGTTAGAGCTTGAAAAGGAAGCCATGATAATGACCATAAATGTAAGATACCCGGTTACCTTTGAAGAGGATGCGGTTTACGATGCCATTATGCCTGTTATAAATAAGTATGACATGGGTATAATTAAGATAAAATCCCAGAAGCCTGTGTATATGGCGAAGGACAGTGAACTAATTCGTATACTTATGGAGGCATACAAAAATCAGACGGGAGACGCGGAAAGCGAACCTGTGGTTATAGGCGGAGGCACTTATGCCAGGGCTGCCGATAACATTGTGGCTTTTGGATGCGTGTTCCCGGGAGAAGAAGAGCTTGCGCATCAGAAAAACGAGTTTATAGATATAGACAGCATGGTACTGAGCGCAAAGATTTTCGCAGAGGCTATATGCAGCCTGGCCGTATGCAGACACTGAACAGGGCATACAGTTAAGCTTCGGAAAAATATCTATAAACAGAATTGGAGTGATTTGGACAATGACGACGCAAAATAAAACCGTAAGGCTGGCAAAGATGGGCATGCTGGTAGCAATCTCAATCGTACTTGTTTCACTGGTACATTTTCCTATATTTCCTGCCGTGCCTTTTTTGGAGTATGATCCTGCCGATATACCTATTATCATAGGGACCTTTGCATTCGGACCTATGGCAGGACTGATGATTACTGTAATTACAGCTATACTTCAGGGAGTTACTGTAAGTGCTGCAAGCGGAATATACGGCATTATCATGCATATAATCGCCACAGGTGCTTTTGTAATCGTTGCAGGAAACCTGTACAAGGGTAATAAAACAAAGAAAGAGGCTGTCATAGCTTTGATTGCCGGAATACTGACTATGACTGTAGTTATGATTGGCGCAAATATGGTGGTTACGCCTGCGTTTTTAGGCATGCCGCTTGAAGCCGTAGTACAGCTGCTGCCGTTTATTGCTGCTTTCAACTTTGTAAAAGCAGGAATAAATTCAGTGATAACCTTCCTTTTATATAAGAGGATTTCGGGATTTCTGCATAGATAGAATCTGCATAAGGATGTACGCTGAGGGCAGTACGGATAAAAGGAATATAAAGACAAAAAATAAAGAAGACTGGTCAAAACACCAGTCTTTTTAGATGGTCTGTATTTTGCGTGATAATGTTTTTTCAGAAGCGGGCAGATTCGATACAAATGATATTTTTGCCGCTGGCCTTTGCAAGATAAAGCTGTTTATCCGCACGCTTAAATGCGTTTTCATAATCAAGAGGAGTGTTTATATCGAACATTATTCCTATGCTTATGCTTATATTCAGGTTATGCTTTTCTGCAAGCTCACATACGTCACGGTTTAAAGCAAAGGTGCGCTGAAGAGCTATGGCCTGTTTGAAAACCTCTTTATCAGAATCATTGTTCGGAAGAAAGACAGCAAATTCATCACCGCCTACGCGGCCTATCAAAGCTTCTTCACCAAACACCTCTGTAAGGCTTTCAGAAACCGCAGTTATAATTTTATCACCTGTCATGTGACCCAGTCTGTCATTTACTCTTTTGAAGTTGTCAAGATCGAGAACAATCAGGGTACATGCCGCAGGGAGCTTTTCAATACGGTTGTTCAGAATACGTCCGATCATCTGTTCAAAAGATACCTTGTTTAAAAGACCTGTCATCAGATCAAGCCGGCTCTGCTCAAAATAGAGCTGGCGTTCCTTCTGGACTTTTTTCAGAAGCTCAATACGCTGAAGGCTGCATCTTTTATTGTAACGGATAAGCTCGGTATACTTGGAATCCATCATCATATATTTTCCGCTTTCGTGAAGAAATGCGTCATTGCTGCAGTATTTCTGCGCATACAGGACTTCAAGTCTCTGCAGGCGCATCTTAAGAAAATATATTTCAAGCGAGTCTATGTTTATATGAAGGGAATCTAAAAGCCTGCGTGTGTTTTCTTTACTGAACGTAAGGATGTACTCACATATATTTAAAAAAGCTTCGCTGAATTCAAGAAAATCATCCTTATCTGTTGCATGGTCAATAAGGGCATCTATCATTTTCTGAAGATTGTCAGTATCGTTAAGATAATGATATGCTCTTATAAAAAAGTTCTTCAGCGGAACCTCATAGAAAACAGCGACACTGCGTGCTTTCAGATTATTTATTGTATCCAACACCTTCATGGCTTCGTCATAGCGTCCCATCATAAAGAAAAGCTGCCCTCTGTATGCATGCATGAGCAGTTCTAAATTGTATGCACCGGAAACGGGATCTGCCTGAAACAATGTAAGTGCATCCTGACCGGTTTTTAAGGCCTTGTCAAAGTCACCTACGTCCCTGTAAAGCCAGGTCATGTTCAGAAGGGTTATTATCTGCTGTTTTGTGTTGGCGCATTTTGATGAGTATTCAATAGACATCATATAGTTTTCAAGAGCAGGAAGCTCCTGTCCCATAGCGACATTGAGGAGTCCTATCAGATTGTGGCATCTTGAAAGTATATCAAGAGAAGCATCTGATGAGGAGTCAAATATGCAGCTGTTAAGAAGATTTTCCGCTTTGTGATAATCTCCGAGACGGAAATATGTTTCGCCTTTGCAGAAAGTCAGATAGAGAAGACCTTCTGAATCATCTGATTCCCTGCATAGTCCTTCATATTGGTCATAATAGTGAAATAGAGTATCATCTATAGGAAGAAAGCGGTATTCTTCAATTTTCCCTTTAAGGAAATCCTTCTCATCTTTCATATCAAAGTCCTCAAATCTAAAAAGTGATAAGATTTTTAATCTTCGCACATATTATTCTACAACAAATGAGATGCAATTAAAAGGAGATTTTGACCAAACTTAAAATCAGTCTTAAATACTGTTTTATAAAAATAAATATTATGGTAAAATGAAGATTATGAATAAATTAGTAATAAAAAATGAAGAAGAAACAAGAGCATTCGGACTGAAGCTGGCAGAACAGCTGAAGGAGGGAAGTATTGTAGCCCTCATTGGGGATCTGGGAACAGGAAAAACTGCATTAACAAAGTATATTGCAGAGGGCCTGGGCATAAAGCAGAGAATTACAAGCCCTACTTTCACTATTGTGCAGGAATATCACGACGGCAGGCTTCCGCTGTACCATTTTGATGTGTACAGAGTAAATGATGCGGAGGATATGTTTGAAATAGGATATGAGGAATATTTTTTCGGAAGGGGTGTCTGCATAGTTGAGTGGGCTGACCTGATAGAGGATCTTATTCCTGAGGAGGCTGTGTTTGTGAACATTTCCTATGGACAGAAGGACGGAGAAAGAATATATGAAATAAAAGGATTGGAGGAATAATCCCATGAATATACTTGCCATAGACACGACAGGGGCATCTGCCTCCGTGGCGGTAATAAATGAACAGGGTATAGCTTCGCAGTCGTTTTCAGATGAAACGCTCAACCATCTGAGCTTTCTTATGCCTCTGGTATCTGAAGCACTTGAAAAAGGCAGCTTAAGCATGGCTGATATAGATGTGATTGCTGCTTCTGAAGGACCGGGCTCCTTTACGGGCATAAGAATAGGGGTATCTTCGGCAAGAGCACTGGCACAGGCGCTCAGTCTGCCATGCATGGGGATACCTACACTGAAGACCTTTCTTTATAATCTTGAAAATGACAGAGCGGAAATATCAGAAGGCATGTCGGACAGGTATGCCGGTACGGTTTTCTGCCCTCTGTTTGATGCAAGGAGAAGCCAGGTATACGGTGGGGCTTATGTCTGGGCAAAAGACGAAAAAGGCAGAGATACAATAAAGGAAGCCGTTGAAGGCAGGGCGTATACCCTTGAAGAAATTCTTGAGCTGCTGGGAGACTTTGCAAATAGGCAGAGCGGCGGCAAAGCAAAGGAAAATTGCGGTGAAAAAGTAAACCGCATCATCTTCTTTGGAGACGGAATCAACGCTTACGGCGGACAAATCGAAAAATGGAGAGAAACATCGTTAAATGACGATATACAAACTGAGTTTGCGGAGGAAGAGGTACGCTATCAGAATGCAGCGTCCGTGGCAAAGCTGGCGATGAAAAGCTACAGCCCGGAAAACACATGCAGCTACAACGAACTGAAGCCAAACTACATGAGAAAGGCAGAGGCGCAGCGTAAGCTTGAAGAAGCAAAAGCGGCAGAAAAGAGGAGTCAGTCCGGGACATGAGTGAAATGATTATAAGGATGGCGGAGGAAAAAGATGCCGCTGAAATGGCTGCACTGGACAAGGTGTGTTTTGCCGACCCGTGGAGCGAAGCCTCCTTCAGGCAGGAGCTGACCGAAAATGACAGGGCCTTTTACATAGCGGCTGAGATAGAGGGAAAGGTTGTCGGGTATGCGGGTCTGTGGGCAATACTTGACGAGGGACATATCACAAATGTTGCGGTTTCTCCCGATTACAGGAGAAAAGGAATAGGCCGTGCCATAGTGGGGACTCTCGTTGAGGCGGCAGAGGAAAACGGACTTACAAGCTTTACGCTTGAGGTCAGGGAGTCTAATCTGCCTGCACAGGCATTATATACGGAATTCGGGTTTGAACCGGCAGGACTGAGAAAGGGATATTATCTGGACAACGGTGAAAATGCGGTCATTATGTGGAGGAAGCCGCAGGACGATTGATGAATAAAACAGAAGAGGCCTGAAAATACTAAGCAAAGTATAAATTTGAAAGTATTTGGAGGCTGGATATGAATATTTACTGTGATTACGGCAGCGGAAGGGGAAGTGACGGACATTACTACGGAAAGGATGACGGGCTTGACGATATGATGAAACCGTTCACAAACTGCAGACGCTTTGAAAGAAGGCATGATTTCAGTGCGTTTAATATGTCGGACTATATGTCATGTGAAAACTGCAGGCATTTTTCGGCAGATAACAGGTGTATAGCTGTGCCGTACAACAGGCTTGTATAAACAAAAGGATTGAAACAGTTATGAAAGATGGAAAATTTTTAACAATGGCGATAGAATCGAGCTGTGATGAAACCTCGGTGGCACTCCTTCTTGACGGAAGGGAAGTGCTGTCAAACGTTATATCATCACAGATTGATGTGCATACGGTTTTTGGCGGCGTTGTGCCTGAAATAGCTTCAAGACATCATCTTGACAACATCAACAATGTTACAAATCAGGCGCTGGCAGAAGCAGGAGTGACTCTTGATGATGTGGATTTAATAGGCGTCACACACGGACCGGGACTGGTGGGTGCATTGCTTATAGGAATAGCTACGGCGAAGGCATATTCTTTTGTAAAAGATATTCCGCTGATAGGTGTGCATCACATACAGGGGCATATAAGTGCAAACTACATCCAGTATCCTGAGCTTGAGCCGCCGTTTACGGCGCTTGTTATTTCGGGCGGACATACCAATATTGTGGAAGTAAAAGGATACAATGAGTTTGAGGTGCTGGGAGGAACCAGGGATGATGCGGCAGGTGAGGCCTTTGACAAGGTTGCCCGCGTACTGGGACTTGGTTATCCCGGAGGCCCGAAGATTGATAAGGCTGCAAAAGAGGGAAATCCTGAAGCGATACATTTTAAGAGGGTTTTCCTTGAAAAGGGAAGCTATGACTTCAGCTTCAGCGGCATAAAAACAGGCGTCCTGAACTACATAAATTCGGAAAAACAGGCAGGAAGGGAAATCTGTGTGCCTGATGTGGCAGCAAGCTTCCAGCAGGCAGTTCTGGAGGTTATTGTGACAAAAGCCGTAAATGCGGCAAAGGAAATGAAAAAAGATAAAATCGTACTTGCGGGAGGTGTAGCGGCAAACAGCCGGCTGAGAGAGATGCTTGAAGCTGAGTGCAGGAAAAACGGAATCAGGCTTTACAGACCTGACCCTGTTCTGTGCACAGACAATGCGGCTATGATTGGCTGTGCGGCGTATTATAAGTATAAAGAGGGCTACAGAAGCGGTCTGGATATGGATGCGTATCCAAGTCTGCCTCTGGGGCAGGAGCCTGCCGCAACCAGAAAAATATAAAACGGAGTTTAGACGGGAATGATAATACTTTCGGCAACAAATATAGCAAAGGCATACGGGACTGATGTTATCCTGAAAGATATCTCGTTTCATATAAATGAAGGTGAGAAGGTAGGCATTGTAGGAAACAACGGTGCAGGGAAAACAACTCTCCTGAATATCCTTTGCGGTGAACTGCCGTATGATGACGGCAATATATATATATCGGCAAATACAAGTATAGGGTATCTGAAGCAGAGTCAGAACTTCAACTCTGAGAATACCGTCATGCAGGAGGTTACGGCTATTTTCAGTCATGTTGAGGAGCTTGAGAGGGAAATGCATGACCTTTCACAGGAAATCTCCGAGAGGTCGGCAAAGGGTGAAGATGTTGAAAGACTTCTTCATAAATATGACCGGATGATGGAAACCTATAACAGAAGCAGCGGTTACAGCTATAAAAGTGAAATTATAGGTATACTGAACAGCATGGCATTTACGGAGGATTATTACGATAAAAAAATATCAACCTTAAGCGGAGGGGAGAAAACGAGGCTTGCACTGGCATGTCTGCTTCTGAAAAAGCCTGACCTGCTGTTTTTGGACGAGCCTACTAACCATCTGGACATAGGAACGCTAAAATGGCTGGAACAGTATCTGAAAGCCTACAACGGAACCGTGGTGCTGATTTCACATGACAGATATTTTCTGGACCAGACAGTAAACAGAATATTTGAAGTGGAAAATCATAAGCTGTATACATATCAGGGAGGATATTCCTCTTATGCAGAAAAGAAAAGGCAGAACCGTGAGGAAGAACTGAAGCGATATGAGGGCCAGCAGAAGGAAATCGCAAGGCAGGAGGAAATCATCAGAAGATTTAAGCAGCGAGGAACAGAAAAGCTGGCAAAGCGTGCGGCATCGAGGGAAAAGATGCTTGAGCATATGGAGGTCCTTGAAAAACCGGAAGCCCTGCAGGGAAAAATGAAAATAAATTTCAGGCAGGAGTTTAAAAGCGGAAACGATGTTCTTTCTGCGGAAAATCTGAAGAAAAGCTTCGGCTTTGGAGAAAGAAAAAAGGAGCTTTTTGAAAATGTAAGTTTTGACATAAAACGCGGAGAAAGAATCTGCATAGTCGGCGCAAACGGAGTCGGAAAAACCACTCTTCTTAAAATAATCATGGATGAGCTGCAGCCGGAGGCAGGCAGGCTCAAAGTGGGACACAACGTAATGTTCGGTTACTATGACCAGGAACAGCAGAACTTAAACCCCAACAATACTGTATTTGAAGAGATGAAAGAGGCCTACAGGCTTTATACGGATACAGAGATGCGAAGTCTCCTCGGAAGATTTCTTTTCAGGAATGAGAGCGTTTTCCTAAAGGTTGGCTCCCTGAGCGGCGGCGAAAAGGCAAGACTTTCACTGCTTAAGCTGATGCTCTCAGGTGCAAATGTACTGGTGCTGGATGAGCCTACAAACCATCTGGACATTACCTCGAAGGAGGTATTTGAAGACGCACTTCTGGATTTTCCGGGAACGGTTATAGTTGTTTCACATGACAGATATTTTTTAAATAAAATACCGACAAGAATCATGGAGCTTGAACATGAGGGAATGACCGCATATCTTGGTTCATATGATTATTATATGGAAAAGAAGCAGGAAATTGCTTCAGGAAAGCAGTATCTGAATGAGCTTGCAGGCAATACGGGGAAAAGTACGGGAAGCGGCAGAAGTGCCGCAGAGATAGATGTAAGCGGACTTGTCTCAGCGGCAGAAGAAGGTGAACTGGACCTTGATTCCCTCAGCAGCCAGGAGAGAAGAAAGCTTACAAAGGAGCTTGACGCAAAAAAACGCAGACGTGACAGAGAAGAAAAAAGGCTTGAGGAAAAAATAGCGGAGCTTGAAGAGGAAATCGGCAGACTTGAGGCGGAAATGTGCAAAGAAGATGTTTTCAGCAATCATGTACTGCTTGCCGAGTACCATGAAAAGAGTGAGAAGTGTAAGGCAGAACTGTCTGAAACTTATGACAAATGGATGGAACTACAGGAATAAAATAAATAAAATGAAAAAATTGCAAAATGTTCTTGCATATCTTATAAGTGTAACTTATAATGTGATTTAGTCGTTAAGACTTTTGGTTTGAATTTAAGTAAAATGAATAGAAAAATTTTAAAGTTAAAGAAATGTGGAGGTTATTCAAATGACATTTGACAAGATTAAAGCGATTATCGTAGAACAGTTAAGCGTAGATGAAGATGAGGTAACAATGGATACTCATCTTATGAAGGACTTAGAAGCTGACTCTCTTGATGCAGTTGAAATCATCATGGCGATTGAAGATGAATTCGATATTGAAGTACCTGATGAAGACGCAGAAAAGTTCCAGTGTGTTGGCGATATCGTAAAGTATGTTGAAGAAAAATTAAACTAAGAAAAATCGAAAGCCCGCACTAAAGCGGGTTTTCTTTATTTTTTCTTGAAGGTTAAAGAAAGAGGAAGAGACATAATGAAAAAGGGTTCAAAAATTTCAAATGCGGTTATCAAGCGTCTTCCGAGATACAGAAGATACCTGAATGAACTGAAAAGAAAAGGCGTGGATAAAATTTCCTCAAGAGAGCTGAGCGATTTAATAGGTTACACGGCTTCCCAGATAAGACAGGATCTTAACAATTTCGGAGGATTCGGACAGCAGGGGTATGGCTACAATGTAGAGGCCCTTTACAACGAAATAAGCAGCATTCTGGGGCTTGACAAGGAATACAAGATGATTATTGTCGGTGCAGGAAATCTGGGACAGGCTATTGCAAACCATACATACTACTATAAGGCAGGCTTTGTTGTAAATTCGCTGTTTGAAGTAAATCCTAAGCTTGTGGGATTAAAAATAAATGATATAACGGTCAGGGATTATGAAGAGCTTGTAGACTATATCGAAGAAAACTCGATTGATATAGGCATCATATGTACAACAAAGGATTCTGCTCAGGAGGTAGCCGACAAGATGTGCTTTGCGGGAATAAAGGGTATATGGAACTTCGCTCCCGTTGACCTGGAGGTGCCTGAGCATGTGGCTGTTGAGAATGTACACTTAAGCGACGGTCTTCATTCCATCGCATATCATATAAACAGGATTCAGGAAGAAAAAAACGAAAAAGCCAACAGGACAGAAAATAAAGCAGGCGGCCGCTGATTTGCTGCCGACCGTTTAAAAGAGGCAAATATTTAAAATAAGCAAAGATAAAAATAAGCAAAAACGAAAATAACCGTTTCCTTGAGAAACGGTTATTTTTATAGTAGAATTAAGTAAACAAATTAATGTCAGTTAATTAGCCTTCTACGATTGCTTCTGTAGGGCATGTATTTGCACATGAACCGCAGTCGATGCACTTGTCAGCGTCGATAACTCTAGCTGAACCTGATTCTGAAATTGCTTCTACTGGACATTCAGGTTCGCAAGCACCACAGTTAATGCAAGCGTCAGTAATTTTATAAGCCATAGTAATATCCTCCTTTATAATAATGCTAAAAACTATCTAGATTATAACAAATGGAAATGGAGAAGTAAAGATGAAAGTTTACTCATTAGTGGGAAAAAGCGGTACAGGAAAGAGTTTCCACGCCATGAATTTATGCGGTGAAAAAGATATACAGGCCATCATCGATGACGGTCTGTTTATATATGACGGACATATAGAGCAGGGAATTTCAGCAAAGAGGCAGGCAACCAAAATCGGCGCCATTAAGACAGCGCTCTTTACAGATGAAGAACACAGGGCTTCTGTTGCCGCCAAGATAAGGGAAATCAATCCGGGCAAAATTCTCATACTCGGCACCTCTGAGGGCATGGTTGACAGGATAGCTGAAAGACTTGGTCTTCCCGAAATCGAGGAAAGAATATCGATTGAGGACATTACCACGGAGGAAGAGAGAAATGAGGCGCATAAGCAGCGATATGAGCTTGGAAAACATGTAATACCGGTTCCTGCGGGACAGCTCAAGGTAGACTTTTCGGGATATTTTCTTCACCCTCTTCGTATATTTAAGGGCTTCGGCGGCATGGCGAAGCAGGAGGAACGGTCAATAGTAAGGCCGACCTACAGCTATATGGGGGAATTTTATATATCGGACAAGGTGATTGCAGATATAGTAGGTCATCTGTGCAGAAAAAACAAAGGCATTCATTCGGTAAGCAAGGTTATTACACAGAACACGAAGCATGGCGTGGAAATGTCCGTGTCTGTAAATATGAAGTACGGTGTGCAGATTATGGAATGTGCAAAGGACCTTCAGAAGGACATAATAGCGCAGGTGGAAAGCATGACGGCGTTTAATATCAAATCGGTGGACGTTGTGGTGAAGGGCCTGCATGCTTAGAAAAAAGATAATGCAGAGAGGATAGTATTGGAAATGGCGGTAAAAATAAAGGTACAGGACTTTAATTTAGATCATATATTTGACTGCGGGCAGTGTTTCCGCTGGAACAGGGAGGATGACGGCAGCTATACCGGGGTAGCTTTCGGACAGGCTGTAAATATGAACCTGTCACCCGATTCGGAGACTGAAAGCAGGGATGCCTGCTGCGGGGGGCTGCTTACTGTTGACAACACGACGCAGGAAAAGTTCGACGGTGTGTGGCATGATTATCTTGATTTGGACAGGGACTACGGAAGCATAAAACTCGAATTGTCGGGGAAAGACTCGGTAATGTCCGGTGCTGTTTCCTCCGGCAGGGGCATAAGGATATTAAGGCAGGAGCCGTGGGAAACTCTGATTTCCTTTATAATATCCCAGAACAACAACATACCGAGGATAAAAAAGTGCATAGAAGGGCTCTGTGAGCTGTTTGGTGAGCCTCTGGGCGAATACAGGGGAAAGGAGCGGTTTGCATTTCCTGAAGCCGAGGTGCTTGCCGGTCTGACTGAAGAGGATCTGGCACCTGTGCGCCTTGGGTACAGGGCTAAATACATCATCAATACGGCGAAGCAGGTTGCAGAGGACAGGCGGCTTGCAGGCAGAGCGGCAGGCGATGACTGTCAAGACGCAGTCATGACTATTGACAGCCTGCGTGAAGCATCGGTGCAGGAGGGCTATGAATATCTGACAGGTCTGTGCGGCGTAGGACCGAAGGTGGCAAACTGCATACTGCTTTTCGGCATGGCGAAGCAGGAATGTTTTCCTATTGATGTCTGGGTACGCAGAGTAATGAACAGGATGTACGGCATAGATGAAAATGATATGAAAACCATGAAAAAGTTTGCGGAGGAAAACTTCGGAGAGCACGGCGGAATAGCCCAGCAGTATCTGTTTTACCATATCAGACAGCTTGATATGAATAAGAAATAATGCGTCGGATAAAATTTTTGAAAAAGGTATTGACATTGTAAAACATTGGGGTAAAATATAATTGTGTTAGCACTCAAAAGGTGAGAGTGCTAACAAAACGAAAAAGTTAAAAAAACAATATACATATATAGGAGGTATTGAAAATGAGTTTTGGAATTAAACCACTTGGCGCAAGAGCCGTAATTAAAATGCTGGAAGCTGAAGAGAAGACTGCAAGCGGTATCGTTCTTCCCGGTCAGGCAAAGGAAAAGCCTCAGACTGCAGAAGTTGTTGCAGTAGGTCCGGGAACTGCTGATGAAAAGATGGAATTGAAGGTTGGAGATAAGGTTGTATTTGCAAAGTACGCAGGTACAGAAGTTAAGTACGGCGGAGAAGAATACACTATTATCAAGCAGGAAGATATCTTAGCTATCGTTGAATAATTTTCCGCAGAAGAATGGGAACGGATTAGAGTACCAGAGATATTGGGATTTAGATTTACAGAAAAAAGATTTTAGTAAAATCGGAGAGAGTATTGGGAAAAACGGATAAAAATCCGCATGATAATTTTGAAATAAGAGCCTCGGATTGAATGAGCCGGAGGCAGATATAAAGAAAGAGGGTAATTGAAAATGGCTAAAGAATTACATTATGGCGAAGATGCCAGAAGAAAGTTACAGGCAGGTGTTGACCAGCTTGCAGATACAGTAAAAATCACTCTTGGACCTAAGGGCAGAAACGTTCTTATTGAAAAGAAATTCGGTTCACCGCTTATTACAAACGACGGTGTTACAATCGCAAGAGAAATCGAACTTGAAGATGCTGTTGAAAACATGGGTGCACAGCTTGTAAAGGAAGTTGCTACAAAGACAAACGACGTTGCAGGTGACGGTACTACTACTGCTACACTTCTTGCACAGGTTATTATCAAGGAAGGGTTCAAGAACGTGGCTGCAGGTGCAAACCCAATGATTATCAGAAAAGGTATTCAGGGTGCGGTAGATGTAGCTGTTGAAGAAATCAAGAACACAGCTAAAAAGGTTGAAAGCAAGGACAGCATCGCACAGGTTGCTTCAGTTTCAGCTGATGACAAGAACATAGGTGCACTTATTGCAGAAGCTATGGAAAAGGTTGGAAAAGATGGTGTTATCACTGTTGAAGAATCAAAGTCAATGGGTACTACACTTGAAGTTGTTGAAGGTATGCAGTTTGACAGAGGATATTTGTCAGCATACATGGTAACTGATACTGACAAGATGGAAGCTAACCTGCAGAACCCATACATCCTGCTGACAGACAAGAAGATTTCAAACATTCAGGAAATCCTGCCAATCCTTGAACAGATTGTACAGCAGGGAAGAAAGCTTCTTATCATTGCGGAAGATGTTGACGGCGAAGCTCTTGCTACACTTGTTGTAAACAAGTTAAGAGGCACATTTGAATGTGTAGCTGTAAAGGCTCCCGGCTTCGGTGACAGAAGAAAGGCTATGATGGAAGACATCGCTGTTCTTACAGGTGCAACAGTTATTTCAGAAGAAGTAGGCTATGACTTAAAGGAAGCTACTCTTGATATGCTTGGTACAGCAGCTTCAGTTAAGGTTACTAAGGAAAATACAGTTATCGTTGACGGTGCAGGTGTTCCCGGAGAAATCAAGGCAAGAGTTAACCAGATTAAGCACCAGTGTGAAGAAACAACTTCCGAATTTGACAAGGAAAAGCTTCAGGAAAGACTTGCAAAGCTTGCAGGCGGTGTAGCAGTTATCCAGGTTGGTGCTGCAACAGAAGCTGAACTTAAGGAAAGAAAGTTAAGAAT
>JBJETA010000044.1:0-4157 GCA_051883075.1 Anaerovoracaceae bacterium
ATGCAATAGTAACCTTCCCAAAGAAAGGCATATATCCTGTTACTCTTAATGTAACTGTAAAATCCACAGGAGCAAAGCTGACTGATACGGAAAACATCGAAGTCAGAAAGACTCCTTATGTTGAAGGCGGACTGGGAGGCTTCCAGAAGCAGAACAGAAAGCAGACACTTGATTTCAGGATTGCCACATATCCGGATAAGCCTATCACAGATTGGTGCATAACCATCAAAGATGAAAAAACAGGAGAGCTTGCAAGGATTACTGCAGATAACCCTAAATTTGTAGGAACTTCTATAAAAACAAGAGAAGCAAAGGTTGTTATTGAGGATAAATACTGGACAAAAATAAGTGTTGAATTTCTTACTAAATACCCTAAATATTCTCAAACAGGAGAAGCTTCAAGAGATTTCTATTACGATATCAAAGTAACAGACAGTAAGGGTGACAGCGACAGTGAGAGCGGCACTTTCAAAGTAGTTCCCGACCTGCCGCCAAATCCTCAGATATATATACCGAGTACATTTTTAAGAGAAATGGGAACGGATACAGCTGCGATTGAGGCAGAGGATGTAAGTACAACCGACGGGGACAGGCTTGAAAGAACATGGACTGTAGATTTTCTTAATCCTCTTGATAACTCCTCTTCCGGCACATTTGTAAATGCCGTGATGCTTGATGGATATAAGAACATGGCGTTTGGAACAAATCAAAAGATTGGATTTAACAAAACAGGAGTGGGAGCATTTGATTTAAAGCTGCATTTAAAAGATGTCTGGTCAGAGCCTACTCTGGAAGAATATATAACAGTAGATGATTATCTGACAGCAGAGACTGTTGAACGAAGCAGTGTAGTCAATATAGCTCCTGTAGTAAGTATTGAACCGATTTCTTTTAAAAAAGCCAATATATTTTTATTGGGCGAACGAAATTCCATTTCAGAAATTAAAAAAAACATAAATGACATGACAGTAGATTTCATAGAATCGGGTATTGATGCAAGAATTTCCGGAGTACAGATTTTCGATGAAAACGAGAATTATGAGAAGGGGTATGAATATGCCTGGTCGGTGGCAGATTTGTGTCCTTTGTGTAAGGCAGTCTATGGCGGTTCAAGAGATTATTTTTCTGATTCAACTTATGCATACATTATTGAATCCAATCAGATGGAGCTAGTTCCTAATGTGTATGAAAAGTGTGTGGGAGCGCATACGGTAAGGGCATTCGGTGTTGATGGAGAAGCCTGGAACTATACTGTTACAGAGTCAAACAGTTATTCTATTTGTTCAGATAGTCAGGAGAAATATGTGTACATCAGATGCTCTGATATAAATAAAACCCTTGTTTTTAATCATAAAACAGGAGCATATATAACCACACTTGATGTTTGCCTGCCAACCAATACTCCATATATGTCACCTGATGAAAAGAGATTGTATTTTTATGATGGAAAAACAATTAAAAAATTTGATTTTGAGACATTAGCCTTATCGACTGTTTTAAGTAATGAACCGGGCTCTCTTGCAAGACTTCAAGAAGGAAAAATTGTATTTATCGAAAAGATAAGTACTTATCAGTTCTGTATAAAAGAATTTGATATGTCAACAGAAACAATTATGCAAAAGAATTTGCCTGAGCTTCCGGTTCTTTCTGCGCAAGATTACTTTAAGGTTATAAACTATGGAGCACCTTCGCCTGTGGATATGGATTCGAAAGGAAATGTTGTTTTTGTATCTCGTTCATCTTATGGTGGGGATTACAGAAACATATATGCTACTTTCCTATGGGTTGCTTCGCATAATTCAAATAAAGCAATAGGAAAGGTCATTAGTACATACCGTGATTATGCTGGATATGATGTATATGGCTTTGTTAAGAATGAAATAGGAGAAGCTAAATATTTATATGAGATTACCATTAACACTTCAGGAGGAACGAGAAACTTAAAAGTATATGATTTTTCAGAGAGTAATTTGCTGGGTGATTCTCACGGTATTATGAGTGATTCTCAGGGCTCCGGAGACGTAAAAGTTTCGACATCACAAATGAGCTATGCTGTGTATGATGATAAAGAAAAAAAGATTTATCTGCAGCAGCCTGCTTCCAGCCAGCAATACTATAACGGCAGCGGCGGAGGCTGGGGAAAAGGTATACAGTGTGTTACAAATACAGAAGATTGGGCAACAACAAACGGAACAGGTTCATTTGGAAGTTGGATTCCGCACTGGTTTTTTGAAAAAACAAACGTTAATGGAAGTCTTGCATGTAACTTCTATGATGTGGCATATTTCAGAGGTTCGTATGCAAATTTAGTAGTATCTAAAATTCAAAAGGATAAAGACGAAGCAATAAGTGAAAGTGTTTTTCAAAAGATAAATTTTTCAACAGATTCAGATATTCCGAATTTTTTAGTAACTTCTTCATCAGGAGCAGACCTTCAAAAAACGGAAAGCCTTCTTGATGGAAAGAGAGTAGAGGTTATTGTATCAGATTTCTCCGAAGATTTAGTTGAAACGATTAAAGACGCCTTGAAGAAGCCATATGAAATGATAAGACTTAGAGGAGACAGCGGGGAAAACGCTGCGGGGCTTGTTAAAGAAATGGATTTAGAACAGGCTGAATACAAATATAGGTATAATCTGTATAATGAAAAAGGCGTATTTAAAGATATCTTTTCGATAAAATCATCAGAGAAGACTCTTTCGGAAGGAGAAAAACCTCTTTATGTGAAAGAGGTTCAAGAGTGTAATTTCGTAGGAGGTGAGACAAACAGCTTTTTTACTAAAATAACAAGAGGCATCTCTTTTTCACTTACAGAAGAGGCTTTTGTAGAATTTGATTATTCTTTTCCAACAGGCTCAGCAAACGTAAACTTTTCGGGATCCGGTGTAAACACACTACAGGTAGACGGTCAAGTCATAAGAATAGGCTTTGGGGCACAGACCTCTAACCTTATAACAGGTAAAAAAATGCTTTTTTTACAGCCGGGAGACCATACGATAACTACAGGTAGCGGGGGTTCAGGTCAAGGTGGCATTATAAATATTAAAGTAACATATTTAACAGATCAGCCACAATCATATAGTGATTCTTCATATACTAAAAACGATTTATTGTATGAAGTTCAGGGAATAACAAAAAATTCCGGAGTTGAATATTACATTACAGAATTTGCAGAGAAAAGAATGCAAAAAGCACCGGATGATATGTTTGAACGTCAAAGCTCGTTTGCAAATTCTATTTATGACTATATTTCTGTAACTTTTACGGCTCCCGAAGATAAGGTATTGTTGGTTAGATTTAATGTAACAACACCATGTTGGACAAAGAATAACTATAATAGGAATGATAGATATACAGGGACATCTACAAACCCATCAGGTGTAGTACCTGGGGTTAATACTGCTATAATAAAACCAGGGCAAAGTTTAAAAGTAAGAGTACAGAAGGGTGTTTCCAAAACTGCTTCAATAAGCATAGATAACATCTATTATGCTCTGATAGATAAATCGGAAATAGGTGGAACAACTGGTTATAACATGTATACATCAACAGGAGAAGCTGAATACGGTGGTGGTAATTATCTTCTGTTTGATACATCTGAGGTTATCAGTAACCCTTCTGGGGGAACTGTAAAGATAATCAAATATGTAAAAGAGAATGCAAATTCAAAAAGCAAGCTTCAATTCTTGGTTGGCGAATTAAAAGATGCTATGGTATCAGATTTTTCTTTATACAAAAAAATAAACGGAAAATGGGAAGAAGTTATGAGCAATGCGTTCAACAGTTTAAATGCTCTTTTAAAGGAAGGTTGGGATATTGTAACCGAAGGAAGCGGAAGCGTGGAAGAAGACAGTATTTCCTTAGAAAAGAAAGCGGAAGAACCTAATCTCATATATTCCAAAGGGGAACTCGTTAAGTATGGCGTAAATTATTCCGATTATGAAAATGACCCAAGCAAAGCAAGCCGGGGCTACTCTTACTGGGTATATGCACATGAGCCTTTTAATGACGGGGAGCATTCGCAGGCGGCCATTATCTATGATGAAGACGGAAATATCATAAAGATATGCGGAAAAACCGTGGAAGAAGCCCTTTCGGATGTAGGCATAGAGCTTGAATCGGCAGAAAGCCTGTCCATGGATAAAGCCATTGAAGCA
>JBJETA010000045.1:0-4147 GCA_051883075.1 Anaerovoracaceae bacterium
CAATATAGAAACGCAGATTTTGCTGTGAACTGCGGATTTCAATAGTTTCCTGATTATAATCATCAGGCAGCACGGTGCTTATCACCATCGTATCTCCGGGTTCTACCTCATAATTTCCCGGAACTGCAATCTGTTCCTTTGTTCCATCTGCCTTTTCCCAGACAACGGTTCCCTTATAAAGTAAATTTCCCGGAACAACTTCATCTTCTCTTTCAGGCAGACAAGTCAGTTCCATAAAAACGAAGCCGGCCAGCATCACTGTAACCAGTATATAAAAGCCGATTTTTATGTATCTATTCATATTACAATGATCTCCTCTTCTATATTTTTTCAAATACAGTTGCCGGCTGCTCACACTGAGGACATATAAAATCCTCCGGCAGATCGCCCTCACAAATATATCCACATACAGGACAGCGCCATCCCCCTTTTTTAGGTATTGATGCCATCTTCTTCTGATTATCCTCTTCAGCTTCTTTTTTAGTTTCTTCTGTCATGAAGCATTTGTTTAAATCTTCAACGATTTCACAATCCAGTTGTCCCCGTTCTGCCATCTTTTTCAGAATCTTTATTGCTTCTGCATGTGACATTTCCTCTTTGTACGGCCTATCTTCCACAAGAGCCTGATAAATATCAAGGCATGCCATAAGACGCTCGTTTTTGCCGAGTTCATCCGCCTTAAGTCCGAAAGGATATCCGCTTCCGTCAAGCTTTTCATGGTGAAGTGAGGCCCACCGTGTAATGTCCTCAAGTCCTTTTATATCACACAAAAGCTTATATGTGCCTATCGCATGATTCTGAATTTCTTTATATTCATCCGGTGTCAGTCTCCCCGGTTTTTCAAGGATATCATTGCTTACCAGCAGTTTGCCTATATCGTGAAGCGCCCCTGCAACATACAGCTTGCTGCACATTTCTTCATCATATCCGTAATAAACACCTACACGGTATGCCTTATCGGCAATGCCCAGCGAATGTTTACATGTAAAATGCGATTTATAATCAGTAATTTCCGCAACTATAAACGCAATTTCTTTAACGGCATCTATGGAAAGCTCCGCATATACATCGGGAATTATGTTCTCCAGTTCTTTTTTACATTCCTCTCCCGTTATTGCACACAGACATTCATAATCCACGCTCTCCAGAAAAGCACTGACACAGCTTTCGGAAAAGAGTATTCCCTTCTGTTTTTCTACCCATTCCGTCATTTTCCGGTACTTTTCATAGTCCATGCTGTAAAGAGAAAATCTTACATCCAGTGCATCCGCCATATGTATTATCTGACCGACAACAGGAGTTTCTTCTTCTCTTTTTCCCAGTGCTCCCGATCCGTCCGCACATTCATGGTGATAAAGGACCGCTCCCTCCACATCGTTATAGAAATAGAGCTTTTTAAGCATTTCCTCGCCTTTTATGCAGTGTGATGCCATGTTAAGTTCTTTTACATCATATCCTGTATCAAAAAATTCATCCGCCAGATACTCTGCCAATGCCATATCATGAAGAATCGCCGCCTGCGTAACAGCAAAAAGTTTTTCATCCTTAAATCCAAGCTGTGCCGCCATTCTGTTCGTTATGACAGCAACTCTCTGCGCATGATAAGGTTTCGTATTAACTATTTCTCTCTCAACATAGTCAAGAGCAAGTGACAATGACGATAATAATCTGTTTATCTCAACCCTGAGCATATTAACTGCCTCCGCCCTGTTTAACAGTTGCTTTTTCTACATCGTTTCATTGTACCATATATTACCTGTTTTAGGCTATAATGTATTTAAAAAACAACATCAAAACAGTTTTCATATTTCAATAAAAAATACCCTTATTTCCGTTTTTCACGGCAGTAAGGGTATAGCTTTGTTCAATTTCGGCTTCTTAGTGATTCTCTTACAACTCCCATAGGATCTTTTATAAACAGCACTGCAATCCATATCATAAGTGCAAGTACAATAACAGACATTCCTAAAAACATATCATTCATCATATCTGCAAACGGCTGTATAAAATAATCTGCTCTCAGCTCTGCATATTCAAACACGGCATCCACAAGCCACATAATAGATGCTCCCCAGAACATATAGCACAATACGCCAACTTTCATTTTTCGGGCATTTTCACTGCTATACCACACCAGCGTTGACACAACAGCTGCCACAGCTGTAACAAGAAGGGTCATTATCTTACCTCCGTTGCTGCCGTTTTTTTCTGCACAGAGATTTCCTTTTTTGCTAATCTGTCCAATATAAATGTTACGACACCCCATATGCCCGTAACCGCCAGTGCCATGGCAGTGCCGGTTGTAGCCATTTCATGGAGCATTTCCGCAGTCGCAGCAGAGTCCCCCACCGCAGTCAGGAAAGGGAAAAACGGCTGGATTTCCCCGTGCCATAAATGTTCAAACGCAAGCAGAGCCGAACCGCCCCACAGAAGTCCGTTAAGTCTCTTAAGTTTGCAGGAAAAGTGTTCTTTTGTAATCAAAGAAAGCTGATTGTCGTTTTTTAAAGCCTCAGCATCCGCCTTAATTTCCTTGTTTTCAATAACCTTTGCTGCAATTGTTGTAACAACGGCTTCTGCCGCAGGTACTAAAAAACATGCCATAAAAAGTTCCCCCTTTAAAATCGTTTTCCTTATACTTAGGATACTATTGCAAAAAACAAATGTCAAGAAGCGCATATTTCAGTCATTATGACTATTGTTCATCCACTCCTCTTTTGTAATATAAGTGAAGTGCTCAGTTCTTACATCACCCATCAACGGACATGGTTTATCTTCTTCGGTATGATGATACTTAAATCCACACTTTTCCTGGCAACGTTTGGATTTTTCATTGCCATCATAATAACCGCACCACATTGCTGTACAGCCTAAATCCTCAAATGCATGCTTTTGCAGTGCCCGTACTGCTTCCGGAATATATCCTTTTCCCCAGAATGGAACACCAATCCAATATCCCACTTCAATTTCAGTATCACTGGCTTTTGTATGAGACTGTGCCGGTGGTATTAAACCAATACTTCCTATCGCGCGATTATCTTCCTTTAAGCACACAGCATAAGTTTCATCAGCAGATAACACATCTCTGATGATATTAAGGCTGTTTTCTACACTGGTATGTACCGGCCATCCGGCAATTGGTCCAACAGCAGGATCTTTTGCATATTCATATAGGCTCTCCGCATCTTTATCCTTCCACGGGCGAAGAATCAATCTTTCTGTTCTAAATTCCATAATATTCTCCATTTACTTTTCAGAACGAAGCTGCAATCATTGCACCTGCAACAAGCCACGACACAATTGTAAGAATCATACATAGAATATAAAACCATTTAGGCTCACTTTTCAATAATCCTGCAGCAGGCACTATTATTCCTATCGGATTTAATATCCAGCAATAAATCATACCTTTTCCAAAGTCAAAAGCATTGCGGTTATCATTGTAAACTCCATAGAGAAATAAACCGGCAGAGATAAAACACAATGCACAATATATAATTGTCACTGTCATCGTAAAATACAGCCATTTAGATTTTCCCATACTTCAGACTAACACCTTTTTTACTTAGTATTTAGATTATATCAAAGCATGTCAAATGTTTCCATACAAAATTCGACAGAGCTATACTCCTTCAGTGTATCACCTATATGCTCTGTTTCAAAGACTTCTTCCTGATTTACACCATCAAATATCCACTATAGGAAGTAGCTTTAACATATATACAACAAAAAAACAAAATCTGCCACAGTGTCCAGCTTAGAGCCCGACAAAACAATATCGCGATACTGCATATAATTCTAATACTTGTAATGATATTTGCCGGTATAAAAAGTCTCGGGGCTGTCGCATCAACGAATCAGTTGAACCGCTAATGCGACAGCCCCAAAATCAAAATCAGGTATAGCAATATAAAATGATACTAGACTATTTTATTCCGGTCTTGGCATACTCAACAATCTGCTCTGCTGTCATTCCTGCCAAGCCAAGTTTTTCAAGATTACGAGCCGAATCACAATTTGTAAGATCTTCATCAAGCATGCCTTCACATAAATCGATTACAAGCTGCATCTTTTTAACTGGCATCCCTAATAATTTTCCTACAGCTACAAACGGCACCATTCCTGTAGGAATATCTTCTAAAATGTATCT
>JBJETA010000046.1:0-4090 GCA_051883075.1 Anaerovoracaceae bacterium
GGAGGAAGTGATTATCTGGGACAGAAAAGCATTTTTGAGAGAAGCGGTGAGCAGCTTTCACAGCTTGTAAATGAGGCCAAGGAAGCTGAAAATACAAAAGGAAAGATGTACAAAGGACTGGGAATGGCAGCAGGACTTCTGATTGCGGTACTGCTGATGTGATTACAGTCTGCACAGATACAGAAGACTTTTTATATAAAAGAGGGGGATATACTTATGATGGATGTGGACATTATCTTCAGAATAGCGGGAATAGGGATTGCAATAGCGGTGATAAATCAGATTCTTGCAAAGGCCGGGAGAGAGGACTATGCTTTGATGACAACTCTGGCCGGTGCCGTAGTAGTACTTTTTTTCATTATCCAGATGATAAACGAGTTCTTTGAAACTGTAAAAACTCTGTTTCAGCTGTAATTTTGACTGAGGTACTGATTATGGAAATCATAAAGATTGCTCTGATTGCGCTTATCGGCGTAATCCTTTCCCAGACGATAAAAAATATAAAGCCGGATTTTGTTATATATATAGTGCTGGCAACAGTTATTATTATTTTTACTCTTTCTATTGAAAAGCTTACGGCGGTATTTGCTTTTCTTGAAAGTGTATACGGCAGCATTACATACGGAAAGACATTTTTTCCTATCATCATAAAGGTTCTGATTGTTGCCTATATTGCAGATTTCACATCACAGCTGTGCAGGGATTCGGGAGAAGGTGCAATAGCGGGAAAGGTTGAGCTTGCAGGTAAAATAATAATCTTTTATATGGCCGTTCCCATACTGGCAGCAATACTTGAGCTTATCAATTCCGTTTTAATCTAGAGTATGTCTTTGAGCAAGCTGAATCCGGGCAAGGCTAAAACATGATAATGGCCCGGACAGGGCATACGGGAGCACAGTAACCGCAGGTCAGGCAAAGTTCATGATTTACTTCTGCAGCTCCTGATTTTCCAAAAGACAGTGCACCGTTTGGACATTTTTTTATGCAGGCACCACAGCCCTCACAATCGCCGGCATCTATGCGTATCTTCTTTTTGCTGGTGTCAGGGACATAGCTTCTGTCTATAGTACCGTTTATATATTCAAGCATACGGTCAACCTCATGCTTATGACCGAAGCCTACCATCATTGAGGTAATGCCTTTCAGAGAGGTTACATAGTCCAGAGCTTCGATATAACTTCCGGTCAGGTTTCCGCCGCCGAAAACCTTCATTGAAAAAACTCCTTTGCCGTTTTCTGCATTTTTTTCAATGGCGGCTGCCATTTCTTCTTGTGTGCCTGTGCCGAAGCCTTTCCTTATACCGAGGCTTTTAAAGTTTATGAGAGGAAAGAGAACATCAAGCTCAGGAATCAAGGCAGCTTGTTCTGCAACATCTACGTGATGGGTGGAAAGGCCTATTGCTTTTACTATACCTTTCGCTTTTGCTTCCTGCAAAGCCTCCCATGCACCTTTGCGAAGTTCAAAATCTCCGTTATTTCTGACCTCATGGAGAAGAAATATGTCTATGATGTCTCTGCCTGTTGAGATGCGGGCCTCTTCAATGGCCTCAGACATCTGGCTGTATGAGGGACTTAAACATTTGCTGCATATGACAGGATCAAAATTTGTTCCTTTCAGAGCATGTTTTATGAAATGGTAAGTATCGTAATACTGAGCCGTGTCAATGAAGTTTATACCGCTTTCAAGGGCATACCTCAAAACTGCGGCACCTTCGCCTGTGGGAAGATTAAGCTGTGTTTTGCCTACAGTAAGCACACCAAAACCAACAGGTGTGACTTTAAGACCGGTTTTTCCCAAAATTCGTTTTTCCATACTTCCTCCGTTATGTGACATTATTATATGTTTAATAATAAATATTTCTGTGTATACTTGATATTTAGAGATTATTCTTCTTTAATTGTAACATAAATTGTGGTATAATTTATTGGTTATTTATATTAGTTATTATATTTCGGGAGGAATAAAGATATATGGAGAAACTAGGGTTAAATCAGCTTAGGGAAGCTTTTCAGAACTTTTATGTAAGCAAAGAACATTACAAGAGAAAGAGCTTTTCTTTAGTTCCTGAAAAGGACAAGAGTCTGCTCATCATAAATTCAGGTATGGCGCCTTTAAAGCCTTATTTTGCAGGTCTGGAAACACCGCCAAGCAAGAGAATGACAACTTGTCAGAAGTGTATAAGAACAGGAGATATCGACAATGTAGGTCTTACTGCGAGACACGGTACATTCTTTGAAATGCTTGGAAGCTTTTCCTTCGGTGATTATTTTAAGAAGGAATCACTGACATGGGGCTGGGAATTTATCACAGAAGTATTGAAGATGCCTGTTGACAAGCTTTGGGCAACTATTTATGAAAACGATGAAGAAGCATTTGATATATGGAAAAATGTTATCGGACTGCCTGAAGAAAGAATAGTAAGACTTGGAAAAGATGATAATTTTTGGGAAATAGGTCTTGGACCATGCGGACCATGTTCAGAAATATATTTTGACAGAGGCGAGGAATACGGCTGCGGAGATCCTGACTGCAAGCCGGGATGTGACTGTGACAGATATGTTGAGTTCTGGAATCATGTATTTACTCAGTTCTCAAGAGAGGAAGACGGCAGCTATTCAAATCTTGCTCATCCAAACATCGATACAGGTATGGGACTTGAAAGACTTGCATGTATCATGCAGGGTGTTGATTCAATCTTTGATATTGATACAATCAAGTATATTCTGGATGCAGTTGTTGAAAAATCAGGTGTTGAATACGGCAACGGCAAGTTCAAAACCGACGTTTCAATCAGAATCATCACCGACCATATCCGTTCGGTAACATTTATGATTGCTGACGGAATCATACCTAGCAACGAAGGAAGAGGCTACGTTTTAAGAAGACTTTTAAGAAGAGCGGCAAGACACGGCAAGCTTCTTAATATTGAGGGAAGCTTCCTGACAGATTTATCAAATTATGTAATAAAGGTTTCAGGAGAAGCATATCCTGAACTTGAAGAAAAGAAATCATATATCCAGAAGATTATTTCTGTGGAAGAAGAAAAGTTCAGCGCAACTATAGACCAGGGTACGGCCATTATCGCTGAATATGTTGAAGAGTTAAAGAAGGAAGGAAAATCCGAACTTTCGGGTGAAAAGGTATTTAAGCTTTACGATACTTTTGGATTCCCTCTTGAGCTTACACAGGAAATTCTTGCAGAAAACGGCTGCACAGCCGATATTGAAGGATTCAATGCAAATATGCTTCACCAGAAGGAAACGGCAAGAGCTGCAAGAAAGTCAACTGATGAAGTTGCATGGGAAGAAGCAATTGAATTTGACTTTGATGAAAAAACACAGTTTACAGGATATGAAAAGCTTTCAGATGAAGGTACTGTAGTGGGAATGTTCAGAGACAGAGTCATCCTTACTTCCGCAAAAGCCGGCGAACAGGTAAGAGTAATGTTCGACCAGACTCCTTTCTATGCCGAAAGCGGCGGTCAGATTTATGACAGCGGTATGGTTATCGGAGACAACCTGAAAGCAGAAGTTCTGGAGGTTGTTAAGTTCCAGGGAAACTTTGCACACAAACTGAACATTATTGAGGGAGAAATAAAGACAGGAGACAAGGTTAAGCTTGAAGTTAATGTTCCTAACAGAAACCACATCGCAAGAAACCACACTGCAACACATCTTTTACAGAAGGCATTAAGACTTGTTGTAGGTGAGCATGTACAGCAGGCGGGATCAAGTGTGAACGCTGATTCTCTGAGATTTGACTTTACTCACTATGAGGCAGTAAGCAAAGAGCAGCTTGAAGAAGTTGAGAGAATTGTAAACGAACAGATTATGAATTTCTTGCCTGTGAGCGTTGCGGAAATGTCCATGGATGAGGCTGTAAAGAGCAGTGCAACTGCACTGTTCGGTGAAAAATACGGTGACAGGGTAAGAGTTGTTTCGGTAGGAGATTTCAGCAAGGAGCTTTGCGGCGGTACACATGTTGCAAATTCAGGGCTAATCGGTTCATTTAAGATTTTGAGTGAAACAGGTGTTGCTTCAGGCGTAAGAAGAATTGAAGCTATCACAGGTATGGCAGTGGCACAGAGAGC
>JBJETA010000047.1:0-17728 GCA_051883075.1 Anaerovoracaceae bacterium
AGTGCTTCTTCCATAGTCATCGCCCTTTTCAACCGCTTCCTTTACAACATTGCCTAAAAACTCTTTTTTAGACAGGAACATATTTACATATGCGTTGACAGGTTCTACTTTTTCGAATATATCGTTTTCACCGATCTTTGCCGCTATATCCTTTGCAATAAGAGGCGGTGCCTTTCTCAGAGTCTTTGCCAGTTTAAAGCATGGGAATGCGTAGTCTCCCATCTTTGAATCCGAAGGCACTTCCACCATGGACATAACTTCTTCAAATTCCAAACCTTCTGTTGCATCGCAGATTATCTGCGCAATCTTTTCTTTATAATTTACCATATTTTAATCCTCCGTAATCTCGTCTTTTTCGGTAATAACCTTTATGCCGTGCCCTTTCAGCAGCTCTGACAGGAAACCGTCTCCTTCAATCACAGTATGGGAAAAAGTTCCGTCATATATTTTTCCGCTTCCGCAGGAAGGGCTCTTGGCTTTCAATATCGCACCTTCTATTTCTTCTCCCAGCTCATCGGCCTTAGCATAAGCCCGCCGCAGAACTCTCTCACAGCCAAGCTTAAACTCTTCCGTAACATCTGTTCCTTCTTTATTTACAGCCCGTCCGTTTACAATCTCCACCGGAGGCCGCGGTGCTTTTAATCCGCCTTCCGTTTCCGGGCAAACCGATATATAGCTGTGCCGTCGTGCAAAATCTGCAACCCACCCGGTATGATTATTTCCGCCGTTGTATTTGCAGTTTTCACCAAGCAGGCATCCGCTTATAATATACATACTGTAATCCTGATCCTTTCCGCCGTCCCGCAATTCTGCGGATACCGGCAATTTAGTCCGCCATTTCTGCCTATTTGAGTTTTACCACTGTCACTCCGTCTCCTCCTTCGTTAAAAGCACCTTTTCTGAAGCTTTCAACATGCTTATGCTTTTTAAACATGTTCTGCAGCCCGTTTCTCAGTATGCCTTCACCACGTCCGTGAATGACCGTAACCTCTTTAAGCCCTGCCATATATGCATCATCCAGATATTTATCAACATCCATAACGGCATCATCAAGATTTCTGCCTCTTACATTTATGGACAGCGATACGCTTTGTGCTTTAGTTTTGTATAAGCTTCCATATTTGGATTTTGACATAGCCGGCTGTTTTTTCTGTTTTGTTCCGTCCTGAATAAGCATCAGGTTCTTAACATTTACAGCCGCCTTTAAAAGTCCGACCTGAACAAACAGGTTGCCCTTGCTGTCAGGCAGTGAAAGTATTTCACCATTCTGTCCAAGCGTAAGGACTTTTACCCTGTCTCCCACCTTCAGTTTATCAATAGTAACAGGCTTATAGTTTTCAGGAACCTGTATGGTTTCACGATAGAGTGAATCCGCCTCCCTGATTCTTCTCTTACTTTCCTGAAGTCTTGCATGCCTTTCAGCCATGGAATCCATCTTATCAATGTCCTTGAGCCTTTTCTGAGTGTCTTCAGTTATTTCTTTTGCGTTTTTAAGCATTTCTCTTGCTTCTTCCCTGGCATTTGCAAGGATTTTTTCTTTTTGCTCCTCCAGCTTTTTCAGCTTTCTGTCAAGCTCTTCCTTCTGCCTCTTCATCTCAAGGTTGATGGCAATAGCCTCATCTCTTTCAGCCTCCGCCATTTTTTTGTCATCCTCGATGGAGCTTATGACATTTTCAAATTCCAGGTCACCCTTATCAAGAAGAGTTCGCGCTTTTTCTATTATTTCTTCCGGAAGTCCCAGTTTTTTTGATATTTCAAAGGCATTTGACTTTCCGGGTATGCCTATCAGCAGTCTGTAAGTAGGGCTCAGTGTCTCCACATCAAACTCCATGGATGCATTCTGAACACCTTCTGTTTCTATTGCATATTTCTTAAGCTCAGTATAATGTGTTGTAGCAATTGTGCGGCAGCCCCTATCATATAGATTTTCAAGCACCGAAATGGCCAGTGCAGCCCCCTCGGCAGGGTCTGTTCCCGCACCGAGCTCATCTGCAAGAACCAGAGTTTCACTGTCTGCAGAGCCTACTATATTTACTATATTGTTCATGTGCGACGAAAACGTGCTCAGACTCTGCTCTATGCTCTGTTCATCACCTATATCGGCATAAATCTTTTTGAATACGGGCATTACCGAGCCCGAACCTGCAGGAATATGAAGCCCGCTCTGAATCATCATGGCAAACAGTCCCACCGTTTTCAGGGTTACTGTCTTTCCTCCCGTGTTCGGACCTGTTATAACCAGTGTTTTATAGTCTTTTCCCAGTGAGACATTGATAGGAACAACCTTCTCTGCATCAAGCAGAGGGTGTCTGCCTTTTTTGATATCAAGGATACCTTCTTCATTTATTTCAACATCGGTACCCTTATATTTGGCACTGAGCCTGCCTCTTGCGAAAATGACATCAAGCTTCAAAAGCAGCTTCTGATTGTTCATCAGGTTGTGATAGTGCTCCGCAACATTTCCCGAAAGCTCAAGCAGTATCCTCTGGATTTCCTTCTGCTCGGCAAGCTCCAGCTCCCTTAACTCATTGTTAAGGTTTACAACAGCCTGGGGTTCTACGAACAGAGTCGCTCCTGTGGCAGACTGGTCATGTACGATTCCCGGGAATCTGCTGCGATGCTCCTGTTTTACAGGTATTACATATCTTCCCTGTCTCATGGTGACTATAGCGTCCTGCAGAAGCGTTTTATTGTCTGATGAGCCCAGTATGTGGTTCAGTTTTGCCTTTACAGCCTCATTCTGACGCACTATGCTCCGCCGTATGCTTCTCAGTTCGGAGCTTGCGTTATCTGACATCTCATCTTCGGATATGATGCACCTGTCAATATTTTCTTCAAGCCGCCGCTGTACGGAAAGCAGGTCCGACATTTCCCTTATAATCGGGATTTCCGGCACATCATTTCTTAAAAAATCCGAGGCCTCTCTTGCAACATGAAGATTGTATAAAACCTCCAGCAGCTGTTTCATGGTTAAAGTGCCGCCTTTTTTTGCCAGATTCAGATTTGGTTCTATGTCATAAAAGGCTCCTAAAGGCAAAGCTCCTTTATGCACAATAACGGAAACCGCTTCCGAGGTTTCCGTCAGTAGTTCTCTAATCAAATGCACATCAACTAAAGGCTTCATTTCTCCTATGACTTTTTTAGCCATATCTGATGCAGCCTCTGCCTTAAGCAAGTCGATTATTTTATTATATTCCAATACTCTGTATGTCTTTTCATTCATCGCTTTCTATTCCATCTTCTTTTTATAGCGATCGATTTCTCCCTTTAACTGGATGTTTTCCATCTGAATGTCAAAGAAGCTGCTCTCAAGGTCCTTGTACTTTGCCTCAAGCTCATTTACTATATCGCTTGAGGATTCCATAATCTGACCTTCAATCTTCGCAGAATCTTCCTTCAGCTTTTTTATTTCCGCATCTTTTTCTTCTATGATTCTCTGCATTTCGCTGAGCTGCTCTTCAAAGTTTTTCCTGATTTCTTCTCTTTGCACGCTCAGTTCTTTCATTTCTTCCTGCTGCTGCAGATGGCTTTTCTTTGCTTCTTCCCAAAGCTCAACATAATGCTCTGTATCTTTTGCAGCCTGGGCATTTGCAGTCTCCAAATACTCAAATCTGTCCAATGCACTGAAATAATCATCTGAAATGTTCACAGCAGCCAGAACCGCTATGGAGGATAATGGACCTGAATTTAAAGCCTGCGAAATTTCCTTCATCTTCTGGTCCACATAGTCAGCAACCTTAATAATATGTTCTCTTGACTTACTTCCCATAATAGTGTATTCCTGGCCAAAGATTTTTACAGTTACTTTATTGTTTTCCATTTAAGTTTCCTCCCATGCCGACGCATTTACATTTCACGAAGTACCGCAGAAAGTTTATCCTTCAGTTCATTCAGAACTTTATTGTGTACCTTAGCCACATCTTCATCAGTTAAAGTACTTTTCTCCGATCTGTATGTTAAAGTGAATGCCACACTCTTTTTGCCCTCTTCAACCTGCTTTCCTCTGTAGATATCAAACAGTTCTACAGTTTCAAGGATTTCTCCTCCGTTAGCTCTGATTATGCTGCTGATATCTCCTACTGCAACTTCTTCATCAACAAGAAGCGCAATATCTCTTGAAGTTGAAGGATATTTAGGCAGCGGCTTATATACAACCGTTCTGTCTGCCTTTAAGAGGACATTATCAAAGAAAAGTTCACAAACATAACATCTTGTATTTATGTCATACTTTTCTGTTACGTCAGGGTGCACCTCACCCATGATGCCAAGTTCAATTTCATCTTTTGAAATTCTTGCGCATCTGCCCGGATGATAAACACCGTAATCACTTTCGCTCTCAAATGTTACATCTCTTATTCCTAATACATTCAGCATTTCTTCAACCATGCCCTTCAGAGTAAAGAAGTCTTCATCCTTGCCGTATATACCTATGCACATTGCATCGGACTCTTCCGGAAGGTCTTCAGGGTTCATTGCCGCCATAAATGTATTTCCTATTTCAAACGCTCTTACAGCCTCTATTTTTCTTCTGTAGTTTGTGCTTAATACTTCCATCATGTTAGGAGTAAGTATAGTACGCATTACAGAAGTTTCTTCACCAAGAGGATTTATAATCTTAACAAAGTTTCTTTCCCATGAATCTTCATCTATTCTTACATTATCCACGCTCTTAGGGCTGCAGAAAGAATATGTCTGGATTTCATTTGCTCCCAGTGCACACATGGTTTCTCTTGCAAGGTCTTTAAGTGCTCTTTCTCTGCTCTTTCCCGCTTCCGAGTTGCCCTTGGGAATCGTTACAGGAAGCTTATCATAACCGTATATTCTTGCAACCTCTTCCACGTAATCTTCTTCTATTTCAAGATCCTGTCTGATAGTAGGAGGAGTAACCGTAATGATATTTCCCTCACCTGAAGTTTTCATTTCAAGTCTTTCAAAGATTTCAACCATATCCTCTCTTGAAAGCTCAATTCCCAGAACCTTGTTTATTCTGTCAACCCTTACATCAAGAGTTTTGGCAGTTTCAACATTTGGATATATGTCAACGGAACCTCTGCATACTGTACCTGCACCAAGTATTTCGATAAGCCTGCATACTCTGTCCGCCGCTGCTTCACAAAGATTAGGGTCAATGCCCTTTTCAAATCTTGATGAAGCCTCCGTACGAAGTCCAAGCTTCTTTGACGTTGTTCTTACGCTGTCACCGTTGAAGTTTGCAGATTCAATAACAATAGTTGTTGTATCTGCTTCAATTTCAGAGTTAAGTCCTCCCATAACACCTGCAACCGCAATACCCTTTTCAGTATCCCTGATTAAAAGCATATCGCTGCTCAGAGTTCTTTCCGTTTCGTCAAGAGTTGTGAAAGTTTCTCCTTCTTCTGCTGTATCAACTATGATTTTACTTCCCTTAACCTGTCTGATATCAAAAGCATGTAAAGGCTGACCGTATTCAAGCATTACGAAGTTTGTAATGTCCACAATGTTGTTTATAGGACGCATTCCCGCCGCAATCAGTCTCTTCTGAAGCCACCATGGTGACTGTTCAATCTTTACATCCGTCACAATTCTTGCAACATATCTTTTACACAGTTCAGGTTTTCTGATTTCAACACTTATATAATCCCCAGCATCTCCCTGCTCATTGACACATACAGTATCGGGATATCTGAGTTCTTCTTTGAAGGTTGCCGCAGCTTCTCTTGCCATTCCAATCATTGAAAGGCAGTCAGGTCTGTTAGGCGTGATTTCAAAATCAACCGTAGCCATCTTTAAACCCAAAGCATCGACAATGCTGTCTCCTACCGTATAACCTTCGCCCAGAATCCAGATTCCGTCTTTGTGTGCAACAGGCACTACCTTGTCTTCAAAGCCAAGCTCACCGGCAGAGCAAAGCATACCGAAGGATTCAACCCCTCTAAGCTTTCCCTTTTTAATCTTTGTGCCGCCCTCCTGCTTTGGCTGTCCGTGAAGAGGTCCCGGAACAGTGCTTCCGTGAAGAGCCACAGGAACATAAGCCCCTTCAAAAACATTGGTTGCCCCTGTTACAATCTGCAGCGGCTCTTCCTGACCTACATCAAGCTGACATACGACAAGCTTATCCGCATCAGGATGCTTTTCTATCTTTAAAATCTTACCGACTACAACTTTGTCGATGTTTTCCCCGAAATATTCAACAGTTTCAAGGTTGGAGCCTGACATAATCATCTTCTCACAAAATTCCTCTACGCTGACATTTACATCTGTATAATCTTTTAGCCACTCTACTGGAACTAACATCTGTGATACCTCCTATTTGAACTGGTTGATGAATCTCATATCATTTTCATAGAAGTTTCTGATATCATCAACACCATACTTAAGCATTGCAATTCTTTCAACACCCATACCAAAAGCAAAGCCTGTATACTTTTCTGTATCAATGCCTCCGACTTTCAATACGTTTGGATGAACCATACCGCATCCAAGGATTTCAATCCAGCCGCTTCCCTTACATACATTGCAGCCCTTTCCGCCGCATTTGAAGCATGAAACGTCCATTTCCGCACTTGGTTCCGTAAATGGGAAGTGATGAGGTCTGAACTTTGTTTTGGCATCAGAGCCGAACATCTGCTTTGCAAAGCTGTCCAAAGTACCCTTTAGGTCTGCCATTGTGATTCCTTCATCAACAACAAGACCCTCAACCTGATGGAACATAGGGGAGTGTGTAGCGTCAGGAGTATCACATCTGAAGCATCTTCCCGGAGATATTACCCTGATTGGCGGCTTCTGCTTTAATAAAGTTCTCGCCTGAACAGGAGAAGTCTGTGTTCTTAAAAGGGTTTTGTCCGTAATATAGAAAGTATCTGTCAGGTCTCTCGCAGGATGATTAGGGCCTGCGTTCAAAGCGTCAAAGTTGAAATAAACAGTTTCAACTTCAGGTCCTTCCGCAATCGAAAAACCCATGGACATAAAAATTCTTGAAATTTCATCTATAGTGATAGTAAGCGGATGCTTAACACCAAGAGTTTTCCTTACTCCGGGTTCCGTTACATCTATAGCTTCCAGCTTAAACTTCTGCTGCTTTGCCGCTTCCTTTACAAAAGCAAACTTTTCTTCAAGCAGTCCTTCTATCTCCTGCTTTACGCTGTTTACAGCCGCACCCAGGGCCTTTCTTTCCTCCGGTGCCACCTTGCCCATCGACTTTAAGATTTCGGTAAGTTCACTCTTTTTACCCAAAAACTTAACTCTTATTTCTTCTGTTTCTACCTGTGTGGAAGCCTTTGCAAGCTGTTCCTTGGCTTCCTGCAAAATCCTGCTTAATTGAGTCTGCATTTTTCTAAATCCTCTCTATATTTTTATTTTTTTGATTTGTCTTTGTTAACTTTTTTCAGTTCTTTTATTTATACGGTCGTACCGCTTCATACATAAGTATTGCTGCCGCTATGGAGGCATTTAATGATTCCGTCTGTCCCTGCATAGGTATTTTAACTCTTACGTCTGCACCCTCCATAAATTCCGTGCATACACCATTACCCTCGTTGCCTACGATAACAGCCACATCTTTCTTTAAATCCGTATCGTAATAATATACGCTTTCTTCAAGCCCTGTGCTTACAACTTTCTTTCCATGACTTTTAAGACTTTCCAGAGCTTCCTGAGGTGTATCCTTAAATATAACCGGCATTCTGAAAACCGAACCGGTACAGGATCTGACTGTTTTGGGAGAGAACAAATCAACAGTTCCCTTTATAACCATCACTCCTCCATATCCTGCCGCTTCTGCTGTCCTCAGTATCGTTCCTACATTGCCGGGGTCCTGCAGTCTGTCAAGCACTATAATATTTGTCGCACCGTTTTTTCCGCCTTCTGTCTCCTCAAAAAAAGCTTCATCCGAAAACTCCTTTCTTCTTACCACCCCGAGTATTCCCTGTGGATTTTCCGTTTCCGACAGTCTGCAAAACAGTTTTTCGCTCAGAACATATATGCGCTCTTTCCCACCGTCCGATTTTTCTTCATATTCAGAGCAAAGCCCTGAAATTTCTTCGGAAGAGAGACTTTCTTCACTGACAAGAATAAGCTCAGGAAATACACCGCTCCGCAGCGCATCCGCCACAAGGTTGGGACCTTCTATGAGATACTTTCCTGTTTTGTCCCTGTTTTTCTTTTGTTTAAGCAGAAAACACGATTTGTAGAGCTTGTTATCCTGTGAAGTTATTGTTTTCATGTTTCACCATTCTCTTTATATGATTTTAAAGAAAAAGCCGGTTTCAGACCGGCCTCTTATTCATTCATAAAAATTATTGATTATTTCTAAAGAAATCCGGTATCACGAAGTCTCCGTTGTTGCTGTCCTCCGCTACAGTCTCTTCCTGACGAACAGGCTGTTCTTCAGCAGGCTCCTCTTCAGACACAGTGTCGGAAACTGCCACGGTTCTCATTCCCATTGCGCTTTCGCTAGGTCGTGGCTCGAAACCTGTAGCAATAACAGTAACCAGGATTTCGTCCTGCAGTTCTTCCTTTATGGAAGAACCGAATATAACGATGGCCTCTTCGCTTGCAGCCTCTTCAATCTGTGCTGCAGCCTGGCTTACTTCAAGCATACCCATGTCATATCCGCCCATGATGTTAAGGATAATAGCCTTTGCTCCTTCAATCGAAGTTTCAAGAAGCGGACTTTCAATAGCTCTCTTAACAGCTTCTTCAACCCTGTTATCACCAGAAGCTCTGCCGACACCCATATGTGCTATGCCTCTGTCGCTCATAACAGTCTTGACATCAGCAAAGTCAAGGTTAATCAGACCTGCTTCAGCAATTAAATCTGAAATGCCCTGTACACCCTGCTTCAGGACTTCATCAGCCATGCTGAAAGCTTCAAGCATGGAAGTATTCTTTTCCGCTACCTGAAGAAGTCTGTCATTCGGTACGACAACAAGTGAATCAACATATTTTTTCAACAGGCTTATGCCCAGCTCTGCATGCTGTTTTCTTCTTCTTCCCTCAAAGGTAAAAGGCTTTGTCACAACGCCGACTGTAAGGATGTCCATATCCTTTGCAATCTTCGCTATAACGGGAGCTGCACCTGTTCCTGTTCCTCCACCCATACCTGCTGTTATGAACACCATGTCGGAACCCTGTATAAATTTAGCAATATCTTCAATATTTTCTTCGGCAGCCTTCTGTCCAATCTCAGGATTTGCACCTGCGCCAAGCCCTTTTGTAAGCTTTTCGCCAATCTGCACCTTTGTTTCCGCAAGGCTTCCTGTCAAAGCCTGCTTATCAGTATTAACTGCCATATAAGTAACGCCCTTCAGGCCCTTTTCAATCATGCGGTTTACAGCATTGCAGCCGCCTCCGCCGACACCGATAACCTTTATCTGGGCAGCATTTGTTTCATTCATTTCAAATTGCAGCATTATAAAGTAACCTCCTGTCACTATCGCACAAATTTTCTAAGCATATTTCAATATCTTATTTTATCATAAAAATTTAATATTTGCACTATTATTCCTCAATATTTTGCTGATTTTTTAGTTTCTTTCTCTCAAAATATTTATCTATCGCAAGTCTTCTTATGACAGCCAGGTTATTGAACAGTCTGCCGCCAAAAACAAATATTGCGGCAAAGTATAAAGGCACTCCCAGCTTGTCTCCTATATAAGTCAGCAGCATTGCCAGAAGCCCATTTGTTATAAAGCCGCTGATAAATATGAGGTTATTATACTTTTCCTCCATCATTGAACGTACGGCACCCACTATGGAATCCATTGCGGCCAGAAGCCCCATAGTAATGTAAAACGAATACTCCGCAGGATAAGCTATATCCAGTGCGAAGCCTAAAAACAAGCCTAACGCCAGTCCGACTATTACAGCAACTATCAATTTTTTACCTCCCCTTGAACCTTAGTCATATATCTGTACTGATATTCGTTTGCTAACGGTTCAATAATTAAATCATCTTTGACTCTTACCTCAACCTGGATACCCCAGTTTTTCAGCGAAGTTCCGTATCCGTCCGGTCCAACCAGGGCGGCTGCCATTCTCCTTCCGTCACCGATTGCCTTTATTTTAAACGGTCTTGCATATACCTCTCCGTTTATGCGCATGGTATAGCCTGAGCATGAAATAGCCGTATTCGCAGTTATTCTCTGACCGTTTACAGATATAACCTCTGCCCCGTATCTTTTCAGTTCATTTACAATCATAATAATATCCATGTCATGCACAAGCAGGTTATTTACATCTTCGCCCTCATACAATGCCCTGACACCGTCATCAATAATGACCTCAACACCGGAGCCTTTTATTTTTCCGTAGCCGCTGGCTATTTTATAGTTTTCAACCTCCGGCAGAAGATTTTTTTCTATTTCCTCTTCGGCTCTGCCTTCTTCTTCAGAGGCATCTTCGTAAGCTTCAAGTTTCTGTTTCGCTTCCGAAACCATCTCTTTAAGCTTCTTTATTTCTTCCTTTTCGCTGTTTATGGTAGTTTTATAGTCCTCCGCAGTCTGAGGAGACACATACAGCCTCTGCCCGTCGCTTATTTTTATCTGGCAGGCAATCAGTATTCCGATTACCAGGCAGCCGGCGAAAAAGAACAGTTTCAGTCTTTTACTCATAAGCCACCTGTCCTATTCTTCGCTTTCTTCAACGATAGGCTCTGCATACTTAAACTTTATGGTTCCCGTATATCTTGGGATTGTAAGCTCCTGCTTCTTAATAGTGCTTACATTCAGGTTATACCTCAGCTTCATGGTTTCCACTATACCGCTTCTTATGTTTATTGCATCATTTAAAGTATCAGGGTTTCCTATTGCCTTTATATAATACGGCGGTGCCGTAGGAGTACCGTTAATGTTCACATTGCTTCCTGCCATGCTTATTTCCGTATTTGCCGCAATCCTCTGCTCATTTATGGAAATCGCCTCAGCCCCTGCCTCTTTAAGCTTATTTACCAGACTCAGAAGCAGATCATAATTATACATAATAGTGCTGAAGCCCTGCTGATACTCATCATCTGCAACAGGGTCCTTTATGGTTATCAGAATACCGCTTCCCTTAACATCGACAACACCTGCCGACATCTTATATTTCTCAAGGTCAGAAACAAGTCCGTTTATAAATGCGTCTTCCTCCGCCTTTTCACTTTCGATTGCAGACATTCTCGCCTCAAGCTCCATAAGCTCCTCTGTCACGGCATCTTTCTCATCCTGTACCATTTTCAATTCAGACTCATAGCCTTTAACTTTTGCCAGAGGCACAAGCCCTCCCTGGTCTCCTCCTGCCGTAAGCTTCAGCTGGACAGACAGAACAAGTCCGATAAACAATGCAAGTATACCTAAAACAACAATCCCGCTATATTTTTTCATTTTTTTCCATGCTCCTACTCAACATTTGGATCAAAGGAACAATAATTGTCGCTTCCGACTCTTATCACTCCTCTTTCAATGCCTTTGCTGTACATCTCATAAATCACCGTCTCAAGATTTCCGTTCTCGATGCTTTTAGTGAGATTCTCCGGAGTTCCCTCACAAATCAGCTGGTCATATATATATGCCTTTATTATGACATTGGAAATATCAATCTTTTTGAAGAACACTTCCGAACTGTCCATAGTATTCATCATAACAAGGGTGTCTGTCAATATGGAATTCTCTTCAACCTCAAGAGCTTCCCCTGCCTTTGCTTTCTTTATCGTAAGGCCCTGGATTTCCGTAACCTTTGGTGCGGTTTCGGCGATTCTCAACACAAGCCCGTTAGGATCTATAACAACAAACTTACCGCCCTTCGCAATAACTGCTCTTTCCGTTCTTTCCGTCACATCTATAACAATAGTTGAAGGCAGCTTTTTCTTAATCACAACATTTTCAAAATACGGATCCTTCAGCAGCTTTTTCTTAAGACTGCTTTTTTTGAACTCAAAAATGTTTTCGCCTATTTTTACGCCTGCCTTGTCCTTAATCTGCTCAACAGTATAATACTGGTTATTTTCAACCTTTACGGAAGATATATCAAATATTTCCGAGCTAAGCAAAAAATACAAACCAACTCCTACAGCTATCATTAACAATAACCTTAGGAGGTAGTTCTTTTTCTTTCGTTTTTTCTTCTTTCTGGGTTTATCTGACATCGATTTTCCTTATATCTGCTCCGAGACTGTTAAAAGCCCCGGCCAAATCTTCATATCCTCTCTCAATGTGTTCTATACCGTTAACTACGGTTTCTCCTTCAGCCATAACACCTGCAATCACAAGTGCGGCTCCTCCCCTGAGATCGCAGGCGTTCACAACGCCTCCGTTAAGCTCCCTTACTCCGTTTATATACGCACATCTTCCCGTAATGTTTATATCAGCCCCAAGCTTTTTAAGTTCTTCAGCCAGAGCAAAACGTTTTTCAAATATATTTTCAGCAATACAGCTTTTCCCTTTTGCCGTAGTAAGCATGCTTAAGAAAGGTGACTGTAAATCAGTCGGAAATTGAGGATAGGGTCCCGTTTCTATGCTTTCTATAGCTTTCAGTCTGCTTTTTGCTTTAACATATATTTTATCCTTTTTTACCCCTACTGTGCAACCTGTTTCTATAAGCTTTTGCAAAATAGTTTTCAAATAAGCGGGAGGTGCGTTGTGAAGAAGTATTTCACCGCCTGTGGCGGCCGCCGCAGCAAGATATGTACCCGTCTCTATTCTGTCCGGAATTACCGAATGACAGCATCCCCGGAGTTCCCTTACCCCCTCTATGCAGATCCGCTTTGAACCCGCACCTTTTATTCTTGCACCACACCCGTTAAGAAAGTTCTGCAAATCGCAGATTTCGGGCTCCATTGCACAATTGTTGATAACGGTTACACCCTCCGCTTTTACAGCTGCCATCATGGCATTTTCCGTCGCTCCCACACTTGGGAAAGAAAAATTTATTTCAGCTCCCCTGAGCTTTCCGCACTTGCATACTATGACATCCTCAAGCTCCGTAATCTCCGCTCCCAGCTGCTTCAGTGCATACAGATGCAGGTCAATAGGTCTTTTCCCTATATTGCATCCTCCCGGCTGTCCCATCACCGCACTGCCGCTTCTTCCAAGCAGTGCCCCCATCAAAAATACCGAGGACCTCATTTCCTTCATTCTGTCCATGGATACGAAATCACGCCTAAGACCTCCCGTATCTATGTATAGGACATTTTCTTCAAAAGAAGCTTCGCAACCAAGTTCTTCCAGGATTCCTATCATGCTTCTTATATCTTTTATATCCGGCACGTTATGCAGTTCACATTTCTTTCCCGTAAGAATGGTTGCCGCCAGTATGGGCAGTGCCGCATTTTTAGCTCCGTTTATTCTCCTTTCACCGCAAAGTCTTGTTCTGCCTTTTATATGATATGCTTCCAAAACAGATACACCTCCACTATTACTAATATATAATATGAGAAGGTGTATATTTTGTTACCGTTTTGAAGCCCTGCGGCTTATTTTATTTTACTGCTGTATATGCAGTGCATCATATATTATTCCTGTTGCATTTGCAGGAGCCGCAGCCCTGCTTGCTTCCTCCATTTCTTTTTTTCTGCCGCTGTCGGACTTTAAGTCCGCGATAATGTCCATAAGCTTTTCTGCAGATAAATCCTTTTCCTCAAGAAGTATGGCACCTCCTTTATCTGCAACGGCTTTTGCATTGTGATACTGGTGGTTTCCCGTCACGTTCGGGGAAGGTATTAAAACAGACGCCTTTCCGCATACGGTTATTTCAGAAACAGTCAGTGCTCCCGAGCGGCTTATCACCAGATCCGCTGCGCCGAGATAATCCTGCATATTGTCAATATACTTTTTCAAATGAATGTTGCCTTTATTTTCAAAGTCTCTTTCCTCGAGTTCCTCCATAATCTCATCATAATATGCACTGCCTGTTGCAAAATGCAGTGAGATATCCTTTACTCCATTTAGGCTTTCAGCAACATCAAGCATAACCTCATTGATTTTTCCGGCGCCCCTGCTTCCTCCGAAACAAAGTACAATAAAATTCTCTTCTTTTTCACCTATTTTTTTTCTTGCCTCCGCCGGTTCTGCTTCATAGAACGCTTTTCTTACAGGGTTTCCCGAAACTATCAGCTTTTCCTTATTCTTGAAATATTTTCCCGCTTCGTCAAAGCTGATAAAGACATTTTCCACATATTTTTCCAGAAGCTTGTTTGTGACACCCGGAAAAGCGTTCTGCTCATGTATAAAAGTCTTCACTCCCAGCTTATGGGCCGCACGGACCACGGGACCGCATACATATCCTCCCGTTCCTATAACCACATCCGGCTTAAAATCTTTTATTATCTTTCTCGCTTCTCCGCTTCCTTTTAAAAGTTCACGGACTACCTTTACGTTTTTTAAAAGCTTCTTCCTGTTAAATCCGCTCACTGTAATAAACTTTATAGGGTATCCGCTTCGTGGAACCAGATCCTTTTCCAGTCCTTTCTTTGTTCCCACAAACAGGATTTCCGCTTCCGGTTGTTTTTCTTTTATCTTATCTGCGATGGCAACAGCAGGATATATGTGTCCGCCGGTTCCCCCGCCTGTCATGATTACTTTCATCAGCTTGCCTCCATTCTTTCGTACAGCCGTCTGCTGTTATACAACCGTTTACTGTCTTTTCCCCGGCTCCGGCAGAGTTGGGGAATTTATCTTTGAATGCCGCGATATGTTAAGCAGTATACCTATGCACCCCATAAATATGACCATGGAATTGCCGCCATAGCTTACCAGCGGAAGTGTTACCCCTGTTGCCGGCATTGAAGAAGTCACTACTGCTATATTTAAAATAACCTGTATTCCTATCATAACCGCTATGCCCGAAGCCACCAGAGTTCCAAACAGGTCCACTGCATTTAACGCTATGTGGATTGCCCTCCATACAAGAAGAACATACGCAAGCATCAGTATCAGACATCTGATAAATCCAAGTTCTTCAGCTATGATGGCAAATATAAAGTCATTCTGCGGTTCAGGCAAATACAGATTTTTCTGTATGCTCTTTCCAAGCCCCAGTCCAAACAAGCCTCCGGAACCCAATGCCAGAAGTGACTGTACTACCTGATATCCCGTGTTCAGCGGGTCGGCAAACGGATCCATAAAGCTTGTCATACGCTTCATCCAGTGGCTTTCCGGATTCAGAATAAGAAGTGCACCTACTCCAAATACTCCCGCTCCCATCAGTCCAAGCAGATAAACATAGTTGAGCCCTGCGGCAAACATGATTCCTATGATGATGATACATACCGTGATTGCAGTAGAAAGATTAGGCTGGACAATAATCAGTCCTGCATAAACGCCGCACAGAAGCAGCAGCGGCATAACACCTCTGGTAAGTGATTTTATCCTTCCCGGATCTTTGCTCAGAAACCATGATGTAAATATAATAGCCGCGGGCTTTGCCAGCTCACCCGGCATGATTGTTATGCCTCCCACACCCAGCCATCTTGTAGCATAGTTTCGTTCTATTCCCAAAGGAGTCAGAAGGAGAACCAGCAGAACAATACTGATATACATAATCGGTCTGGCATATTTGAAAAACACATGATAATCGATATTCGCAACAACAATCATCGCTGCCACACCTGCAGCAGCCCATACCGCATCTCTGATTAAATAAGCATATGGATTCCCCGCATCATTTATTGATGTATAATAGCTGGCACTGAAAACCATGGTAATCCCGAAAATCAGTATTCCCAGTGTAAGTATAACCAGTGGGAAATCTCCCGATTTCATGGTCTTTTTTTTCAGCCTGCGGTTTGTTGTCTTTTTCTTCTTTGTTTTTGTTCCCGCCGCAGCTCCTGCGGCACTTTTGGCTGTTTTCTTTTCATTTTTTGCCTTTAACATTTTTTTCGCCATCTGCGCCCTGACCTCAAAATCAATTTTTTAGGCTGCTTACACATTTTTTAAAATGCTCGCCCCGCTCCTCAAAACATTTATACATATCCCAGCTTGCACACGCAGGAGACAGCAGTACGGTATCTCCCGCTTCTGCTGTTTTGAAAGCTTCACTTACACACTCTTCCATGTTCCGTGCCATAATTATGTTACGGAATCCAACAGCCTCAGCCTGTTCCTTTATCTTTGGAGCAGTATTGCCCAAAAGCACCATACACTTTACTCTTCCGTTAAATGATTTTATAAAATCCGTAAAATCAGAACCCTTGTCATAGCCTCCCGCTATAAGGATAATATTCTCTTTCATGGCATCAATAGCCTTTACCGAAGCATCAGGGTTAGTTCCCTTTGAGTCATTTACAAACTTCACTCCGTCTACTGTATCACAGTATTCAAGTCTGTGCTCCACTCCCTGGAAGCTCCTGAGAGTGTCCGCTATCACATCAGGTTCAATACCCGCAAAATACGCAAGTGCCGATGCCGCAAGAGCATTTTCAAGATTGTGTGCTCCCGGAATCTTAAGTTCTTCCGTTCCGCACAAAACTACAGGCTCTTTTTTCCCGTCATTTATAACAATGCTTCCGTCTTTTACATAAACCCCGAAATCAAACTCTTCCGTCTTACTGAAAGGAACAACCTTTGCATTTTTGCATTGTCTGCTGAGTTCAAAGCTTGCAGGGTCATCAAAATTTGCTATATAAAATCCGTTTTCATCCTGATTTTCAAATATTCTCGCCTTTGCCGCACCATAGTTTTCCATGGTATGATGTCTGTTCAGATGGTCAGGTGTCAGATTCAGTATAGTTGATACAACCGGCTTAAAATCTTTTATTGTTTCAAGCTGGAAGCTGCTTACTTCAGTTACAAGCCATGCGTCAGGCTCTGCATCCAGTGATGCCGATACGACTGCAACGCCTATATTTCCCACAACATGAGTTTTTCTTCCGGCATTTTTAAAAATTTCTCCTACGAGAGTCGTTGTTGTAGTTTTTCCGTTTGTTCCGGTAATGGCAACATAGCTGCCGCTGCCCACCCTGTATGCAAGCTCCAGTTCACCGATGATTTCAACACCTTTTTTTTCTGCTTCCTTTACAAAATCAACCTCTAACGGTACTCCCGGGCTTAAAACCATCATGTCTATTTTATCTATACATCCGGGTTTCTCACCGAAATAACAGATTGCACCATGTGCATCCAAATACTCTTTAAGCTTGGTATCCACATCCTCCGGCTTCTTTGAATCCTGGACATAAACCTCTGCTCCCAGCTTAATCAGAGCCTCTGCCGCAGCTATGCCGGATTTGCCCATTCCCACAACAAGTACCTTTTTGTTTTTCATATCTTTGCCGTTCATTTTTTTATTCCCTTCACTGTTTCAGCCATTACCCATATACTTTTTGTAATGTATAAAATCTATATAATAATCAGGCCGACCGCGCAACAAAGCACGGTAAAGCCCCAGAACAACGCCACTACCTGGGTTTCCTTCAGACCGCACAATTCAAAATGATGATGAAGCGGCGCCATCTTGAAAACTCTCTTTCCCGTAGTCTTAAAGCTGACTACCTGGATTATTACCGAAAGGGCTTCAAGTACAAAAAGAAGTCCCGCAACCGGAAGCAGAAGCTCCATGTTCATAATGATTGCCGCAGCCGCAAGTCCTCCTCCAAGTGCAAGCGAACCTGTATCTCCCATAAATACCTTGGCAGGATTCCTGTTAAACATAAGAAATCCCAGACATGCGCCTGCCAGAGCGGAATTAAATATTCCTCCTGCGACAACTCCGAATTTTACCGCCACAACAGCAAAAAACAGCGAAACAAACACTGTCACGCCTGAAGCCAGTCCGTCAA
>JBJETA010000048.1:0-17624 GCA_051883075.1 Anaerovoracaceae bacterium
CACCAAAGGCTGCCGAACTTGGCATAAAAGAAGGCATGACAGGTGCCGAAGCTGCTGCAAAACTGAACGCTTAATTAGGAAATAAAAAAGACTGCGGTTAAGCCTCTCACTCTTGTATGAAGGCTCATCCGGCAGTCTTTTTATTAAGCTTTTTATTACATTATCTATAAAGGTGTTCCGTTCAGATACCCTATACAAGCTGCGTCAGCTCTCCCGTAACAGTATCTATGATAAAGCCTCCGATTTTCACATCCTTCGGCATGAGAGGATGCTTCCTCAGTGTTTCCACGGAATTTTTTACCGATGTTTCCACACAGTCAAATCCACCAAGCCATGTGTCAAATTCTACTCCGCAGTAATGAAGCATATTTATATCATCCTCCGATATACCCCTTGCCTTCATCTTTTCTATCATTTTACCTGAATCAACATGCTGCACTCCGCAGTCTGTGTGCCCTATAACCATGATTTCCTCAACCTTTAAATCAAGTACGGCAATCAGAAGACTTCGCACTGCACTTCCGAAAGGATGAACCACCATACCTCCCGCATTTTTTATTATCTTGGCATCCCCGTTTCTGAGTCCCAGAGCCGCAGGCAGAAGTTCCAGAAGTCTTGTGTCCATACAGGTAAGCACAGCAAGCTTTTTATCCGGATATTTGTTGGTAATATATTTTTCATATTCTTTATTTTCTACAAATTTTTTGTTAAATTCCATGATTTCCTGTACCATTTTTATACCTCCTTTTTCTTTAACTAAAATTATAGCGGTACCGGGTGTGGTTTGCAACGTCCGGTACCGCTGTTTCTATTCAGACTCTATAAAATGTCCAGATCCTTTTTCTTCTTTTTTCTCTTCCTGTAGCTGTTAAATGCTATCACAAGCACTGATAAAACCACAAATACGGGCATTACCCAGTCTAAATATGCCGCATCCGAAGAAAGTATATCAGTCCAGAGCTGGTCTATATACAGGTTTGTTTCTTCAGACAGATTTATGAACGGAACAGTACCTTCCAACTCCTCTTCACTTGGATAAAAATCAGGATTTTCGCTGATTTCCTCATCCAACAGCTCCTTTGCCGCCATATTTGGTGTGGAATACATGATAAATTCCGCATTGTCTGCAGCAACCTGAGGTTCATTCAGGAAATTTATATACATTTCGGCAGCTTCCTTTTCCTTAGCACATGTAGGGATGCATGCCGCATCATAATAGATATTTGTATTTTCAGGTATATATACTTCCAAATCCGGATTTACTTCCTTCATTATATAGTAGTCTCCTACATAGTAAGGAGCAATCCATGCCTCATTTCCCTGCATTTTATCAAATATCTGATCCATTACATATGCCTGAACCAGCGGTTTCTGCTGTTTTAAAAGCTCCGCAGCTTCATCAAGCTCTGATTTGTTCTCCGTATTCAGGCTGTATCCCAACCGTTCAAGTGCAAGTGCAAAAGCATCCCTTGAGTTCTTGAACATCAGTATTTTACCTGAATATTCAGGGTTCCACAGCTCCGCAATATCATTTATTTCGTGTCCTATCAGCTTTTTATTGTATATGATGGCAACACGACCCCATGTATACGGAACAGAATAAAGATTTTCCGGGTCGTACTCAGGATTCAGGAATTCCTTTCCTATATACTTCATGTTCGGGATATTGTTAAAATCCAGCTGCTGAAGCATATTTTCCTGAATCATTCTCGAAACCATGTAATCCGACGGAAATATTACATCATATGAGTTTGCACCGCTTTTCAGCTTTGCATACATGCCTTCATTTGTTTCATAGTTCGAATAGTTCACGGTAATGCCCGTAAGCTTTTCAAACTCAGCGTTGATGTCCATCAGCCCGTCTTCACCGTTTGAGATATATTCGCCCCAGTTATATACGTTTATTGAAATATCATCATCTTTGAAACGCGAATAATATTCCGTATCATAACCGTTTTCATTATCGTCCGCAAAAGTGTATACAACAGGAATATTGAAAAGCACCGCTGCGCACAGACATAAAACAGCAGCTCTTCCCAGATTCTTTTTTACAGACTCAATAATGCTATTTTTCACTTACCGCACCGCCTTTCATCCTTATGTTGTTCTGTCTTACCTTTTTGTCCGCCCTTCTTTCGGCAACATTTACAGCAATCAGAACCAGCATGATAACAAGGAATATAACGGTTGAAAGCGCATTTATCTCAGGACTTACCCTCTTCTTCGTCATGGCATAAATCATAACGGACAGAGGCTGGTGCTTTGCTCCCGTTGTAAAGTAAGATACAACAAAATCATCCATAGAGAATGTAAGCGCCATGATAAAGCCCGCGATAATGCCCGGTTTTATCTCATGTATCGTTACCTTCATAAATGCCTGCAGCGGGTTGCAGCCCAAGTCCATAGCCGCATCTATCAGCGAATTATCCATCTGTCTAAGCTTTGGCAGCACTGTCAGGATAACATACGGAAGGTTGAACGTGATGTGCGCAATAATCAGCGTTGCCCATCCGAACTCAAAATCCATGCCGAAATTTGCAAACAGCTTTTTAGCCGTTACAAACAACAGCATAAACGATACACCTGTGATAATCTCAGGATTTATGATAGGAACATAAGTTAAATTCATAAAAATGCCCTTAAATCTTGCATCCATCTTTTCAAGACCTATTGCAGCCGCTGTTCCCAGAACGGTTGCAAAAATAGATGAAACAAAGGCAACAATCAGGGTCGTGCAAAGTGCATCCATAATAGCTGTGTTGTGCATCAGCTCCATATACCACTTTGTACTGAATCCTGTAAAGGTTCTTCCCTTCGACTCATTGAAAGAGAAGATTATGAGTATCATGATAGGCAGATATAAAAATGCCAGAAATACTCCGATATATGATTTTGAATACCATTTCACAGCAGTCTTTCCTCCACTCCTTCATCATCAAGAAAACCTGATACACTCATGCATAACATTACAAGCAGCATCAGAACTAAGGAAATCGCTGAACCAAGATTTGGATTGTAAGCATTTCCCAGGAACTGCAGCTCGATAATGTCCCCGATTAACTGGTTGTGTCCGCCTCCCAGCATCTGTGAGATGATAAAGGTACTCACAGCAGGAATGAACACAAGCATAACACCCGTTTTTATGCCGGGCTTGCTCATAGGAAGAATGATTCTTGCAAACACGTCTTTAGGACCTGCTCCCAGATCATGAGCAGCCTCTATGACATCATTTTCAATCTTCACCATAACAGAGTGGAGGGGCAGAATCATAAAAGGTATATAGTTGTAAATCATACCCATGACTACCGCACCCTGCGTATTAATCAATTCCAACGGTCCTATGCCAATCATGCCAAGAAGCTGATTGATGATACCGTTATTTTCCAAAATAGTCATCCACGCATAAGTTCTTAACAAGAAATTCATCCACATTGGAAGCATAAGCAGAAGCATAAGCGTTCTGCTTCCGATACCCTTCATTCTTGACATCAGATATGCGATAGGATAACCCAGAACCAGACAAAAGACAGTAGATACTGCCGCCAGCCATATAGACTTTACAAATACGGAAGAGTATCTGCCCGCAATAACAAGGTTTTCCATGCTGAGGTTTCCGTGTAAATCCGTAAATGCAAAGTACAAAACAAGTCCAAGAGGCACAGCAACAAATACCACTGCCCATAACAGGTATGGGTAAGCAGCTTTCTTTGAACTCATTTCTATGCCTCCATTTTCTTCATAACATGTATATCATTCGGTGTTACGGTCATGCCTATCATGGCACCTACTTCCTGACTGTCAGTTGAATGTATCAACCAGTCAAAGCCGTGCCCGTTCACCGTTATTTCATAATGTACACCCTTAAAAATAACATCTGTAACGCGTCCCGTAATCTTTCCTTCCTCTACGGGAACTACATCAATATCTTCCGGTCTGATGACGACATCAACCGCTTCCATAGGTTCAAATCCTTTGTCCTCACACTCAAATTTGACCCCTGCAAACTCAACCAGAAAATCACGGTGCATAACACCGCTTATGATATTACTTTCACCGATAAAATCCGCTACGAACGCATTTACAGGCTCGTTGTAAATGTCCTGTGGAGTTCCTGCCTGCTGGATTTTTCCATCCTTCATGACAATAACCCTGTCAGACATAGTCAGAGCTTCTTCCTGATCGTGCGTAACATATACGAAAGTAATCTTCAATGCCTGCTGAATTTTCTTCAATTCAATCTGCATTTCTTTTCGCAGCTTCAAGTCCAATGCTCCCAAAGGCTCGTCCAAAAGCAGAACTTTCGGTTCATTTATAAGAGCCCTTGCGATGGCAACTCTCTGCTGTTGTCCACCTGACAACTGGTTTATGTTTCTGTTTTCATATCCCGACAGATTTACCAGTTTTAACATTGCCTCTACTTTTTTACGGATTTGATCCTCTTCCATCTTCTTCAGCCTTAATCCGAAAGCAATATTTTCAAACACGTTCAGATGCGGAAACAGCGCATATCTCTGAAATACAGTGTTTACATGCCTCTCATAAGGCGGAAGTTCGTTAATTCTCTTACCGTCAAAAAAAACATCACCTGCAGCAGGCTGAACGAAACCGCCTATGGCTCTTAGGGTTGTCGTTTTACCACAGCCTGATGGCCCCAAAAAGGTAATAAATTCTTCGTTTTCAATGTCAAGGTTAAAGTGCTCAAGCACTGTCTCCCCATCGTATTCCACAGAGATATCCTGTAGGCTGACGATAATGTTGTTTTTCATTCTTTTAGTGTTTACCTCCTGAAAAATAACTTCTAAATAACAAAACTGTAACGGATAGGTGTATATTAGATAATACAAGCAAATATTATATCATAGTTCGACATTTTTGTCACTATCCATTGTTTTTGTCCGCATTTCGCATTGTTTCTGTACGTCCTACGCTGTTTCTGTTATATAAATATGCCGAAATCACAACCGTAACAGGTACGGCAAAAAGTATTCCCGTACTTCCTATGATTCCCTGAAGTATCTCAACAACTATCATTTCCATGTTAAAAAGCGAAAGCGGATCCCTGTTTGATGCCACAAGCAGCAGCACGGTCGCCAGGGCTCCTCCTATATATGCCAGAATCAGTGTGTTTGTCATAGTTCCGATGGCATCTTTTCCTATATTCATGCCGGAACGTATCATTCTGTTGCGCGACTTGTTTCCCATGTTTTCCGACAGCTCATTCATGGCAGAAGCTATGGACATGGCAACATCCATAACCGCTCCAAGAGAGCCTATCACTATACTTCCCCATACTATGGCTTTTAAATCTATGGGATGCTCACTGTTTATATAGAGCAAGAACAGGCAATCCTCATCTACGACCCCGGTAATGCCCATAAGTTCGTTCATTACAAAGGCAAGCAGTCCCGCAACCGCAACACCGCCGACATTGCCTAAAATAGCACAGAAAGTTTTGATATTCACGCCATTTATAAAAATTAAGCTCATCAATATGATATATACCGATATCACCGCTGTCATCAGATAAATGTTTCTTCCCGCCAGAATTGACGGAATATATACCATAAATATGGATGCCGCAGTGAACACCAGTGATACTATTGTCGCAGCACCCTTCAATCTTCCTATGATCAGGATAAGCACGAAAAATCCGGCGCAAAGTCCCAGAATAAAGCCGATTTTATTATAGTCGATAAACATCCAGCACTCTTCCGAAGTTACAGGGTCAGCTGCATATGATACAATGATTTCATCACCCTTTTCCACGGTTTTTGCCTGCACGGAATACATATAGTCTATATGCTGGAGCATGGTGACCTGCTCCCCTTTGTGCTCACCGCTTTTAAACTCCCCTTTAAAATATATGTTTTTGTTTGATACAGACGAAGCGCCGTTATCCAGACTGATTTCACTGACCTTTACATCCTCCAGGGCAATGACCTCCGCCCTGAAAAACTCATCGCTGCTTGTGAGCAGTTCGGCTTTCTGCATATTCGCACCAACTGCTATAAAAAGAACCGATAATACGGTCACAAGGATATATGCGGCTGCATTTCTTCTTAAAGCCTTTTCTCTTTTATTCAATTCCGGCATTTTATCCTTTTCCCCTTTTCTTTATTATTTTCTTACCATATCCCTTGTTATTTCAGACAGGCACGATGCCCCACACATAGTCATGGCATCTTCAAGTTCACCTGCAAGCTTTGCGATATAAGCTTTTACGCCTTCTTCACCGCCGCCGAACACGGCAGGCACAAAAGGTCTGCATATCAGAACTCCGTCTGCGCCGAGCGCCAATGCCTTAAATATATCTCCGCCGGAGCGTATGCCTCCGTCCACAAATACTTTCATGCTGCCGTCTACAGCCTCAGCTATTTCTTCAAGTACCTCTGCCGTAGCAGGACATTGTTCAAGAACCCTGCCGCCGTGGTTTGACACCACTATTGCCGCTGCACCGGCTTCTTTTGCCTTTAAAGCACCTTTTACAGTCATTACTCCTTTTATAATAAACGGAGCATGGGCATACCTGATAATTTCCGCAAGCTCTTCCACCGTCTTGCTTCCCGCATCTGAGTTTTTCAAAAATGGCAGACCTGCCGCATCAATGTCCATAGCTACTGCAAACGAACCTGCCGCTCTTGCCATATCCAGCTTTTCCCTGATAATGTCCATTGTCCACGGTTTGATGGTAGGAACTCCTATTCCTCCCGTTTTTCCTATAATCTCCGAACCTATTCTGACAACATCACCATCCTGACCGTCACCGGTAAAAGCTGCAATTCCTTCTGCCGCACAGGTTTCAACCATTATTTTGTTATAGCTTGTATCGTTATATTTTTCACTGTAATGCATGTTTACCGCACCTATAGGTGCCGCAAAAAACGGATATCTGAAAGTTTTTCCGAAAAGCTCAACACTCATATCAACAGGTCTTTTTTCACATATTGTATCCATGTTTAGTCTGATTTCATGCCATTTTTCATAATTTCTTACAGCATTGTCCCCCTTTGCTCCCGGTCCCGGAATGACATTTATGCATGCTGCACCGTCACATACAGGACAGGCTTTACAGAATTTCCCCATATCGGGACGTGCGTTTTCAAGTACCTCTTTATAGTTCATCGTTCTTGTTCCTTTCGTTTATTTCTTTATTCATTTTCTTTCTGGCCCATATATAACAGATAACATGTGTTGTTACCGTTATTATCCATGATACAGGATATGAAAGATATATAACCGTTGTATTGTGAAACTGCGGTATTTGAAAAATCGTTGCAAGCCACAGGATTCTCAGACCGCATGCTCCGATTAAGGATACAATCATGGGCATTACCGAGTAACCTATGCCGCGAAGTCCCCCTACCATAACATCCATAAGTCCGCATAGAGCATATGTTGCACATATAATCCTCAGACGGTACATACCCGCGTCAATAACAGCAGGGCTGGATGAGTAGATTCCCAGAAGCTCCGGTCCGAACAGCGTGCAGGTTCCTCCCAGAACCACGCCCACTGCAAATACACAGCCAAGTCCCGTAAGCAGGATTCTTGTGAGCCGTTCATATTTTCCCGCACCCATGTTCTGGCTCGTAAATGACAGTGTTGCCTGATAGAATGAGTTCATGGCAACATATACAAAGCCTTCTATATTTGCAGCCGCTGAATTTCCTGCCACAACGACCGCACCGAACAGGTTTACGGAGGACTGAATCAGCACATTTGAAAATGAGAAGAGCATACCCTGGAAGCCTGCCGGAAGTCCTATTCTCAGAATCTGTCCCAGCAGATATCTGTCAAAAGCAAGCTTTTTAGGAATAAGCTTTATTGCACCCTCCTCTTTCATAAGGCATCTTATAACAAGACCTGCCGATACACACTGGGATATAACGGTGGCAAGTCCTACTCCCGCAACATCAAGCTTCAGTAATATAACAAAAATCAGGTTTAAAACAACATTTATAACTCCCGAACAGGTCAGGTAATAAAGCGGCCGTTTCGTATCTCCGACAGCACGAAGAACCGAGCTTCCGAAATTGTAAATCATCGTTGCGGGCATTCCGAGGAAATATATTCTCAGATAAATAACCGCCAGCGACAAAACCTCATCAGGAGCCTTCATCCATATCAGGACTTGTTTCGCACCGAAAATGCCTATACAGGTCAGAAGAAGTCCGCTACAGAAGCTCAAAAGCATGGAGGTATGAACGGTTCTGCTCAGTTCTTCATCTCTTCTGGCTCCGTAATAACGCGCTGCCAGTACATTTGTACCTATGGAAAGACCGACAAACAGGTTTACAAGAAGCATGACAAGTGCTGTATTTGAGCCTACCGCAGCCAGCGAATTGTCGCCTGCAAATCTTCCTACAACAACTATGTCCGCAGCGTTGAACAGAAGCTGAAGCACACCTGAAAGCATAAGAGGTATGGTGTATTTCAGCATCTTTCCGAATACCGGACCGCTGCACATATCCATTTCATAGCTTTTTTTCTTTACAATTTGCGTCATTTTATCACTTCTTTCGTCTAAAACTCCGTACCTTTTATTATGACATATATGAAAATGTTTTTCAAATTTTACGTAATATGCCAAACCATCAAATATATATGCTGTGTAAGCTGCATACCGGGCATATGAAAGTATCAAAAAAGTGTACTCCCGCATGCTTCTGCGCAGAGTACACTTTATTTTTTATTTATGAATGAGCCCTATTTCTGAACTCTAACCGGATTTTTATTCTCTAACCGTCATTCCAGCTCTTATCCTAAAATAGCAGCGTCATTTGCAAATTCCTCACCGCTGGCCTCTTCAAACTTTCTGAGAAGCTGTTCAACCGTAAGCTTCTGCTTTTCTTCTCCCTTGATGTCCAGAATTATCTGTCCGTCCTTCAGCATAATCAAACGATTGCCGTGGGCAATTGCATCTCTCATATTGTGCGTAATCATAAGTGTGGTCAGGTTGCTCTTTTTAACCATCATCTCTGTGATTTCAAGCACCTTTGCTGCTGTCTTTGGGTCCAATGCCGCCGTATGCTCATCCAGCAGAAGAAGCTTAGGGGCCTGCATTGTTGCCATTAAAAGCGTCAATGCCTGTCTCTGGCCTCCGGAAAGAAGTCCTACCTTGCTGCTGAGCCTGTTTTCAAGACCCAAACCCAGAACTTTTAACAGCTCCCTGTATTCTTCCCTTTCGGATTTTTTTATACCGATGCGAAGAGTTCTCTTTTTTCCTCTTCGCTTTGCCAGCGCCATATTTTCTTCTATTTCCATATTTGCCGCGGTGCCGTTCATTGGGTCCTGGAAAACTCTTCCCAAGTATGCGGCACGCTTATGTTCCGGCAACTTTGTCACATCGTTCCCATCTATGATGATTTTGCCGCTGTCAACAGTCCATGTGCCTGCAATGGCATTCATCAGTGTGGACTTGCCGGCACCGTTGCCTCCTATAACAGTGACAAACTCTCCGTCTTCAATAGTAAGTGAAAGTCCGTTCAGCGCAGTTTTTTCATTGACGGTTCCTGCGTTAAAGGTCTTGTATATGTTCTGTACTTCCAGCATGCTACATACCTCCTTTTCTTACGGGCTTTGCCCAGTAAGTCTTCTGCCAGTACGGAACGGCAAGGAAAATTGCCACAACCACTGCTGAAAGAAGCTTCAGTAAATCGGTATCCACACCCATCAGAATTACAATCTGTACTACAAGATAATAAACAATAGAGCCGATGACAACCGCAAACAGCTTCAGCGCAAAATTACGGAAAATCTTACTGAACACAGCCTCTCCGATAATAACCGCTGCAAGCCCTATAACTATGGCGCCTCTTCCCATATTTACATCGGCAAAGCCCTGATACTGTGCAAGAAGAGCACTCGAAAGAGCTACCAGACCGTTTGAAATCATCAGACCTATAACCTTGTTTCTCTCTGTGTTAATACCCTGTGCCTTTGCCATGTGAGCATTACATCCTGTTGCCCTGATTGCACATCCTACTTCTGTACCGAAGAACCAGTATAAAACAGCTATAACCACAGCAATCATAACTGCAGTAAATAATATACTGTTCTGGCTCAATGGCACACCCTTTACATATCTCAGAGAAACCAACAAATCATACTTATCTACATTTATAGACTGATTTGCTTTAGTCATAATCTTAAGATTTACGGAATACAGCGCAAGCTGTGTCAGAATGCCGGCCAAAATAGCCGGAATCCCCATAAAAGTATGGAACATTCCCGTTACAAACCCTGCCGCCATACCTGCCAGAATAGCCGCTGCAAGCGCAATCCATGGATTTACGCCCGCAAGCATCATCATCAGGCATACGGCACCGCCTGTGCACATGGTTCCGTCAACTGTCAAATCGGCAATATCCAGAACTCTGAATGTCAGAAACACGCCTATAGCCATAATGCCCCATATCAGTCCCTGGGCAACTGCCCCGGGCAGAGCATTTAAAAATATCATCAAGCTCATTTTCCACTTTCTCCTACTTACCTACTTTTATACTACCTACCAAATGTACTAATTCATACTTTATTATTTATATTTTATTGCATCTATGCTGCAACATTTTAATATTCAATGTTATTCAATAGCTGTATAACCGTCAGGAATCTTGATTCCCAGATTGTCACAGATAGTCTTGTTGTACTTCTTCTGTACGTTTTCTACATAAGATACAGGCATTTCTGAAATATTCGCTTCGCCTCTTAAAATCTTGGCTGCCATCTTACCTGTTTCAACGCCTAAGTCGTAGTAGCTTATACTTAAAGTTGCCACTCCGCACTTTGCACATATGCCTTCTTCACCTGCTACTACAGGAACTCCCGCAGGCTGGCATATATTGTCGATAATGCCCGCATTTGAAGCTACAGTATTGTCTGTAGGAACATATATAACATCTGATTTTTCAGCAGCACGTGTAGCAACTGAAGCTAAGTCATTTGAATCCGAGAATGCGTAAAATTCACAGTTGTATCCCATTTCTTCCAGATATGACTTGATAGTATCTACCTGATACTGTGAATTTGCTTCTGCAGAACAGTATACAAGACCTATATTCTTTGCATCAGGGAACAGTTCCTTAATCATTTCTGCCTGTCCGTCAAGAGGTGCAAGGTCAGATGTACCTGAGATATTTCCTCCTACAGTACCGTTAAAATCTTTAATTTCCAAAGCTACACCATATTCTGTTACGGAAGTTCCCAGGATAGGAATAGTATTGGTTCCTGCTGCTGCAGCCTGAAGTGCAGGTGTAGCATTTGCCATGATAAGGTCTACTCCTCCCGATACGAAACCGTTAATAATAGTTGCACAAGTCGGTGAATCATTCTGTGCGTTCTGTTCATCAAAAATAACTCCGTCTTCTCCGAATTCAGCTATCAGCTGATCTTTAAAGCCCTGTGTAGCTGCATCTAATGCCTCGTGTTGTACTAACTGGCAGATACCTATGCGATATGCGCCTTCTTCATTTGGAGCCGCTGCTCCGCATCCAACCAAACCTACTACAAGTGACAACACAACGACCAAAGTTAAAATTTTCTTGTTCATTGTTTTCTCCTCCTACTATCTCTACTATTTGGTAGTACAATTTGTAGTATAGCACTAAAAATTGTGCATTTCAATGTCAAAATGCACAATTTTCATTATTTTATTTAGTTTTTAAAACAAATTTACAAATTGAGCCGGGATTTTAAACGGTTTCAGCACAAATTTGCAGCATCTGCACTAATCGGCAAGCCATGTTTTAAGGGCTTCCATCTGCTCCCGGGCATCCTTTACCCCAATATCATAAACCTTCTGAAGCCGGTCCGGATCTGCCTCAATGCGGCCTATAGTCAGTTCAACACTCGGACGTATAACAAAGATTTCTCCCGCTTCCTCCAGTTTCTTTATTTTTTTCACCGTTTCGTTGTATCTGTTATGTCTGTTTTTCAATGCTTCGATGAACTTCGGATATTTTCTGTAGCAAAGCCTTGCAGGAGCTGTCATCTCAGGCTTCTTTACATAGCTTTCATCCCGTGTCAGGACAACCACACACTTTTCAAAGCCCATGTTTCTGAAGGCTTCAACCGGTATGCTGTCAGTACATCCCCCGTCAAGGAGCTTTTTCCCTTCAAGTTCAACTATTCTCGCAAAATAAGGAAGCGATGCCGAAGCACGCATATAGTCTACATCAGCTTTCATATCGGTAAGTCTGAAATACTCCGCTTCACCTGTTTCCAGATTGCTGCAGGTGACATAAAACTCCGCATCAGACTTGTTAAAGGTTTCAAAATCATATACATCAAGCTTTTCCGGCAGGTCGTGATAGCAGAACTGTTCTCCCGCAAAATCGCCTGTCAATATAAGATTTCTGAAGCTCATAAATCTTTTGTCCCGGCAATATTTTTTATAATACCTTATATTTCTTCCCCTCTGCTTTGACAGATATGAGCATCCGTGGATTGCTCCGGCGGAAACTCCGATTACTCCGTCAAAATCCAGGTCATTATCGAGAAAGACATCTAAAACTCCGGCTGTATAAATGCCTCTCATACCGCCGCCTTCAAGAACAAGTCCCTTTTTCATAGCTTTCACCTCTGCAAGTACAACTTACGGCTTTTTCCCGTTATTTATTATCCTTTAATGAATCCCTGATTTCCCTAAGAAGCAGGATGTCTTCAGACGGTTCGGCAGGTGCCGCAGGTTCTTCAACTTTTGCCTCTTCCTTTCTGCGAAGACCGTTTATAAATTTCACAACACAGAAGATAACAAAAGCAATCAGCAGGAAGTTTACGACATTCTGAATGAAATTTCCGTAGCAGATTGCCGCTGCAGTTCCGTCCTCGTTTGCGACAGGAAGCGTATACTTCAGGCTGGTAAAATCGATACCTCCTATGATAAGTCCTATAACAGGCATTACTATGTCATTTACCAGAGAATTCACGATAGTTGTGAAAGCTCCGCCAATGATAACGCCGACAGCCAGGTCAACTACGCTGCCGCGCGATATAAACTCTTTAAACTCTGCGATAAATCCTTTTGTCTTTTTCATTTGTACATACACCTCTCAAAATACATTTTAAGAGATTTTATCACATATTTTTCAATCAGGCAATCTGCACTTCAGGTTTGTTAATGGCCGTGGCTTCCCTCCTGCCGTTCTCATCAAAAATCTTTCTTTTCCATAATTCTGCTGCTTATGCCATAGGAAATAAATATGGCAGCCAGTGATACTGCCATCACTACGATTGATACAGCTGTCAGATTCACGGCACTTTCTGCTCCGTCCAATATATCACCTGCAGTATTTATGAAAGTATTGCTTTTGGCTCCGACAAATATTGCAGCCACAATTGCACCCAAAAAGCACAAGGTTACAATTTTTCCTTTTTCCGTACCGAATTTGAACTGGAGAGGAAATACAACCGACAGAAAAATCAGTACCATAGGAATAAATACAACTGTTTCGGAAATTGTTTCCGGAAGGTTTACATTTCCCCCTATCATCATTTCATACAATACACAGGTGGCCACTCCCACCAGCCATGCTATTCCGCAAAAAGATAATGCAAAAACATATTTTGCCTTTACATACTCTCTTCTGCTTACGGGAAGTGTCATTAGGAACGGATATCCGTTGTCAAACTCATCATAGCTTATGGTTCCAATCACCATCATAACAGCTACCATAGTAAGATATCCTGCCCCAAACAGTCCCTCAAATGTAAAATTAAACAGCACAGCCAGCGCCAGCATAAAAAACATTGATGTCTTCTGCTGAAACATAAGACAATAATCCTTTATAATCAATCCCTTCATATATTTTTACCCCCTATCATCAAAAGAATAATATCATCAATCTTTCCCTTCTGTACGGTCAACTCGGGATAGTTTTCAGAAAAAAAGCTTCTCTGTGCCGTAAGGCAGCTGTACCCGTAATTTTCCTTCTTGTATCTGATTATGTGGTTCTTCTCTATCCTTTCAAACTGTGCCTCATCCATTTTTATTATTCCGTACTCCTCTGTAAGCCGGTAAGTTTCTTCATATAGGACAATGCTTCCTTCATCTATGATGTATAGATCATCACACAGGTTTTCCAAATCCGAAGAAATATGTGAGCTTATCAGTATTGAGCGGTTTTCATCCTGCTCCATGTATTCCCTAAGCATATTAAGCATTTCATCCCTTGCCACAACATCAAGTCCCGAAGTTGGCTCATCCAGAATAAGGATATCTGCATTGTGGCTCACAGCCAGAAGCATTTTCAGTTTTGATTTCATACCTGTGGAAAATTCTTTTATTTTCTTGTCCATCGGCAATCCGAATTCTTTGCACTTTCTCACAAACAGGTCATTATCAAATGCTCTGTACATACTTTTCATAATCTTTGTAATGTCCTTAACCGTGATATATGCTGTGAAGCCCGACTCAGCCAAGACTACTCCAATCCGCTCCTTCTCTTCTCCCGTAAGTTTTCCCGGCTCCTTTCCAAACACCCTGATATCTCCGCCGTCCGGATGGATCACATCAAGAATTGCCTTGAAAGCCGTACTTTTACCGGCACCGTTTGCTCCCACCAATCCGGTAATTCTTCCTTTTGGCAGCTTCATACTGCAATCCAGTCTGAACCCGTCATATATTTTCGCAACATTTTTCATTTCCAGCCAGTTCTCGCATTCCCGGCTCTGCACTTTTTCTATGTTCATCTCTGCCCCTCCATCAAAATTTCGAATATATCTCTTATTTCCTCATCATTAAGTCCGCACTGCCTTGCCTTTATAATTGTTTCTTCAAATCTCTTTTCGATTTCCCTTGTCTGTTCCTCCCTGATAAGCTCCTGATTTGAAGCCGCTACAAATGTCCCCTTGCCATGTACCGTGACAACAAACCCCTCCTCTTCAAGGCTGTCATAAGCCTTCTTTACCGTAAGTGCACTTATCTTTAGGTCCTTTGCCATGGTCCGGACCGAAGGCAGTGCAGTTTCAGCAGTCAGCCTGCCGCTTACAATACCTGCTTTTATCTGGTTCACTATCTGCTCATAGATAGGTATCATCGATGAGCTGTTTACAATAATGTTCAATTCTTTTTCCATTCTTTACCCCTTTCATATTTATTTCTGCTGCCCCTTTTCGTAAACAGTATATAACAGTGTTTAACTGTTGTCAACTGTTATATTCTGTTTATCGCATATTTTTTGCAGAATTCGTTTATATGCCTTTTTTATATAACAAGCTCATGGTGCAGTTTCCTGCACCCTCGCATTGCCTTATTTCTGATATTGTTATAAAATGTATATCAGTAGTATCTTTGAAAGAGGGGTAATTAATAATGAACGAAATTAAATTTACAGTACATACTGCAATTGGGAAAGAAGATTACAGGAAGTTTCTGCGTTTTTCGGTTTTCAGGAAAAACAGATTTTTCATACCGGGTCTGGCAGTTTTCGCATTAATACTGAGCTTCCTTGTAAACTACGAGCCTGCAGGTTTAAGCCCGGTCTCAATATTCATATGCTGGCTTATATTTATGGCAGCTGCATTTCTGGTTCTGCATTTTAAAATAGAAAGAATGATAAAGCGCCGCATAAGCTCCGATAAGCTTGGTACCTTTGATACTTACAGTACCCTGACATTTATGGAGAACAGCTTTACAACCGAAAACAGTGTTATTAATTCGACGGCCGAGATTCCTTATGAAAAGCTTTTCAGTGTGCTGGAAACAAAAGATTATTTCTTCTTTTATCTAAATGCAAGCCAGGCATCCATCATATGTAAACGCGATTTTGATTCACCTGATTACTGCGCAGCTTTTTCGGAATTTCTGAAGCAGGTTCTTGGAGACAGATATAAAAGGCTACGCTAAAATAAAAAACTCGGAATCCCCAAAACTGGAGCTTCCGAGTTTTTTATTTCCTTTTATCTGTGCTATCTTCATAAAGTATTTTTTCTGCTTTTTCCAGAAATGCGTCTATAATATCGGGGTCGAAATGTGTTCCTCTGCCCGATTTCAATTCATTCATAATCTGCTCTTTCTCAAGTTTTTTTCTGTAAATCCTATCAGAATTCATGGCATCAAAAGCATCGGCAACTGCGATGATTCTTGCTTCAATAGGTATTTCATTTCCGCTCAGCCCCGACGGATACCCCTTACCGTCATACCGCTCATGATGGAATTCCGCCCCGGGCGCCGCATACGAAAGGAGTGGGATTTTTTTTAAAATCATGCTTCCTATAACAGTGTGCTCTTTCATTTTGTTATATTCTTCCTCCGTCAGTCTCCCCGGCTTATTTAGGATTTCTGCACTTACTCCTACTTTGCCGATATCGTGAAGCAGAGCCGTCTTATATAGCTTATCTATTTTGTCTTTGTCCCATCTCATTTCTTCCGCAATTATTTTCGAATATTCCGCAACCCGTATTGAATGTTCTCTGGTGTATTTATCCTTTTCTCCGGCAATGCCGTTAATAAGCATAATAGTCTTTATTGATAGCTCCATATTATTTCCATTTCACTAAAATAAATTTTATTATCTGAGAATATTCTCCTATCTCCTACATATACTTACATTTAGTCCGACTCAACCACGCTATTTGTTTATATAAGTATTTTTAATTTATATAGGTTATTCTAACACAAAACACGAAACATTACAATTAGAACATAAATATACTTATATAAGCAAATCGAAAGGAGCTTTTTCATATTGAATCAGGGACTGGATTACGGTAAATTGGGAATAAAAATAAAAGAAGTCCGTCAGGAAAAGGGATTGACTCAGGAAAACCTTGCAGAACTGGTTGGATGTAATACTTCACATATAAGTAATATAGAGAACAATCACACAAAAGTTTCTTTAAATGTTCTTCTTGCCATATCAAATGCTCTTAACACAAGCATTGATTACCTGCTGTCGGAACAGTATGAGAACAAAGCTCTGGCTCTTGATACTGAAATAATAAGACTGCTTTCCTCTTTTGATGCGGAGGGTAAAAAGAGAATCATAAGAATAATAAATGTTTTGTAATAGCAAGGGGCTGTGCAATATGCACAGCCCCATTCTTAGCTTATCTTATCTTTTATATTAATAATTTTCTTCTCTTATTTCAAAATAGCTCTTTGGATGTGCACATACAGGGCAAAGTTCAGGAGCCTTTGTTCCCACTACAAGGTGTCCGCAGTTGCGGCATTCCCAGATCTTAACTTCACTCTTTTCAAATACCTGTGCTGTTTCAACATTCTTAAGCAATGCACGGTAACGTTCTTCATGATGCTTTTCAATAGCACCTACCATACGGAATTTTTCCGCAAGTTCAGGGAAACCTTCTTCATCTGCAGTCTTTGCAAAGCCATCATACATGTCAGTCCATTCATAATTTTCACCGTCTGCAGCTGAATTTAAATTTGCTACTGTATCACCGATACCATTAAGTTCCTTAAACCACATCTTTGCGTGTTCTTTTTCATTTTCTGCAGTCTTCAGGAACAGAGCTGATATCTGCTCATATCCTTCTTTCTTCGCAACGGAAGCAAAGTAAGTGTATTTATTTCTTGCACCTGATTCTCCTGCAAATGCAGCTTCAAGGTTCTTCTTAGTCTGTGTTCCTGCATACTTGTCCTTCTTTTCTGCAGCTGCAACAGGTTC